>NZ_CP077097.1:1060000-1370000 GCF_014269225.2 Pseudomonas anuradhapurensis
TTGCGCGGGTGCAGGGTGGGTTTGTTCGGGGTCATGGCAGTGTCCAGCCCTATACGAGCGGTGGCTGATAGAGTCTGGGGCTGCTGTGCAGCCCTTTCGCGACACAAGGCCGCTCCTGCAGGATAGCGGCGCCCTTCAAACCGGCGCCGTCCCTGCAGGAGCGGCCTTGTGTCGCAAAAGGGCCGCACAGCGGCCCCAGCTGTTTCTCTAGTGATTAAAGCGCCGCAATCCGCGCGTGCTGCTCGGTGAAGTTGGCCAGGGCCTGTTCGGACTCGGCCAGCTTGGCGCGTTCCTTCTCGATCACCGCAGGCGGAGCCTTGTCGACGAAGGCAGCGTTGGACAGCTTGCCGCCCACGCGTGCCACTTCACCTTGCAGGCGCTGGATTTCCTTGTTCAGGCGCGCCAGCTCGGCATCCTTGTCGATCAGGCCGGCCATCGGCACCAGCACCTGCAGGTCACCGACCAGGGCGGTGGCCGACAGCGGTGCTTCGTCGGCATCGCTCAGCACGGTGAACGACTCGACCTTGGCCAGCTTCTTCAGCAGGGCTTCGTTTTCCTGCAGGCGACGCTGGTCGTCGGCGTTGGCGTTCTTCAGGAACAGCGGCAGCGGCTTGCCCGGGCCGATGTTCATCTCGGCGCGGATGTTGCGCAGGCCGACCATCAGCTCCTTGAGCCATTCGATGTCGCCTTCGGCGGCCGGGTCGATGCGGCTTTCATTGGCCACCGGCCATGGCTGCAGCATGATGGTCTTGCCGCTGATGCCGGCCAGCGGCGCGATGCGCTGCCAGATTTCCTCGGTGATGAACGGCATGAACGGATGCGCAAGGCGCAGTGCCACTTCCAGCACGCGCACCAGGGTACGGCGGGTGCCACGGGCGCGCTCGACCGGTGCGTTTTCGTCCCACAATACCGGCTTGGACAGTTCCAGGTACCAGTCGCAGTACTGGTTCCAGATGAACTCGTACAGTGCCTGGCTGGCCAGGTCGAAGCGGAACTGCTCCAGCTGGCGGGTCACTTCGGCTTCGGTGCGCTGCAGCTGCGAGATGATCCAGCGGTCGGCCAGCGACAGTTCGACGGCCTCACCGTTCTGGCCGCAGTCCTCGCCCTTGTCCAGCACGTAGCGGGCGGCGTTCCAGATCTTGTTGCAGAAGTTGCGGTAGCCTTCGACGCGGCCCATGTCGAACTTGATGTCGCGGCCGGTGGAGGCCAGCGAGCAGAAGGTGAAGCGCAGGGCATCGGTGCCGTAGCTGGCAATACCTTCAGGGAACTCGGCCTTGGTCTGCTTGGCGATCTTCTCGGCCAGCTTCGGCTGCATCATGCCGCTGGTGCGTTTTTCCAGCAGGGCGTCGAGGGTGATGCCGTCGACGATATCCAGCGGGTCCAGCACGTTACCTTTGGACTTGGACATCTTCTGGCCCTGGCCGTCCCGCACCAGGCCGTGCACGTACACGGTCTTGAACGGTACCTGCGGGGTGCCGTCTTCGTTCTTGATCAGGTGCATGGTCAGCATGATCATGCGCGCAACCCAGAAGAAGATGATGTCGAAGCCGGTCACCAGCACATCGGTGGAGTGGAACTTCTTGAGGAATTCGGTCTGCTCCGGCCAGCCCAGGGTGGAGAAGGTCCACAGCCCGGAACTGAACCAGGTGTCGAGCACGTCGTCGTCCTGGCGCAGGGCAACGTCGGCGCCCAGGTTGTGCTTGGCGCGCACTTCTGCCTCGTTGCGGCCGACATAGACCTGGCCGGCCTCGTCGTACCACGCCGGGATACGGTGGCCCCACCACAGCTGGCGGCTGATGCACCAGTCCTGGATGTCGCGCATCCAGGAGAAATACATGTTCTCGTACTGCTTGGGCACGAACTGGATGCGGCCGTCTTCCACGGCAGCGATGGCAGGTTCTGCCAACGGCTTGGTGGAGACGTACCACTGGTCGGTCAGCCATGGCTCGATGACGGTGCCCGAACGGTCGCCTTTCGGCACCTTCAGGGCGTGGTCGTCGATGCTCACCAGCAGGCCCTGGGCGTCCAGGTCGGCGACGATCTGCTTGCGCGCGACGAAGCGGTCGAGGTTGGCGTACTGGGCGGGCAGGCGGGTGTCGACCTGCTCGTTGACGCTGCCGTCGAGGTTGAAGGCCTGGGCGCTGGCCAGCACGAAGGCGTTCTTGTCGAAGATGTTCAGCAGCGGCAGGTTGTGGCGCTTGCCGACTTCGTAGTCGTTGAAATCGTGGGCCGGGGTGATTTTCACGCAACCGGTACCGAACTCGGGATCGCAATAGTCGTCGGCGATGATCGGGATGCGACGGCCGACCAGTGGCAGTTCGACGAACTTGCCGATCAGCGCCTGGTAGCGCTCGTCGTTCGGGTTGACCGCTACCGCGGCGTCACCCAGCAGGGTTTCCGGACGGGTGGTGGCGACGACCAGGTAATCCTTGCCTTCGGCGGTCTTGGCGCCATCGGCCAGCGGGTAGCGCAGGTTCCACAGGTGGCCCTTCTCGTCGTGGTTTTCCACTTCGAGGTCGGAGATGGCCGTGTGCAGCTTGGTGTCCCAGTTGACCAGGCGCTTGCCGCGGTAGATCAGGCCGTCCTCGTGCAGGCGCACGAAGGCTTCCTTGACCGCTTCGGACAGGCCGTCGTCCATGGTGAAGCGCTCGCGGCTCCAGTCTACCGACGAGCCCAGGCGGCGGATCTGGCGGCTGATGTTGCCGCCGGACTGGTCCTTCCATTCCCAGACCTTTTCCAGGAACTTTTCGCGGCCCAGGTCATGGCGGTTCTGGCCCTTGGCCTCGAGCTGGCGCTCGACCAGCATCTGGGTGGCGATACCGGCGTGGTCGGTGCCAGGCTGCCACAGGGTGTCGCGGCCTTGCATGCGGCGGAAACGGATCAGGGCATCCATGATCGCGTTGTTGAAGCCGTGGCCCATGTGCAGGCTGCCGGTCACGTTCGGCGGCGGGATCATGATGGTGTAGGACTCGCCTGCACCTTGTGGGGCGAAATAATTCTCGGACTCCCAGGTGTTGTACCAGGAAGTTTCGATGGCGTGCGGCTGGTAGGTCTTATCCATGCGCGGCGGGACCCTGTGCATTTATTCGGGAAAGCCGGGAAGTATAACCAAGCTGGGGGCCGCAGGCGACAAGCTGCTGCTATCTGGCACGGCAGGGATGGCCTATTCGCGGGTAAACCCGCTCCCACAGGACCGGCGCAAGTCTCAAAGCTTGCGCCGGTCCTGTGGGAGCGGGTTTACCCGCGAAGAAGGTACCGCCGAATTTCGGTTTTACTCGGAACGCTTGATCAACCGCTCGATCCGCGCATCCAGCCGGCGTTTGATCTCGTTCTCGATATGCGGGGTAAAGTCGTTGATCACGTCCTGCGTGATCATCTGCGCCGCGGCACGCAGCTCGCTTTCCAGGTGCAGCAGGGTATCCTGGCGGCGGGTCTGCGGATCGTCTTCGGGCTCGACCGGTTCGGCCGCAGGCGCGGGGTTGCCGGGCGCTTCTTCCAGCAGCAGTGGGATCTGCTCCACTGTCTCGGTCAGCAGTGGCGGTTGCAGGTCGGCATCGCCAAGCAACTGGCGGATCGACTCGAGGTCATCGAGCAGATGGGCGGAATCGGGTAGCGGGGAGGGTTTGTCCATCGTCGTCAAAGTCGCTGTAAGCGGTGGTCTTGCAGAGCATAGCCCTGTTCACGGTAGAAACGGAATCGCTCACGTGCCGATTGGCGGATGCCAGGTTCTTCGACGACGATCTCGGCGATGCGCTCGAACTGGCCGACGAAGCCCGGCACGCCGGCGCCCAGGTTGATCAGCAGGTCGCGATGGTCGCCGGCGTCGTCGGCCAGGCCCAGGGCCACGCGCGCGTCGGCGTGCACCTCTGCCAGGTCGTGAGGCACGAAAGCTTCGCCCTTGAAGTGCCACAGGCGTTGGTCCAGCTGGTCGCGCTGGTCGGCATCCTGGCAATGCAGGTAGACCCGGTGGCCGAGGCGCCAGGCCTTTTCACACAGCTTGCAGGCGAAGTCCAGGCGCGCCGACAGTGCGTCGGTGGGCAGGATGTAGAAATCGACTTTGCTCATGGTGGTATCGCCGGCCGATGGCGCACGAGGCGCCACCGGCTGCACGGCGTCAGGCGCCAGCGCGGTCCAGCAGGTACTGGGTCAGCAGGGGCACCGGGCGGCCGGTGGCGCCCTTGTCCTTGCCACCGCTGACCCAGGCCGTGCCGGCGATGTCCAGGTGCGCCCAGTCGTAGGCCTTGGCGAAGCGCGACAGGAAGCAGCCGGCGGTGATGGTGCCGGCTTTCGGCCCACCGATGTTGCCCATGTCGGCGAACGGGCTGTCCAGCTGCTCCTGGTATTCATCGAACAGCGGCAGCTGCCAGGCGCGGTCGTCGGCGCGCTTGCCGGCGTCGAGCAACTGGCCGACCAGGTCGTCATTGTTGCCCATCAGGCCGGAGGTGTGGCTGCCCAGGGCGACGATGCAGGCGCCGGTGAGGGTGGCGATGTCGATCACCGCCTGGGGCTTGAAGCGTTCGGCGTAGGTCAGGGTGTCGCACAGCACCAGGCGGCCTTCGGCGTCGGTGTTGAGGATTTCCACGGTCTGGCCGCTCATGGTGGTGACGATGTCACCCGGGCGGGTGGCGCCGCCGCTCGGCATGTTTTCGGCACAGGCCAGCAGGCACACCAGGTTGATCGGCAGTTGCAGCTCGAGCACCGCACGCAGGGTGCCGAGCACGCTGGCCGCGCCGCACATGTCGTATTTCATCTCATCCATGCCGGCACCTGGCTTGAGGCTGATGCCGCCGGTGTCGAAAGTAATGCCCTTGCCCACCAGCACGAACGGCTTTTCGGCTTTCTTGCCGCCCTGGTAGTTGAGCACGATCAGGCGTGGCGGCTGGTCGCTGCCCTGGCCGACGGCGTAGAACGCGCCCATGCCCAGGTCCTTGATCTTCTTCTCGTCCAGTACCTCGACCTTCAGCGCCTTGTGCGCCTTGCCCAGGTCCTTGGCCTGTTCGGCGAGGAAGCTTGGGTGGCACAGGTTGGGCGGCAGGTTGCCGAGGTCGCGGGTGAAGGCCATGCCGGTGGCGATGGCACTGGCGTGCTTGACCGCGCGCTCGACGTCGGCCTGGCCGGCCTTGTCGGCCAACAGGGTGACCTTTTTCAGGGCGCGCGGCTCGGCCTTCTGGCTCTTGAAGCGGTCGAACGTGTATTCGCCATCGAGCAGGGTTTCGGCCAGCAGGCGGTATTTGCCGTAGTGGGCGTCGCGGTTGTTGACCGCAATGTCATCCAGGGCCAGCACTGCATCGCTGCCGTTCAGGCCCTTGAGCACGCCGGCGACGCTGCTGACCAGTTTGCGCCAGGCGCGGTCGCCCAGGGCTTCGTCCTTGCCGCTGCCCACCAGCAGCACGCGTTCGGCCTTCAGCCCGGGGACACTCTGCAGCAGCAGGGTCTGGCCCGGCTTGCCGGCCAGGTCGCCACGCTTGAGCACGGCACCGATAGCGCCTTCGCTGGCCTGGTCGACGGCCTTGGCCACGGCGCCGAGCTTGCGGTTTTCACCTACCGGAATGACCAGGGTGGCGGTTTTTACGGATGCAGCAGCTACGCTTTTTACAACCAGTTCCATGTCAGGATCCCCGAATGATCGATGCAGTCGGCGCTGTGTGCTCCAGCGCTCTGGACGGGCCTGGCTGCGTTATCGCGCGCCAGCGGAAAAGCTGCCAGTTTGAGCCTGCGGCAAGCGTGCTGACAACCCCGTTGTACGCCTTCATGCGCAGCGAAGTGACAGGGGCGTTCAATCACAGGATAATGCGCGCACTTTACATGGAGGTTCGCCTTTGGCGAACCGGCATTGGTCTTGGATGTACTAAGTCATTGTCTGGCGCCATTGCTTGGCAGTCCGCCCTGACAACCCAGGAGTGTCTGGTTTGATCGTCTTTCGTTATCTGTCCCGCGAGGTCCTGGTGACCTTGAGCGCCGTCAGCGCCGTGCTGCTGGTGATCATCATGAGCGGGCGCTTCATCAAGTACCTGGCCCAGGCTGCCCAGGGTGTGCTCGACCCGAGCGTGCTGTTCCTGATCATGGGCTTCCGCCTGCCGGGTTTCCTGCAGCTGATCCTGCCTTTGGGGCTGTTCCTCGGCATTCTCCTGGCGTACGGGCGCCTGTACCTGGAAAGCGAGATGACCGTGCTGTCGGCCACTGGCATGAGCCAGCAGCGCTTGCTCGGCCTGACCATGGCGCCGGCCGCCCTGGTTGCCCTGCTGGTGGCCTGGCTGAGCCTGAGCCTGGCGCCGCAGGGCGTTGCCCAGGTGCAGCAGATCATCAGCCAGCAGGATGCCCTGACCGAGTTCGACACCCTGGTGCCGGGCCGCTTCCAGACCCTGCGCGATGGTTCGCGGGTGACCTACACCGAACAGTTGTCTGACGATCGCATCAACCTGGCCGGGGTGTTCATCTCCGAGAAGCGCTTCAACCAGGACAAGACCAAGGACCGCGCTCCATCGGTGCTGGTCGCCGAAAAAGGCCACCAGGAAATCCAGGCCGACGGCAACCGCTACCTGGTGCTGGAAAACGGCTACCGTTACGACGGCAACCCCGGCCAGGCCGACTACCGCGCCATCAAGTACGACACCTACGGCGTGCTGCTGCCCAAGCCGGAGGTCAGCGAGGAAGTGACCGAGCGCGAAGCCATCCCCACCTCCGAGCTGATCGGCAAGCCGGGCCTGCGTGAGCGTGCCGAGCTGCAATGGCGCCTGTCGCTGCCCATCCTGGTGTTCGTGGTCACCTTGCTGGCGGTACCGCTGTCCCGCGTGAACCCGCGCCAGGGCCGCTTCCTCAAGCTGCTGCCGGCAATTCTTCTGTACATGGCCTACCTGACAATGCTGATTTCCACACGCGGCGCCCTCGAAAAGGGCAAGTTGCCGATCGCCCTGGGCATGTGGTGGGTCCACGGCCTGTTCCTGCTGATCGGCCTGGGCCTGATGTACTGGGAGCCGCTGCGCCTCAAGCGCGCCGCCCGCCGTGCGGAGGTGGCCCATGGCTAAGCTCGACCGTTACATCGGCCAGAGCGTGCTGCTGGCCATTCTCGCCGTACTGGGCATCATCCTTGGCCTGGCCTCGCTGTTCGCCTTCATTGATGAAATGAGCGACCTGAGCGATACCTACACGGTGATGGAGGCGGGCAACTTCGTTTTGCTGACCGCCCCACGGCGCCTGTACGAAATGCTGCCGATGGCCGCCCTGATCGGTTGCCTGATTGGCCTGGGCAGCCTGGCCAGCAGCAGCGAACTGACCATCATGCGTGCTGCCGGGGTATCGATCGGCCGCATCGTCTGGGCGGTGATGAAGCCGATGCTGGTGCTGATGCTGGTCGGCCTGCTGATCGGCGAATACGTGGCACCGGTGACCGAGAACAAGGCCCAGGCCGACCGTTCGCTGGCCCAGGGTGGGGGTGAGGCACAAAGCTCCAAGCGTGGCATGTGGCACCGCCAGGGTGACGAGTTCGTGCACATCAACGCCGTGCAGCCCAACGGCCTGCTGCTGGGCGTGACCCGCTACCGCTTCGACAGCGAACGCAAGATCGTCACTTCGAGTTTCGCCCGCCGAGCCCAATACCAGGACGATCACTGGCTGCTTGCCGACGTGCGCACCACCTTCTTCCGTGGTGACCATACCGAAGTGGTGAACACACCGCAGGAGCGCTGGGACGTTTCGCTCACCCCGCAATTGCTCAATACCGTGATCCTGGCGCCTGAGTCGCTATCGATTACCGGCTTGTGGGATTACATCCACTACTTGTCCGACCAGGGCCTGAACAACGCCCGTTACTGGCTGGCGTTCTGGACCAAGGTGCTGCAACCGATGGTGACCGCGGCGCTGGTGCTGATGGCGATCTCGTTCATCTTCGGCCCGCTGCGTTCGGTGACCCTTGGCCAGCGCGTGTTCACCGGTGTGCTGGTGGGCTTCGTGTTCCGCATTGCCCAGGACCTGCTGGGGCCATCGAGCCAGGTGTTCGGCTTCCCACCGCTGTTGGCGGTGGTGATCCCGGCCGGCATCTGTGCGTTGGCAGGGATGTGGCTGTTGCGCCGGGCGGGGTAATGGCCTGAACCGTACAAAAAAAGCCGACCTCAGGGTCGGCTTTTTGCTGGCATTTGTGTTGGCTTCTTCGCGGGCGTGCCCGCTCCCACAGGTTCATCACAGCCCCCTGGGCTTGTGAAGTTCCTGTGGGAGCGGGCACGCCCGCGAATAGGCTGGAAGCAGGCAATACAGGTCTCAGCTCATTTGTTCTGCTTCGGCACCCGCACCAGCTGGCTTTCCGAATAGATGTCATGCCAGCCGCGCTTGCGCTTGTCGATCAACGCCCAGAAGAAACCCAGCCCCAGGCACAGCCATGAGGCGATCGACACCACGAAGCGCAACAGCGCCTGCCACAGGCTGATGGCCGTGCCATCGGCGTTCTGCACCCGCACCCCCCACACCTGCATGCCCAGGGTCTGCCCGCCATGGGTCCAGAACTTGGCAAAAAAGCCGAACAGGGCAAACAGCAGTAGCGTCGACAGCAGCGGGTCGCCATCCAGCGCACCGGCCTCGGTCAGCTCGCGCATGCGTGCTTCGCCGATGATTGCCATCTGGATCATCTTGTAGGCGCCAGCGGTCACGATCAGTAGTGCCGTGCACAGCAAAAAGTCGTAGAACATCGCCGCCAGGCGCCGGCCCAGGCCGACCGGCGGAAAATCACCCTGGGGTGTGAGCAGAGGCTTGGACATGCAGAACGGCTCCAGAAGACGAAGCCGATATTCTACGGGCAAAAAAAAGCCCCTGCACTTGGCAGGGGCTTTTTCGAAGTCGGGCTCAGCTTAGCCGATGACCTGAACTTTGTCAGCTTGCAGGCCTTTCTGGCCCTGCACTGCTTCGAAGGAGACCTTCTGGCCTTCTTTCAGGCTCTTGAAGCCGTTGCCTTCAATAGCGCGGAAGTGCACGAACAGATCAGCACCGCTTTCTGGGGTGATGAAACCGTAACCTTTTTCGTCATTGAACCACTTGACGGTACCGTTCTGACGCTCAGCCATTGTCTTATTTCCTATGAAGCTTGAATTTTGATGACAGTTTCTTTTGCAATAAGTAGTAAGCAAAAGATTACTGGGCTGGGTTGCAGGAAAGTAAGAGACGTCAAACGGGTTGTAGCAGATTGCGGCTACTGGCCCAGGTCACGAACTGTTGCGACCCATGCAAACACAGTGCAGTGACTCTACGCCAACTCCCGAGCGAAAAACAAGCCCTTGGTCGTCTGGAAAATCGGCCGTTTGCCGATAACCGACCAGTTTGTCGGAAACGGCATGGCGCCTGGCCTGGCGCCATGTTCAAAAGTTATTAGGCAGGTTCGGAAACGAATAAGCCGAACCTGGCTGCACGCTTCACAAAACGGCTTCAGCCTCGGTAGTAACGTTGCGCCACGAAAGGCATTTTACTGACTTTCAAAGCCACCTTCTTGCCACGCACCACGGCAAACAGTGGCGTGTCGATTGCTGCATGTTCGCTATCGATATAACCCATTGCGACCGGTGCGCCGAGTGTCGGGCCAAAGCCGCCACTGCACACTTTGCCTACCGGGTGATCGTTGGCATCGACAATGTCAGCGCCTTCGCGTACTGGCGTACGTTCCTGCGGCAACAGGCCCACGCGTTTGCGCGGCACGCCATCGCGCTGCTGGGCGAAGATGTGCTCGGCCCCAGGGAAGCCACCGGCACGCGCGCCATCGGCACGGCGTACCTTGGAAATGGCCCACAGCAGGCTGGCTTCGACCGGGGTGGTTTCGCTGTTCATGTCGTGGCCGTACAGGCACAGGCCGGCTTCCAGGCGCAGCGAGTCGCGCGCGCCCAGGCCGATCGGCTGCACTTGCGGCTCGGCCAGCAGGCGACGGGCCAGGGCTTCGGCAGCGTGTGCCGGTACCGAAATCTCGTAGCCGTCTTCGCCGGTATACCCCGAGCGGCTGACGTAGCAGTCTTCACCCAGCAACTTTACTGTGCGGAACTGCATGAAGGTCATGCTGGCTACTTCCGGGGCCAGGCGCGCCAGCACCTCGGCTGCCGCCGGGCCTTGCAGGGCCAGCAGGGCACGCTCCTCGAACAGCGCTTGCACCTCGCAGCGGCCACCGATATGCGCTCGCAGGTGGGCCAGGTCCTGGTCCTTGCAGGCAGCGTTGACTACCAGGAACAGGGTGTCGTTGCCCAGGTTGGCGACCATCAGGTCGTCGAGGATACCGCCTTGCTCATTGGTGAACATGGCATAGCGCTGCATGCCTACCGGCAGGTCGAGGATATCCACCGGCACCAGGCTTTCCAGGGCCTTGGCGGCGTCGCTGCCGTGCAGCTTGATCTGGCCCATGTGCGAGACATCGAACAGGCCGGCCTGCTCGCGGGTGTGCAGGTGCTCCTTGAGCACGCCCAGCGGGTACTGCACTGGCATGTCGTAGCCGGCGAACGGCACCATGCGCGCACCCAGTTCCAGGTGCAGGGCGTGCAGCGGGGTCTTGAGCAGTGTTTCGGACATCGGTGACTCCTTGCTGTAGTTGTCGGGTCAACATTCGATGATGTTGACGGCCAGGCCGCCTCGGGCGGTCTCTTTGTATTTGCTTTTCATGTCGGCGCCGGTCTGGCGCATGGTACGGATCACCTTGTCGAGCGACACGTAGTGCTGCCCGTCGCCGCGCAAGGCCATGCGCACCGCATTGATCGCCTTCACCGAGCCCATGGCGTTGCGCTCGATGCAAGGCACCTGGACCAGCCCGCCAATCGGGTCGCAGGTCAGGCCCAGGTTATGTTCCATGCCGATTTCGGCGGCGTTTTCCACTTGCTGCACGCTACCACCCATCACCTCGCACAGCGCCCCGGCGGCCATCGAGCAGGCCACGCCGACCTCGCCCTGGCAGCCCACTTCGGCGCCGGAGATGGAGGCGTTTTCCTTGTACAGGATGCCGATCGCCGCGGCGGTGAGCAGGAAGCGCACCACCCCGTCTTCGCTGGCGCCTGGCACAAAGCGCATGTAGTAGTGCAGCACCGCCGGCACGATTCCCGCGGCACCATTGGTGGGCGCGGTGACCACGCGCCCGCCGTTGGCGTTTTCCTCGTTCACGGCCAGGGCGTAGAGGTTGACCCAGTCGAGTACCGACAGGGCATCGCGCAGGCTGGCTTCCGGGTGGCCGCTCAACTGGCGGTACAGCGCCGGTGCCCGGCGCTTGACCTTCAGCCCGCCCGGCAGGATGCCTTCATGCCGGCACCCGGCGTCCACGCAGCCCTGCATCACCTGCCAGATGCGCAGCAGGCCGGCACGGGTTTGCGCCTCCGGGCGCCAGGCCGCTTCGTTGGCCAGCATCACCTGGCTTATCGACAGGTTTTGCGCGGTGCAATGGCCGAGCAGCTCCTTGGCGGTCTTGAACGGGTAGAGCAGTGGCGTACTGTCCTCGACGATGCGGTCGTGGCCGGCGGCATCCTCGTCAACCACGAAACCACCGCCCACCGAGTAGTACTCGCGGCTGCGGATCTGCAGGCCGGCTTCGTCGAAGGCGCGGAAGATCATGCCGTTGGGGTGGTAGTCCAGTGGTTTGCGGATCATCGCCAGGTGCTGTTTTTCGACGAACGCGATGCTGCGCTCGCCGAGCAGGTTGATCCGGCCGCTGTCGCGGATCGCCTGCAGGCGGGCGGGGATGGTGTCGGTATCGACGCTGTCGGGGTGTTCGCCTTCAAGGCCCAGCAGCACGGCCTTGTCGCTGCCGTGGCCCTTGCCGGTGGCGCCCAGCGAGCCATACAGCTCGGCTTTGACGCTGCGGGTACGGGCGAGCAGGCCATCACGGCGCAGCCCCTCGGCGAACCGTGCTGCAGCGCGCATCGGGCCGACCGTGTGGGAGCTGGAGGGGCCGATGCCGATCTTGAACAGGTCGAAGACGCTCAGTGACATGGGAGACCTCCAGCCAGGAATATTGGGCGGATTTGGTGAACCCTGTGGGAGCGGGCACGCCCGCTCCCACAGAGGCCCACACCTCAAGCAAGGTAGCGGGCCCGAGGGCTATCAGGCGTCCTGATAGCTCTCGATCGACGGGCAGGCGCAGACCAGGTTGCGGTCGCCGAACACGTTGTCGACCCGACCGACCGGCGGCCAGTACTTGCCTTCCACCAGGCTCGGCAGCGGGTACACCGCCTGCTCGCGGCTGTAGCCGTGGGCCCATTCGCCAACCAGCTCGGCCGCAGTATGTGGCGCGTTCTTCAGCGGGTTGTCGTCCTTGTCCAGGCTACCGTTCTCGACCGCGCGGATTTCTTCGCGGATCTGGATCATCGCGTCGCAGAAGCGGTCCAGTTCTTCCTTGGACTCGCTTTCGGTCGGTTCGATCATCAACGTACCGGCCACCGGGAAGGACATGGTCGGGGCGTGGAAGCCAAAGTCGATCAGGCGCTTGGCCACATCGTCAACGCTGATGCCGCTGGTGTCCTTCAGCGGGCGCAGGTCGAGGATGCACTCGTGGGCCACCAGGCCATTGCCGCCGGTGTACAGAACAGGATAGTGCTCTTCCAGGCGGCGAGCGATGTAGTTGGCGTTGAGGATCGCCATCTGCGAGGCACGCTTGAGGCCGGCACCGCCCATCATGCGAATGTACATCCAGGTGATCGGCAGGATGCTGGCGCTGCCGAACGGTGCGGCACAAACCGCGCCTGCGGTGTTGTCGAGCTGCGCGTGGCCGGGCAGGAATGGTGCCAGGTGCGACTTGACGCCGATCGGGCCGACGCCTGGGCCGCCGCCGCCGTGCGGGATGCAGAAGGTCTTGTGCAGGTTCAGGTGGGAAACATCGCCACCGAACTTGCCCGGCGCGCACAGGCCGACCATGGCGTTCATGTTGGCGCCGTCGATGTACACCTGGCCGCCGTTGTCGTGGATGATCGCGCAGATTTCGCCGATCGCTTCCTCGAACACGCCGTGGGTCGACGGGTAGGTGATCATGATCGCGGCCAGGCGCTCGCGGTGTTCGATGGCCTTGGCGCGCAGGTCCTCGACATCGACGTTGCCGCGGGCGTCACAGGCGGTGACCACCACGCGCATGCCGGCCATGTGCGCGGTGGCCGGGTTGGTGCCGTGGGCCGACGACGGGATCAGGCAGATGTCGCGGTGGCCTTCGCCACGGCTGCGGTGGTAGGCGCGGATGGCCAGCAAGCCCGCGTACTCGCCCTGCGAACCGGCGTTGGGCTGCAGCGATACGGCGTCATAGCCGGTGGCGGCGCAGAGCATGGCCTCCAGCTCGGTGGTCAGCTGCAGGTAGCCCTGGCTCTGCTCGGCCGGGGCGAACGGGTGCAGGTTGCCGAACTCGGCCCAGGTGACCGGGATCATTTCGCTGGCAGCATTGAGTTTCATGGTGCACGAGCCCAGCGGGATCATGCTGCGGTCCAGCGCCAGGTCCCTGTCGGCCAGGCGGCGCAGGTAGCGCATCAGCTCGGTTTCGCTGTGGTAGCGGTTGAATACCGGGTGCTGGAGGATGGCCGACTGACGCAGCAGCGCCGCAGGCAGCAGCGAGCCGGTGCTGCTGGCCAGGGCGTTGAAGTCTGGCTGCGCCTGGTCGCCACCGAGCAACTGCCACAGGGCTTCGACATCGGCCTGGCTGCTGGTTTCGTCAAGCGACAGGCCGAGGTGCTCGGCGTCGATCTGGCGCAGGTTGATAGCCTGGGCACGGGCCTTTTCATGCAGGCTGGCGGTGGCACTGCCGGTGGCCAGGGTGAGGGTGTCGAAGGCGCTGCTGCCGACTACCTGGAGGCCCAGTGTCTTCAGGCCGGCGGCCAGGATCGCGGTCAGCGCATGGGTGCGTTCGGCGATGCGCTTGAGGCCGGCCGGGCCGTGGTACACGGCGAACATGCTGGCGATGTTGGCCAGCAGCACCTGGGCGGTGCAGATGTTGCTGGTGGCCTTCTCGCGGCGGATGTGCTGCTCGCGGGTCTGCATGGCCAGGCGCAGGGCGGTCTTGCCGAAGCGGTCGATCGACACGCCGACCAGGCGGCCCGGCATGTCGCGCTTGAACGCATCGCGGGTGGCGAAGTAGGCCGCATGCGGGCCGCCGAAGCCCAGTGGCACGCCGAAGCGCTGGGCGCTGCCGATGGCCACGTCGGCGTCGAACTCACCCGGCGGGGTCAGCAGGGTCAGGGCCAGCAGGTCGGCGGCCACGGCGACCAGCGCATTGGCTGCGTGGAAGCGCTGCACCACCTCGCGGTAGTCGAACACTTCACCATTGCTGGCCGGGTATTGCAGCAGGGCGCCGAAGAAGGGGCTGACATCACCCAGTTCGCGCTCGTCGCCGACCACGATCTCGATACCCAGCGGCTCGGCACGGGTGCGCAGCACGTCGAGGGTTTGCGGGTGGCAGTGCACCGAGGCGAAGAAGGCATGGCTGGCCTTGTTCTTCGACAGGCGTTTGCAGAAGGTCATGGCCTCGGCCGCGGCGGTGGCTTCGTCGAGCAGCGAGGCGTTGGCAATCGGCAGCCCGGTCAGGTCGCTGATCAGGGTCTGGAAGTTCAGCAGCGCTTCCAGGCGGCCCTGGGAGATTTCTGGCTGGTAGGGGGTGTAGGCGGTGTACCAGGCCGGGTTTTCCAGCAGGTTGCGCAGGATCGGTGCCGGGGTGTGGGTGTTGTAGTAACCCTGGCCGATGTAGCTCTTGAACAGCTGGTTCTTGCCGGCAATGGCCTTGAGCGCAGCGAGCGCGTCGGCTTCGCTGTGGCCGTCGTGCGCACCCAGCACGCTGGTGCCCTTGATGCTGTCGGGGATGACCGCGTCGGTCATGGCGTCCAGCGAGTCGAAGCCGAGGGCGGCCAGCATGGCTTGTTCGTCAGCGGCACGCGGGCCGATGTGACGGGCGATGAATTCGTTGGCGGTGCCGAGGTTGATGGTCATGGTGCAGGTCCTCAGGCGTCGTCGTTGGCTTTGATCAGGCGGTTGTAGGCGTCCTGGTCGAGCAGGGCGGCTACGGCACTGGCATCGGCGGGAATGAAGCGGAAGAACCAGCCTTCACCCAGCGGGTCTTCGTTGACCAGTTCCGGGCTTTCTTCAAGCTGGCCATTGACCTGCACCACTTCACCGGTCAGCGGCATGTATACGCCGCTGGCGGCCTTGACCGACTCGACGGTGGACGCTTCGCTGCCTTTCTCATACGGCTGCAACTCTGGCAGTTGCACGAAAACCACGTCGCCAAGGGCGTTCTGGGCGTAGGCGGTAATGCCCACGGTAACGCTGCCATCGGCTTCGACGCGCAGCCATTCGTGATCTTCAGTGAAACGCAACTCGCTCATGGGGAATCCTCGGGAAGCAGGGGCGTTGGGCGCGGTGGTTCCGCGCTCTTGGGTTGGGATTCCCTTAGCAAAAATGCGGCCAATCAAACAAAAGCCTTTTAAATCAATCGGTTATGTTTTTTGCTAGCGCTTGTCGTGTCCACGCTGGAATGAAAACGCTACACGTAATCGTTGCGGGAAAAGCGTTGGAGGATCAAACCCTTGTCCAGCGCCTCCCAGGCTAGCCTGTAGCGAATCCAATACAGTGTAATGAAATAGATACAGTGGTGCCCGTCAGCACCACAGGCCGTCGCGCCTGAACTACCCGGCAGGCGCGTCTCAGGTGTGCCTAGAAGCGCCAGAATGCCGGCGCGATGAGTACCAGCACAGTAAGGATTTCGAGCCGGCCCAGCAGCATTCCGATCGTCAGCAACCACTTCGCTGCATCGGGTAGCGAAGCAAAATTGCCGGCCGGTCCAATCAGATTGCCCAATCCGGGCCCGACATTGCACACGGCGGTGGCGGCACCGCTCAAGGCCGTGGTCCAGTCGAGGCCGATCAGGGTCAGCAGCAGGGCGATCACCGCGATGGTGATGAAGAAGAAAAACGAAAAGGTCAGCAGCGAACGCACGATATCTTCGTCGATGGGGTGGCCATTGTACTTCTTCGAAATCGTCGCGCGCGGATGGATCAACTGCTTCAGGCTGCTGACCAGCAACGATGCCGCCACCTGGAAGCGAAAGATTTTCAGGCCCCCGGCCGTCGACCCTGAACAGCCCCCGACGAAGGTCAGGTAGAAGAACAACAGCACGGCAAAGCTGCCCCACAGCGTGTAGTCACCGACCGCAATCCCCGTCGTGGTGACCACCGAGGTGACATTGATCGCCACGATCCGCAACGCGTCCCACCACGACAAGTCGCTGTGCCAGCAGAGCCACGTGCCCACCGTGACCGACACGAAAGCCAGAAAGCCGAGGAAGCCGCGTACCTGATGATCCTTGATCAAGGCCCGGCGGTGGCCGCGCAAGGTCGCCACATACAAGGTGAAGGGCAGGCTGCCGAGGATCATGATGACCACCGCCACCCAGTGCACTGCGGGCTGGGTCCAGTGCCCGAGCGATGCATCGGAAGTCGAGAAGCCACCGGTCGAGATCAGTGACATCGCATGGTTGATGGCTTCGAACGGGGTCATCCCGGCGGCCCACAGCGCCAGCGTGCCGACTGCGGTGAGCCCCAGGTACACCGCCAGAATCATCTTCGCCGCGACGTGCGAGCGTGGTGTGACTTTGTCCGACCAGTCCGAAGATTCGGTCTGGAACAGGCGCATGCCACCGACGCGCAACAGCGGCAAGACCGCGACGGCCATGCCAATGAAGCCGATGCCGCCGAGCCAGTGCAGCATCGAGCGCCAGATCAACAGCCCGGGCGAGGCGCTGTCGAGGCCGGTCAGGACCGTGGAACCGGTGGTGGTGATGCCCGACATGGTTTCGAAGAATGCATCGGTGTAGCTGATGTGCCGGATCAGCACCATGGGCAAGGCGGCGAACGCGCAAACCACGATCCAGCTCGCGGTGGTCAGGAAATACATGTCCCTGGCGCGGATCTGCGGCGCCTCAGGTACGCCGCGGGCTACCAGCACCAGGCCAGCGCACAGCGCGATCAGGCTCGACCAGAGAAATGCGCCAAGATCGTCGCTGCGGCTGTACAGGATCAGCGTGGCCATGGGCACGACCATGCTGAGGGACAACGTGATCAGGAAGACACCGATGATGAAGGCGATGAAGCGCAGCGCGGGGAGAGGCATCGAACAAGCTCGCTTGGAATATGCCGGGCAGTATTTACAGCGCCACGGCATTGTCGAGTAAAAAAACCGTAAAGGTCCTGACCCGGCCGGCGCATCGTAAGGGTTGTTCGACAGTGTATCAGCGCTGCGTTTGTGTCATCGGGCTTTCCCTTTTCAGGTTGGGCCGTCAATGCGCTTGGCGAGCACAACTGCGCTCCAGTAGTGGCTGCCGTTGTGGCTCCGGCGAGTCCACCCCTGAGCCATCAGTTGCCTGGCGATCATCCGGTTCATGAGCCCATGACCCAGCAGCATCACCGGCCCCTCGCTGGCAAGTGACAGTAACCGTTGCGCTGCGATGCTGGCACGGAGCCTGGCAGCGCTGACGGTTTCGACATCGCGCGAGTAACCGCACAACCACAGCAGGCGAAGAATGAATGCCCAGGTAAACGGTGAAAGTCGAGGTAACCTCCATTGGCCAAACGGCAGCTGCGCTTCACAAAAAAGTGCATCGACGTGGCTGGGCGCAAGACCAAGCGCCTGTAGCGAGCTCAGTGCACGTGGCGCTGTGCTCGACACGATCACCCGTGCCCGCGTGGCAAGCTGCAGGCTGGCGGCCGGGACGGGCTGGTCGGTGATTCCGGCGCGGTCGTAGCCGTCGATCCAGCCCTGCATATCCCGTGCGGACACTTTTTTGCCGGCAACCAGTGCCGGCTGGCCGTGGCGCATCAGGATTATTTCCCTGTCCATGGGCTATTGACTTTCCTGTTTCGTGAGCGAGCCGTGTCGTGCAAACCAGCCGTGGTCTCGATACCACGCCACGGTATCGGCGACAGTCAGTTCCAGCGCCCTGAAACTCAGGCCGAGCGCGTGTTCGCTTTTGCTGTGGTTGAAGCGCGTACGGTCCTTTTCCCGCACCAGCAGGCGCAGCGTGGCCAAGCTTAGCAGGATGGGCTTGCCGGTGAGCCGCGCATACATTTCCTGGACTGCGGTCAGGCAGAACAGCAACGGCAACGGCAAATGCCGAGTAGGCGTCGGTACGCCGGCCAGACGGCCGACTATCGGTACCAGTTCGGCCATGGTCATATGCCGCCCTGCGGCCAGGTAGCGTTCACCGCTGCGTCCCTGGGTGGCTGCGGCAATCTGCGCCAAAGCCACATCGCGGGCATCCACCACCGAAAAACTACCCGGGATCAAGCCAGGCAGCTTGCCCTGCACCACATCGTTGACCAGTTGCCCGGCCGACGTCGGGCCGATGTCGCCAGGGCCCCACATCCAGCCTGGGAGTACCATGCAGGCGTACATGTCGGGGTGGGCCTGGAGAAACGCAGCCACCACACGGTCAGCGAGGATCTTGCTGCGGTAGTAGTCATCGGCATCTGCTTCGGCCCGCAGGCATGTCTCATCGATGGCTGTGCCAGGTGCGCCGTCGAGCACCGCAATGGACGAGGTGTGAATGAACCGGCGGATACCGGCCTGGTAGGCCTGTTCCAGCAGACGGCGGGTGCCGCTCACATTGATCTGCTCAAGTGCCTGCCAATGGCTGCCGCCCTTGTAGTTGTCGCGAAAGAATGCCGCCGTATGGAATACCGTATCGCAGCCGTGCAACGACGCCGCGAAGGCATCGACATCGGCCATGTCGCCCTCGACCAGCTCCACTTCGGGCAGATCGGCAAACTGCTGTCGGCCCTTTGCGCTCGACCGCACCAGCCCTTTGACCGTGTAGCCACGTGCGACCAGTTCACGCACCAGGTTGTTGCCCAGCAAGCCGGTTGCGCCGGTCACGAACACATTGCGCATGGCTCAACCCTCGCCCTGTTCGGCAGATGGCCGCAACGTGGCACTGTCGAAAAACACCGTTTCGCGAACCGCCAGGCCGTTTCTGAAGGTGAAGTGGGCCGCATACTGCAGGCAGACCCGGCGCCCATGGGCCGGAACGATCACCCCTGCCGGCAGCCACAGCGGCGAGCTGAAGGTGCCGGTCAGGACGGCGCTCATGGCCAGCCGATCGTCCGCGACCATGAACGGGGTCAGGGCCACCTGGGCATCAGGGAAAGCGCTGAACAACGCCAACTCGCGGGCGCGCATGGCTTCGCGCCCGGTTTGCCTGGTCATGCCATCCAGGTACACGAAGTCTTCGTCAACCAATGCCAGCAGCCCTTGCACATCACGCTGGTTGAAGGCGTTGGCGGCACGCTGGGCATAGTCCTTGGGGCCAGTCATCATGCATTGCATTCCATTCGTTCAGGGAGGGCCCAAGGTACTCCCGGGCTTGCTGTCGAAAAACAGCGGCTATTGCATAATCGCTTTGCATATCCGCAAAGCGTGGAGAGGCCGGCACAGATGGCGTTGCAGGAAAACTGGGATGATCTTCGGCTGCTGCTGGCGGTAGCGCGGCGTGGCAGCTTTCTTCGCGCTGGCGAGTTGCTGGGCATCGCGGCGTCGACCGTGTCGCGTCGCCTGACCCAGCTTGAGGCCGCACTGGCCGAGCCGCTGGTAGAGCGGGGCGTAGAAGGTTGCAGGCTGACTTCGCGCGGCCAAGCGCTGGTAGAGGTGGCCCTGGCAGCAGAAGCTGGCCTGCGCCGGCAAACCCGAGGCGGCGACGACGATCTGCCTTGTGCACTCTCTGGCACTGTCCAGGTGAGCGCAGGGGACGGCTTCTCGACGAGCGTGCTGGAGGCGGCCGATCGCTTTACCAGCCTGCACCCGGGTTGTTCGGTGGAGCTGACCGTGACCGCCGACTTTCACAAGATTGCCCGCGGCGTGGCGGATATTGCCGTGCGCACGGTCCACCTGGGGGAACCCTCACTGATCTATCGGCTCGTGGGCCGGCTTGGCTATGGCGTGTTCGCCGCTGCTGGTTACCTGCAGCGCTACCCGGGCGTTACCCCGGCGACGGCGGTCAATATCGGCCTGCTGCCGCCGCTGGATGCGTTACCGCAACTGCGTGCGGCCAAGGCAGGGGGGCTGGATCGGGCGCCCATCCGCGTGAGTTCGTTCACCGCACAACTCGAATCGGTGAGACGAGGCATGGGCGTTGCCGTACTGCCGAGGATACTGGCGAACGATCTGATCGAGCTGTTCCCGGACCTGCGCCTGCCAGACATGGAGGTCTACATGGTTACTCGGCCGCAGGCCTTGAAGCAGGCCCACATAAGGGCGTGTTTCGTAATCCTTGAGCAGGTGCTGCAGGAAGCCCTGGGAACCGGCTGAACAACATCCGATCAAGCCTTGCCGGGTATGCCATATTTACGCAGGCGCTGGGCAATGGCGGTGTGCGAGGTTTGCAAGCGCCCGGCCAGTTGCCGTGTCGATGGGTAGCTGGTGTACAGGCGTTGCAGCAGCTCGCGCTCGAAATCGGCCACCGCCTGCTCCAGGCTGGCCACTTCGCCGTCCTGGCCACGCGCCACCGAGGTGCCGGCGATGTCCAGGTCGCCGATATCCACCAGGTTGCCCTCGCAGATGGCCGCAGCGCGAAAGATCACGTTCTGCAACTGGCGCACATTGCCTGGCCAAGGGTTGGCCAGCAGTGCCGAATGGGTGGTCGGGGTCAGCCGGCAGGGCGGGCGCTGGATCTGCGTGCAGGCCTGTTGCATGAAGAAATGCGCCAGCATCAGGATGTCCTGGCCTCGGTCGCGCAGCGGCGGTACCTGCAGGTTGAGCACGTTGAGGCGGTAGAACAGGTCTTCGCGGAAGCTGCCATCGGCAACCATGCGTTGCAGGTCGCGGTGGGTGGCGCTGATAATGCGTACATCCACTTTCACTTCACGGTCGCCGCCCACCCGGCGGAAACTGCCATCGCTGAGAAAGCGCAGCAGCTTGGCCTGCAGGTACGGCGACATTTCGCCGATTTCATCGAGAAACACCGTGCCCTGGTTGGCCAGCTCCATCAGCCCGGGCTTGCCGCCTCGTTGCGCGCCGGTGAAGGCTCCTGGGGCGTAGCCGAACAGTTCGCTTTCGGCCAGGCTCTCGGGCAGCGCAGCGCAGTTCAGCGCCAGGAAGGGCGCCGCGTGGCGGCTGCTGATGGCGTGGCAGGCGCGGGCTACCAGCTCTTTGCCGGTGCCGGTTTCGCCGTGCACCAGCAGCGGCGCATCGAGCGTCGCCACACGCAGGGCTCGGGCCTTGAGGGTACGGATGGCCGGCGACTCGCCGAGCAAGGCATCGAAGCCTTCGGCATGGTCGTGGTGCAGGGCCGACAGGCGTTCGCCCATGCGTGTGGGTGGGTACAGGGTCAGCAGGCCACCGGCGTTGGTGATCGGCGTGGCGTCCAGCAGCAGGCTCTGGCCGTTGAGCTGCATCTCGCGCATCGGCAGGTGGAAGTTGTTGTCCAGCAGTGCCTGCAGCAGTGCCGGGTCGCCGAACAGCTCACCCACCGAGCGCCCCGCGGATTCGCGGCCGCACAGTTCGATCAGTGCCGGGTTGGCCAGCAGTACCTTGCCGGCACTGTCCACCGCCAGTACCGGGTCGCTCATCGCCGCGAGCAGGGCGTCGAGCTGCAGGTGGCGGCGTTGGCCGGGAAGGATGTCGACCACCTCCACCGATTGCACGCCCTGTACCTCGAATAGCGCGTCGTGCAGTTCTTCGAGCACGGCGGGGCTGAGGGTGGGGGCGTCGATGTAGACGTTCGGCGGGACCATCTCTACTGCGTCCAGGTTGAGGTTGCGGGCACCGAGCAGGGCGAGGACTTCCTGGGTGATGCCGACGCGGTCGATGAAGCTGACGTGGATGCGCATGGGGACGAAGAGGTGGTGGCTGGGGACGGCGGTAGTATGCCTCAACAACGCCGGGGCCGCTTTGCGGCCCATCGCGACGCAAGGCCGCTCCTACAGGGGAATGAGCTGCGCCCCAATGTCGGACATATGTCCCACCATCTGGGCGCAGCTCAAAATACATCACCTTTGTAGGAGCGGCCTTGCGTCGCGATGGGCTGCACAGCAGCCCCAGAAGGGTGGCATCACTCCAGATGTTCAGGCTTGATCGGGTCGCCCGACTTCACATCGAGTTTTTCACGGATGTCCGAGAACATATGGTCGTAGAGTTTGTGCGGCGAACCCAGGCTTTCGAATTTCTTGGGCGGCGCCAGGTATGACTGGGCCTTGCGGCTCAGGACCATGAGAAAACTGGGTAGCACCTGATCCTTGGCCAGGAAGAACTTTTCTTCCACTGGCTTGCCCTCGATGCTGCCATGCATACGAAACTGGATGCCTCTGCCTTCCTTGGGGTCCGACGCAGCCTCGTATTCGATGTTCAGGTCATAGCTGTGGTCGTTCTTGTTCAGCGCGGTGCGCTCGATATGTACATGACCGGGTTGGTACTGGGCCATGGCAAGCTCCTTTGGAAGGTCGAAAATGGCGGGCATCAAGCGCCCGCCCACTGCATTCAACGGTAGCTGATACCCGGCTTCGCGGTGGAAACGCGCGTACCGGCGGTGCCTTTGACGATGTCCTCGATGTTTTCCAGCGAACTGATCACCGCCACCTTGCCGGTGTGGCGGGCAAAATCGCAGGCGGCCTGCACCTTGGGCCCCATGGAGCCGGCGGCGAAACCCAGGCGTTCGAGTTCGTCGGGGTGGGCCTGGGCGATGGCTTTCTGCGTGGGTTTGCCCCAGTCAATATAGGCGGCATCGACATCGGTGGCGATTATCAGAAGGTCGGCATCCAGCTGCTCGGCCAGCAGGGCTGAGCACAGGTCCTTGTCGATCACCGCCTCGATACCCTTGAGCTTGCGGTTTTCGTCGTACATGGTGGGGATGCCGCCACCGCCGGCGCAGATCACGATGCTGTTTTTTTCCAGCAACCACTTGATCGGGCGGATCTCGAAGATGCGCTTGGGTTTCGGGCTGGCCACCACGCGGCGGTACTTGTCGCCGTCGGCCTTGACTACCCAGCCTTTCTCCTTGGCCAGGCGCTCGGCCTCTTCCTTGGCATACACCGGGCCGATGAACTTGGTCGGGTCCTTGAAGGCGGGGTCGTTGGCGTCCACCTCCACCTGGGTCAGCAGGGTGGCGAACGGCACTTCGAAGGCCAGCAGGTTGCCCAGCTCCTGCTCGATCATGTAGCCGATCATGCCCTCGGTCTCGGCACCGAGCACGTCCAGCGGGTAGGCCTCGTCGGGCTTGTAGGAAAGCCCTTGCAGCGACAGCAGGCCGACTTGCGGGCCGTTGCCGTGGGCGATGACCAGTTCGTTGCCAGGGTGGATCTTGGCGATCTGCTCGGTGGCGGTGCGGATATTGGCGCGCTGGTTGTCAGCGGTCATGGGCTCGCCGCGACGCAGCAGGGCGTTGCCGCCCAATGCAACAACGATACGCATGGGGAATGTCCTTTAACGAAAAGAATGAGCTGCCGCTACACGGGGGTTGCAGGGTTCCCTGTGGGAGCGGGCGTGCCCGCGAAGAGGCCAGGCACCATCACTGGTGCGGCTGACGCATTCGCGGGCATGCCCGCTCCCACAAGTACAGCGCAGTCCCCCGGTAGGCGGGCGAGGCTTACAGGTCAGCCAGGGTCGACACCAGGATCGCCTTGATCGTGTGCATGCGGTTTTCCGCCTGCTCGAAGGCGATGCAGGCCGGCGACTCGAACACGTCGTCAGTCACTTCGATACCGTTGGCCAGGTCCGGGTATTGTTCGGCGATCTGCTTGCCCACCTTGGTTTCGGAGTTGTGGAACGCCGGCAGGCAGTGCATGAACTTGGTCCGCGGGTTGCCGGTGGACTTCATCAGCTGCGTGTTGACCTGGTACGGCTTGAGCAGCTTGATGCGCTCGCCCCAGGCCTCGATCGGCTCGCCCATCGATACCCAGACGTCGGTGTGCACGAAGTCCACGCCTTTGACCGCGGCCACCGGGTCCTCGGTGAGGGTGATGCGCGCGCCGCTTTCCTCGGCGTACTTGCGGCAGCGCTCGACCAGGTCGTCATGCGGCCACAGTGCCTTGGGCGCGGCGATGCGCACGTCCATGCCGAGCTTGGCACCGATCAGCAGCAGCGAGTTGCCCATGTTGTTGCGGGCATCGCCCAGGTAGGCGTAGCTGATGTCGTGCAACGGCTTGTCGCTGTGCTCGCGCATGGTCAGCACGTCGGCGATCATCTGGGTCGGGTGGTATTCGTCGGTCAGGCCGTTGAACACCGGCACGCCGGCGAACTTGGCCAGCTCCTCGACGATTTCCTGCTTGAAGCCACGGTACTCGATGGCGTCGTACATGCGCCCGAGCACGCGGGCGGTGTCCTTCATGCTTTCCTTGTGGCCGATCTGCGAGGAGGTCGGGTCAATGTAGGTGACGTTGGCGCCTTGGTCATAGGCGGCCACTTCGAAGGCGCAGCGGGTACGGGTGGAGGTTTTTTCGAAGATCAGGGCGATGTTGTTGCCCTTCAGGTGCTGTTGCTCGGTGCCGGTGTACTTGGCGCGCTTGAGGTCGCGGGACAGGTCCAGCAGGTAGCGCAGCTCGCGGGTGGTGTGGTGTTCCAGGCTGAGCAGGTTGCGGTTGTGAATGTTGAACGCCATGACTTATCTCCTTGAGTTTGGTGAACGCACCGGCCGCCGCTGGGTATGGGCGGCCGGGGGTATGGTCGTTAGTAGTCGATCGGGTCGCGTACGATCGGGCAGGTCATGCAGTGGCCGCCGCCACGGCCGCGGCCCAGTTCACCGGCGCTGATGGTGATGACTTCGATCCCGGCCTTGCGCAGCAGGGTATTGGTGTAGGTGTTGCGGTCGTAGCCAATGACCACGCCCGGCTCGATGGCCACCACGTTGTTGCCGTCATCCCACTGTTCGCGTTCGGCGGCGAAGCTGTTGCCGCCGGTTTCGACCACGCGCAGCTTGACCCCCAGTTGCTCGCCCACCACCTCGATGAACGACTTGTGTTCGCGGCGCACGTCCATGCCATATGGCTTGCTCTCGTCCGGGCGAATGATGAACGGCACGATCTCCTTGACCACTTCCGGGAAGACCGTGACCAGGTCGCGATCGCAGAAGCTGAACACGGTATCCAGGTGCATGGCGGCACGCGATTTGGGCAGGCCGGCAACAATGACCTTTTCCACCGCGCCCTTGGCGAACAGGTTCTGCGCCAACTGGCCGATGGCCTGGCGCGAGGTGCGCTCGCCCATGCCGATCAGCACGATGCCCTTGCCGATTGGCATGACATCGCCGCCTTCGAGGGTGGACTGGCCGTGCTCCTTGTCCGGGTCGCCGTACCACACCTGGAAGTCGGCGTTGGTGAACTGCGGGTGGAACTTGTAGATGGCAGTGGTCAGCAGGGTTTCCTGACGTCGCGCCGGCCAGTACATCGGGTTCAGTGTCACGCCGCCGTAGATCCAGCAGGTGGTGTCACGGGTGAACTGGGTGTTGGGCAGCGGTGGCAGGATGAAGCTGGAGTGGCCCAGATAGTCGTTGTACATCTTGACCACCTCGGCACCTTCGCTTTGCGGCAGGTCCTGGCCAGCCACGCCGCCAATCAGGAACTCGGCCAGATGGCGCGGTTCGAGGCCTTCGAGCCAGCTGCGCACTTCGTTGGTCAGGCCGACACCGACAGTGTCGGGGGTGATCTTGCGATCGAGAATCCACTTCAGCGCTTCGGGTTGCTGGACGATGTCGGTCAGCAGGTTGTGCATCTCCAGCACATCCACGCCCCGTTCGCGCATCTTGGTGACGAAGTCGAAATGGTCACGCTTGGCCTGGTCGACCCAGATCACATCGTCGAACAGCAGCTCGTCACAGTTGCTCGGCGTCAGGCGCTTGTGCGCCAGGCCCGGCGAGCAAACCATCACTTTGCGCAGTTTGCCGGCTTCGGAGTGGACACCGTACTTCTGTTTTGCAGCGGACATGGTTCATTCCTCCAATTGAACGAAGACGTGGATCACAGGGTCAGGAAGCCGTCGTACAGGCCGAAGGCTGCCACCAGGGCACCGATGACCACGGCTGCGAAGATCAGTTTTTCCACGTTGGTGAAGACAGGCTGGCCAACCTCACGCTTGGCCTTGGCGAACAGGATCGCGCCAGGTGCGTAGAGCAGGGCCGAGAGCAGCAGGTATTTCACGCCGCCGGCGTACAGCAGCCAGATCGCGTACACCAGGGCGATGCCACCGATGATCAGGTCCTTCTGCCGTTCGGCCAGGGCCTGTTCGTAGGTTTCGCTGCGCACTGCCAGCAGCACGGCATAGGCGGCCGACCACAGGTAGGGCACCAGGATCATCGACGTGGCCAGGTAGATCAGCGACAGGTAGGTGCTTTCGGAGAACAGCGTGATCACCAGGAAGATCTGCACCATGGCGTTGGTCAGCCACAGGGCGTTGGCCGGTACCTGCTTGGCGTTCTCGCGGCGCAGGAACTCCGGCATGGTGTGGTCCTTGGCGGCGGCGAACATGATCTCGGCGCACAGCAGCACCCACGACAGCAGGGCCCCGAGCAGCGAGATGACCAGGCCGACGCTGATCAGCACCGCGCCCCAGTGGCCGACTACATGTTCCAGCACGGCGGCCATCGACGGGTTCTGCAGCTTGGCCAGTTCCGGTTGGGTCATGATGCCCAGCGACAGCACGTTGACCAGTACCAGGAACAGCAGCACGGTCACGAAGCCGATCACCGTGGCCTTGCCCACGTCGCTGCGTTTTTCCGCCCGCGCCGAGAAGATGCTCGCGCCTTCGATGCCGATGAACACCCACACGGTGACCAGCATCATGTTGCGCACCTGGTTCATCACGCTGCCCAGCTCTGGCGTGCCCAGGCCCCAGATGTCGGCGGTGAAGATGTCGAGTTTGAAGGCGAACAGGCAGATCAGGGCGAACAGCACCAGCGGCACCACTTTGGCGATGGTGGTGACCAGGTTGATGAATGCCGCTTCCTTGATGCCGCGCAGTACCAGGAAGTGCACCGCCCACAGCAGCACCGAGGCGCCGATGATGGCGGCCGGGGTGTTGCCTTCGCCAAAGATCGGGAAGAAGTAGCCCAAGGTGCTGAACAACAGCACGAAGTAGCCGACGTTGCCCAGCCAGGCACTGATCCAGTAGCCCCAGGCCGAGGAGAAGCCCATGTAGTCACCAAAACCGGCCTTGGCGTAGGCATACACCCCGCCATCCAGGTCAGGCTTGCGGTTGGCCAGGGTCTGGAACACGAACGCCAGGGTCAGCATGCCGACCGCGGTAATGGCCCAGCCGATCAGCACTGCGCCGACCCCGGCGCTGGCCGCCATGTTTTGCGGCAGCGAGAAGATCCCGCCACCAATCATCGAACCGACGACAAGTGCAACTAACGCGCCGAGTTTTAGTTTTCCGGACGAATCAGACATTTAACAACTCCTGCCAGGAGAAAGTTGACGACAGAGTAAATCCGACGCCGCTGCCATACGCTGACTTAGGTCAGTTCATGGCGACGTGAAGTGGGAAAAATCCTTCACGGTACTCCTGGAGAGTGCCGACAGCTTCTGCTGCAGGCCTTGCGCGCTGGCACCTCCATGTCCTTCTAGAGCAAACGCTCTGTTCTGCCTGCGATGCTTGAAGCTAGTCGCTTTTGCCGCTTTCGCAAATTTTTGACAAGAATTTTGAGTTTTATCAGGCGCTTTCCTAGTTGCCCCGGCAGGTGCTAGTTTTCCCGTAGCTGCGTTATAGACAGAGCAGTTATGAGTACTGTAGCTTCATCGATCTCTAACATTATAAGTAACAATATTTATATAGCCCGCTTGGCTGTTTCAAACCTGTGACAGTGGGCAAAAAAACAGGAGGCACATGAGCGAACCGGGACAGAAGCTGCGCCTCGGCGCGCTGATCGCGCTGGTGGTCGGCTCGATGATCGGTGGCGGGATCTTCTCGCTGCCGCAGAACATGGCGGCGCGTGCTGAAGTGGGGGCGGTGCTGATCGGCTGGGCCATTACCGCGGTCGGCATGCTGGCGCTGGCGTTCGTGTTCCAGACCTTGGCCAACCGCAAGCCGGCGCTGGATTCAGGTGTGTACGCCTACGCCAAGGCCGGCTTTGGCGACTACATGGGCTTTTCCTCGGCCTGGGGCTACTGGATCAGCGCCTGGCTGGGCAACGTTGGCTACTTCGTGTTGTTGTTCAGCACCCTGGGGTTCTACTTCCCTGTGTTTGGCGAAGGCAACACGCCGATCGCCATCGGCTGTGCCTCGCTGCTGCTGTGGGCGGTGCATTTTCTGGTGCTGCGCGGCATCAAGGAAGCGGCGTTCATCAACCAGGTGACCACCGTGGCCAAGGTCGTGCCGTTGCTGATTTTCGTGGTGATTGCAGCGTTCGCCTTCCGTGCCGATATCTTCACCCGGGACATCTGGGGCCTGGGCAACCCGCAGTTCGGCAGCGTGTTGGAGCAGGTGCGCAACATGATGCTGGTTACCGTGTTCGTGTTCATCGGCATCGAAGGTGCCAGCGTGTATTCCGGGCGTGCCCAGCGCCGTGCGGATGTGGGCAAGGCCACGGTGATCGGCTTTCTCGGGGTGCTGGCGCTGCTGGTACTGGTCAACGTGCTGTCCTTGGGCACCATGACCCAGCCGGAGCTGGCCGGGTTGCAGAACCCGTCGCTGGCCTCGGTGCTGGAGCATATCGTCGGGCCCTGGGGCGCCCTGCTGATCAGCCTCGGCCTGGCGGTTTCGCTGCTCGGCGCGCTGTTGTCGTGGGCGCTGCTGTGTGCCGAGATCCTCTACGCCACGGCGCGCGACAAGACCATGCCGCGTTTCCTGGCCAAGGAAAACGCCAACCATGTGCCGGCCAACGCCCTGTGGCTGACCAACTGCATGATCCAGGGGTTTCTGCTGATCACGCTGTTTTCCGCCGGTACCTATACCAGCCTGATCTACCTCGCCTCGTCGATGATCCTGGTGCCCTACCTGTGGTCGGCGGCCTACGCCGTGCTGCTGGCGGTGCGCGGAGAAACCTACGCCGGGCAGCCGGCGCTGCGCCGCAAGGACCTGCTGGTGGCGCTGGTTGCCTTGCTGTATGCCATCTGGCTGCTCTATGCCGGCGGCCTCAAGTACCTGCTGTTGTCGGCGTTGCTCTACGCCCCGGGGGTGATTTTGTTCGCCAGGGCCAAGCGTGAGCAGGGCCAGACCTTGTTCAGCCATTGGGAAAAGCTGATATTTGCCGCCGTGCTGGCAGGCGCCGCATTGGCCGCCTATGCCCTGTACTCAGGGCTGCTGAGCCTGTGAAGGGGCAGGGCTGGGATGCTCGGGGCGTGACCAGATCCACAGGTTGCCCAGGGTCATGCCGGCAATGGCCAAGTATACCGGCCAGTGGTGTTGCAGCAGCGTCAGCATCAGCCCTGCGCACAGCAGCATGCTGAGTGTCGCGCTCACTTTCGCCCGCCGCTGGATCACCTTGCCATTGCGCCAGTTGTACAGGATCGGCCCGAACAGCCGGTGGCTTTCCAGCCAGGCCGACAGCCGCGGTGAACTGCGGGTAGCCGCCCAGGCCGCCAGCAGGATGAATTCGGTGGTCGGCAGGCCGGGAATGACAATCGCCACCAGGCCCACGCCCAGGCTGACATAAGCCAGGATCGCATACAGCAGGCGGGCGAGTTTCGAGCGGGCGGGTCGGGTCATGGTCTCACTGCATAAAAAGCGGTCGGCCACCGACAGGGTGGCCGGGTATGGCCTGTCAAGCCAGCGCGGCATGCGTAGCATAGGCGTGCCTGAGCAGTTCGGTGAAGCGCTCGAAGGCAGCCACTGCGCCGCGTTCGGCAGCAGCCTCGTCGTCGGCCGACAACGCCAGGCCATCAATAATACGGGTGAACTGTTTCCAGCCTTCGGCGCGGCCCCCGGCCGGCTCGCCGAGGTGGCGGGCACCGAAGCTGTCGGACAGGCCCAGGGCCATGGCGCGCTTGATCAGAAACGCCGCGCCCAGTTTGGAGCCTTCGGAGACGAAGATCCAGCCCATTGCCTCGCCCAGGCCTGGATTGCGCAGGGCACCTGGCACGGCGGGTGGCACTTCGGTGTCGAGGTCGGCGAGGTCCAGGCGGGCCTGTTCGGCGCGGCAGCGCTCGGCCAGGTCGGGGACGATGGCGATCAGTTGCGGGTCGTTGTACAGGGCCTGCAGCTCGGCCTGGAACAGGTACTGGGCGATCACGAAGCGGGCGAAGCTTTCGCGGCTGTCGAAGGGTGCGTGGGCTTTGACCAGGGCATCCAGTTCGGCATGGGGGGCGTGGGTGATCTGGTTGAGGCGCTGGGAGCGCAGGGCTGGGCGGTCGGTCATGGGGCAGTCCTTGGAAAGGGGGCATCTAGAGACAAGACGAAACAGCGGGGACGGAACAGTAAAAAATCGGGTTTTCGTGTTGCCTGTACTGGCCTCTTCGCGGGCATGCCCGCTCCCACAGGTCCAGCGCAGGCCCAAGGCTTGCGCAGTACCTGTGGGAGCGGGCGAGCCCGCGAAGAGGCCGTTACAGGTGCAAAGGGTCAGATATCCCAGACCACATTGATGCCGAAGTTGCGCCCCGGCATGCTCAGGCGGTCGATGTTGGCTGGCTGGGTCACTGCCGCTTCACCCTGGCCGTCGTAGCTGCGCACCGAATCCCACTGCCAGTACTTCTTGTCGGTGAGGTTGTACAGGCCAGCGTTGATGGTGACGTCGTCGCTGACCCGGTAGTAGCCGGTCAGGTCCAGTACGCCGTAGCCCGGGGTGCGGAACTTGCTGGCGGAGCCGTCGGGCGAATGGAAGCTGCTGTCGTCGACGCGGGTCTTGCGCTTGACCAGTGTCCAGCTCAGCAGGCCACCATATTGCTGTTGCTCGTAACCCAGGCCGAACACACCCTTGAGCGGGTTGACGCTGTTCAGCGGTGCGCCGCTGTCATCGTTGCGGCCGTAGGTATAGGCAAGCGAGCCCTGGCCATACAGGCCCTGCGGCGCGCCGAAGCGGTCGAGGTTCAGGCGGCCCTTGAACTCGGCGCCCTTGATGGTGGCGTGCTCGATGTTGCTGGCGCGGAAGGTCTGTTCCAGGTTGGCGCTCTGCACCGCGTCTTCATCGATGAAGTCGCGGTACTTGTTGTAGAACACCGCCACATCGAAGCTGCCGGCGTCGAAGTTGCCGCGCAGGCCGGTTTCATAGCTTTTGCTCTTTTCCGGTTCCAGGCCTGGGTTGCCTTCCACGCGGTAGCCCTGGTCGAGGTTCTGGAATTTGCCGAACATGGCTTTGGCGGTCGGCGTGCGGAAGCCTTCGGCGTACTGGCCGTACCAGGTGTAGTTATCGTTGAAGGCATAGGTGAGGCCGAACTTGGGCGAGACACGGTGCCACTTCCTGGTGGAATCGTCCTGGGAGGTGGGCGCCGCACCGGTGGATTCCAGGCCGCGCAGGTATTCCTCGGTGAACCTTGGCTCCATGCGCGTGTAGTCATAGCGTGCACCGGGCAGGAAGGTCCAGTCGTTCCAGCGGATTTCATCCTGCACGAACAGGCTGTAGGTGTTCACGGTCGGGTCGGGGAAGTCGCTGACCAGGGCCTGGCCATCGGCCGGGCGATCAGCACCGGCGGCAGGGCAACCTGCGCCAACGGCCAGGCAGGTACCGGTGCCGCTGCGCGAGCCGGTGACCTTCTCATGCCTTAGGGTGGTGCCGTAGGTCAGCAGGTGGTCGCTGGCGCCAATGCTGAAGGCCTTGTCCAGCTGCGCATCGAACACCCACTGGCGATCCTTGTAGAGGGTATCGCGGGTGCGCAACACCTGGCGGGTAAACGGGGCGTAGATTTCCTCGGTATGCTGGTCGGTCTTGGCAACCTGGTAGTTGAGGCTCCACTTCAGGTGGTCGGCCACCGGCGATGCCAGGCCCAACTCATGGCTGATGCCGAAGCGCTCACGGGTGATGACGTCGTTGCCGCTACGCGCCTTGTAGAACCCCATGCCCTTGCCGCCGCCGATGAACGGCCCGCCCACCGCGCTGAGGATATTCTGCTCGCGGTCATCCTTGTAGTGTTCGTAGGTAAAGCCCAGGCGAGCATCCTCGGCGTAGTCCCAGCCCAGCTTGGCCAGCACGTTGGTGGTGCGTGCGTCCATCGGGTTGGCTTCGCTACGCGACAGCCCGGCGCCGCTGTGGCCGCCGTGGGTCTCGGTCTCATGGCCGTTGCGCTGGCTCAGGTGCAGCAGGCCGTCGACGTCACCTTGGCGAGCGGCGACAGTGGCGGAGGTCAGCCAGCTTTCGTCGGCCGAGCTGTAGCCGCTCTTCAGGCGTGCGCCGGCGTCCTTGCCGGGCTTGATGATGTCGTCCGGGTCGAGGGTGAAATAGCTGACCGCGCCACCGATGGCGTTGCTGCCATACAGCACCGAGGCTGGGCCGCGCAGGATTTCCACGCGTTTGACGATTTCCGGGTCGACGTAGTTGCGCTGGGTCTGGGCGTAGGGGCCATAGAAGAAACTGTCGGGGATCGACACGCCGTCGACCTGGGTGAGGATTCGCTCGCCGTCGATGCCACGGATGTTGTAGCCGTTCAGGCCGCTGCGCTGGCTGGTGCCGGCCACTGACACCCCTGGCTCATAGCGCACCAGGTCGTGGATAGTGTTGACGTTCTGCCGGTCCAGTTGTTCGCGGGTCTGCACGCTGACGGTGCTCGGCACCTGGCTGACGTCCTGGGCGCTGCGGGTGGCGCTGACGGTGACCTGCTGCAGGGCGACCACGTTATTGCCGGCCTGGCGTTCGAGCACCACATTGCCGTTGCCGATCTTGCGCACGCCCAGGCCGGTGCCGTGCAGCAGGCGCTTGAGTGCGGCTTCCGGCAGTAGCGCGCCGTGCACGCCTGGCGAGACTACGCCGTCGGCCAGCTCGGCGCTGAAGCCGACCTGCCAGCCGGTGACCTGGCTGAAGGCATTGATGGCCGTCACCAGTGGTTGCTGGCCGATGTTGAAGCGGTATTCACCCATGCGCGGGCTGCTGGCCTGGGCCGGCTCGGCGGCCAGCGTCGGCAGGCTGCAGGTGCCGCTGGCGAGCAGGGCCAGGGTCAGCAGGGACAGTGGCACTGTACGGCGGGGAAGGGTGGAGGGGCGGGTAGGACCTGTGGACATCGAAAGCGCTCCCTGACGCGCGGACTGTTATAGGTGTTGGCTGTTCCTGTTTTGAAACAAGAATCGGTCGCATTGGCTATAACGAGACGGGCGAGGTGACGCGACCGCGTAAAAATAAATACAAGACCGTGCGCCCTATCGCCGGCAAGCCAGCGCGTTACCTGTAGGAGCGGATTTATCCGCGATGCAGGCGGCGCGGTGTGTGCGGGGTCGCCAGCGATCAAGCCGGCCTAGGCAAAAGATCAGTTCAGGATGACCAGCGCCGGGTACTCATGCAGCCGGGCCGAGGTGATGTGGGCCAGCGCGCGCAGGGTCTGCAGGGGCTGGTCGAGGCGGTAGTTGCCAGTCACCGTCACGTTTTCCAGCTGCGTATTGCGGTTGATGATCCAGCCTGGGTAGTAGCGCCGCAGCTCTGCCAGCACCTGGCTCAGCGGGCAGTCTTCAAACACCAGGCGGCCCTCCACCCAGGCCAGGTCCTTGCGCATGTCGGGGCGCTGGCGCTGGCCAAAACCATGGGGGCCGATGCTGATGCTTTCGCCGGCACTCAGGCGGATACGCTGGTCGCGGGCGCCCTGCAAGTCGACATCGCCGCGTTGCACCCGCACTTGTGCTTCGCCGCCAAGGTAGCGCACGGCAAAGTCGGTATCGCCCACCTGGGCGCGCAGCGGCCCGGCCTGTACTTCCAGTGGCAACCGTGCTTCTCCGGCAACCTGGAAATAGGCCTCACCTTGCAGCAGGCGGGCGACCTGGCGGCCGTCACGGTACTCGCTGGCGAATGCCGAATCGGTGTTGAGCAACACTTTCGCCCCGTTGTCCAGTTGCAGGCGCTGGCGTTCGCCGACCAGCGTCAGGTGATCGGCCTGCAGGCGCAGGGGCAGGTTGCCAAAGGTGCACAGCCCGACCAGCAGCAGCGCGGCGGTAGCCAGCGGTTTCCAGTGGCTGCGCAGGCGCCCACGCCACGACCGGCGCTGTTGCAGATGCATCTGCACGGCCACCTGGCGCAGCGGTGCGCCGTGCCACAGGGCTTCGGCCTCGACATAGGCTTCGGCGTTTTCCGCTGCTGCGCTCAGCCAGGCTTCGAAGGCCAGGGTCTCCTCGGCATCGGCGCATTGCAGGCGTACCAGCCAGTCCAGCGCCTCGTCCATGGCACGGGCACGGGCGTCTGGGCCGGCGGGTGACGGGCGGGGGGCGGGGCTGTCGGTCACGGTGAATCCCTGAATGGTCTTTTCTGCGAATGATCAAGGTTGGGGCGGGTGGGTAGCAAGGGCTTTGCGTCGCCTCACTTGAGGCGGTCGGCAACACCCATGCAGATCGCCATGATCAGTTTCAGTTCCTTCTGGACCGTGCTGGGCGAAACTTTCAGTTGTTCGGCAATTTCCAGGTAGGTGGCGCCATGCAGGCGGCTGAGGATGAAAATGCGTTGCTGGCGTTCGCTCAGCTGGCCAAGGCTGACGCTCAACTGCTTGAGCAACTGTTCGGCATGCGCGGCATCCTCGCTGCTGGAGGCCGGCGCGGCCACGCTATGCAGCACCTCGTCGGGCACATCGTCGACCAGCATGCGCGATTGCACCCGGCGTGCGCGCAGGTGGTCGAGGGCCAGGTTGCGCGCGGTCTGGAACACGAACGGTTCGATGTGTTCGACGCGCCGCTCAGCGAGGGCGCGGGATACCCGCAGGTAGGTCTCCTGCAACAGGTCCTCGGCCGTGTTCGGGTTGCCAACCATGCGCTGCAGGGTACGCAGCAGGCTCAGGCGCTGGACGAGGAAGACGGAATTGAACCGGGACTGACTCACGAGGGGACCTGGGCGACAAGGGGTTAATGATAATGCTTATCATCCTTGTCGAAGGTCAAGCTTGGAAATGTTAGGAAAAGGTAAAGTTTGTGAGTGCCGCGCCTTGCGCGATCCCTGTGTAGGAGCGGCCTTGCGTCGCGATGGGGCGCGGAGCGGCCCCTGGATCGCGACCCCAGCACATTTGGCCGGGGCCGCTTTGCGGCCCATCGCGACGCAAGGCCGCTCCTACCCGGCACTCAGCCGGCCCGGCACAGCGCCAGGCAGTTATCCAGCATGCGGTTGGAGAAGCCCCACTCGTTGTCATACCAGGCCAGCACCTTGAGCATGCGCCCGTTGGCCCGGGTATGGTTGGCATCGAAGATCGACGACAGCGGATTGTGGTTGAAATCGCAGGAAACCAGCGGCAAGGCGTTGTAACCCAGCACCCGCGAATGCTTGCTGGCTTCGAGGAACAGCTGGTTGACCTGCTCGGCCGTGGCCTCGCGCCGGAGGTTGACAGTGAGATCCACCAGCGACACGTTGATCACCGGCACGCGCACCGCCATGCCGGTCAGCTTGCCGGCCAGTTCCGGCAGCACCAGGCCTACCGCCTCGGCGGCCCCGGTCTTGCTGGGGATCATCGACTGGGTCGCCGAGCGTGCGCGGTACGGGTCGCCGTGATACACGTCGGTCAGCACCTGGTCGTTGGTATAGGCATGGATGGTGGTCATCAGGCCCTGCTCGATACCGAACTCGCGGTGCAGCACCTGGGCAATCGGCGCCAGGCAGTTGGTGGTGCAGGAGGCGTTGGAGATGACCTGGTGCGAGGCCCGCAGGACATCATGGTTGACGCCGTATACCACCGTGGCATCGGCGCCTTTGGCGGGGGCCGAGACGATTACCTTGCCTGCCCCCGCAGCCAGGTGCGCGGCGGCCTTGGCGCGCTCGGTGAACAGCCCGGTGCATTCGAACACCACGTCGATCGCCTCGGCCTTCCACGGCAGTTCGGCCGGGTTGCGGATGGCGCTGACGGCGATACGGTCACCATTGACCGTCAGGCTTTCGTGGTCGGCCTCGACGCTGGCGTCAAAGGTGCCATGCACGCTGTCGTATTTGAGCAGATGGGCGTTCATGGCGCTGTCGCCCAGATCGTTGATGGCGACGACCTGCAGGTCCTGGCGGTAGCCTTGGGTATACAGTGCGCGCAGGACGTTGCGCCCGATGCGGCCGAATCCATTGATGGCGATGCGTAAAGTCATGGCAGTACCTCTGGCAGTCCGAGTGAAACCTGTGGCACAAAGGAGCTTCACTGAAACGGTTTTGTTGTTGGAATTACAAGATTATTCACTGGCCGATAGAAAACAAGCCTTTTTAGTGGCAATATTTTGTTTAAACATACAACGAGTGGTCGGGCGACGTGCCTCCACCGATGCAGCGGGCTCCTCTACCTTGAGCCTAGGCCGCAATCGTTTGGAGGGGAAATGCCTGGTAAACCGCCCTTACAATTAGCCTGGAGTCCAGTACATGCATCCGCGCATCCTTGAGGTCACCCAGCGGCTGGTCGAGCGCAGCCGTGCCACCCGCGAACGCTACCTGCAGCTGATTCGCGGCGCGGCCAGTGAAGGCCCCATGCGTGCCAGCCTGCAATGCGCCAACTTCGCCCACGGCGTGGCCGGTTGCGGCAGCGAGGACAAGCAGACCCTGCGCCTGATGAACGCGGCCAACGTGGCCATCGTCTCGGCCTACAACGACATGCTCTCGGCGCACCAGCCGTACCTGCACTTCCCCGAGCAGATCAAGCAGGCCTTGCGCGAAGTCGGTTCGGTCGGCCAGTTCGCCGGTGGCGTGCCGGCCATGTGCGACGGCGTGACCCAGGGCGAGCCGGGCATGGAGCTGGCGATTGCCAGCCGTGAAGTGATCGCCATGTCCACCGCCGTGGCGCTGTCGCACAACATGTTCGACGCTGCGCTGATGCTGGGCATCTGCGACAAGATCGTCCCCGGGCTGATGATGGGCGCATTGCGCTTCGGCCACCTGCCGACCATTTTCGTCCCGGGCGGGCCGATGGTGTCCGGCATCTCCAACAAGCAGAAGGCCGACGTGCGCCAGCGCTACGCCGAAGGCAAGGCCAGCCGCGAGGAGCTGCTGGAGTCGGAGATGAAGTCCTACCACAGCCCGGGTACCTGTACCTTCTACGGCACGGCCAACACCAACCAGCTGGTGATGGAAGTGATGGGCCTGCACCTGCCCGGCGCCTCCTTCGTCAACCCGTACACGCCGCTGCGTGACGCGCTCACTGCCGAGGCCGCGCAGCAGGTCACGCGCATGACCAAGGCCAGCGGCAACTTCATGCCGCTGGGCGAAATTGTGGATGAGAAGGCGCTGGTCAACTCCATCGTCGCCCTGCATGCCACTGGCGGTTCCACCAACCACACCTTGCATATCCCGGCAATTGCCCAGGCGGCGGGGATCCAGCTGACCTGGCAGGACATGGCCGACCTGTCCGAAGTGGTGCCGACCCTGTCCCACGTCTACCCCAACGGCAAGGCCGACATCAATCACTTCCAGGCCGCTGGCGGCATGGCCTTCCTGATCCGCGAGCTGCTCGATGCCGGGCTGCTGCACGAGGACGTCAACACCGTGGCCGGCCATGGCCTGCGTCGCTACACCCAGGAACCGTTCCTCGACGAGGGCAAGCTGGTGTGGCGCGAAGGGCCGCAGCACAGCCTGGACGAAAGCATCCTGCGCCCGGTGGCCCGACCATTCTCGGCCGAAGGCGGCCTGCGGGTAATGGAAGGCAACCTTGGCCGCGGCGTGATGAAGGTGTCGGCGGTCGCCCCGGAGCACCAGGTGGTCGAAGCCCCGGCACGGGTGTTCCACGACCAGCAGTCGCTGGCCGATGCCTTCAAGGCCGGCGAGCTGGAGCGTGATTTCGTTGCCGTGGTGCGCTTCCAGGGCCCGCGCTGCAACGGTATGCCGGAGCTGCACAAGCTCACACCGTTCCTCGGTGTGCTGCAGGATCGCGGCTACAAGGTGGCGCTGGTCACCGATGGGCGCATGTCCGGTGCCTCCGGCAAGATCCCGGCAGCTATCCACGTCTGCCCCGAGGCGTATGACGGTGGCCCGCTGGCGCGGGTGCGCGACGGTGATATCGTGCGCGTCGATGGTGTCGAAGGCACGCTGCGGGTAATGGTGTCGGCCGAAGAACTGGCCAGCCGCGACCTGCCACCCGCACCCCAGGGCAACGACCTGGGCTGCGGGCGCGAGCTGTTCGGCTTCATGCGCATGGCGTTCAGCCCGGCAGAGCAGGGCGCCAGCGCCTTCACCGCGACCCTGGAGAACCTCAAATGAAAGACCTGCTGGTTGGCGACATCGGCGGCACCAATGCCCGTTTCGCGTTGTGGCGTGACAACCAGCTACATGCGGTGAAGGTCTTCGCCACCGAGGACTACACCAGCCCGGAACAGGCCATCGAGGCTTACCTGGAAGGCCTTGGCATCGCTCGCGGCGGCGTGACTGCTGCCTGCCTGGCGGTGGCCGGGCCGGTCAATGGCGACGAGTTCCGCTTCACCAACAACCATTGGCGCCTGAGCCGTCAGGCGTTCTGCCAGCGGCTGCAGATCGAGCAGTTGCTGCTGATCAATGACTTCACCGCCATGGCGCTGGGCATGACCCGTCTGCGCGATGGCGAGTTTCGCGAGGTGTGCCCGGGCCAGGCCGACCTTTCGCGCCCGGCGTTGGTCATCGGCCCGGGTACCGGTTTGGGTGTCGGCTCGCTGTTGCGAGTGGGTGAGCGTTGGTGCGCCTTGCCGGGTGAGGGCGGGCACGTCGACCTGCCGGTGGGCAATGCCCGCGAAGCGGCAATATACCAACAGATTCACGCCCAGATCGGCCATGTCAGCGCCGAAACCGTGCTCAGTGGCGGTGGCCTGCTGCGCCTGTACCAGGCAATCTGTGCACTGGACGGCGACACACCCCGACACAACACCCCGGCGCAGATCACCGATGCTGCGCTGGGCGGCGAACCACGGGCGCTGGCGGTGATCGAGCAGTTCTGCCGGTTCCTCGGCCGAGTGGCGGGTAACAATGTGCTGACGCTGGGCGCGCGCGGTGGGGTCTATATTGTCGGCGGTGTGATCCCACGGTTTGCCGAGCTGTTCCTGCGCAGCGGGTTCGCTGCCAGCTTTGCCGACAAGGGCTGCATGAGCGGTTATTTCGCCGGGGTGCCGGTATGGCTGGTGACGGCGGAGTTTTCCGGGTTGCTGGGGGCTGGAGTGGCCTTGCAACAGGCGCTGGATCACGGCTAGGTGATTGAGGGCCGCTGCGCGGCCATCGCGACCCAACGCCGCTGCTGCACCGGGACCTGGGATTTCCGGCCCGGCGCAGTCGCTGTAGGAGCGGCCTTGGGTCGCGATGGGCTGCGCAGCGGCCCCGATAGCAGGCAACGAAGACCTGTAACCAGACAAAAGGAAAGACCACCTTGAGCACTGCCGGTAAATCGATCCTGATGGTCGACGACGACCAGGAAATTCGCGAACTGCTGCAAACCTACCTGAGCCGTTCCGGCTTCCAGGTGCATGCCGAAGCCGACGGCAAGGGCTTTCGCCGCGCCCTGGAAACCACCCCTTGCGATCTGGTCATCCTCGACGTCATGTTGCCCGACGAAGACGGCTTCAGCCTGTGCCGTTGGGTACGCCAGCACCCGCGCCAGGCACGGGTACCGATCATCATGCTCACCGCCAGCTCGGACGAAGCCGACCGGGTCATCGGCCTGGAACTGGGCGCCGACGACTATCTGGGCAAACCGTTCAGCCCGCGCGAATTGCAAGCACGGATCAAGGCCCTGCTGCGCCGTGCCGAGTTCGGCCAGGCGGCGCCGGGCAGTGCCGTGCTGGCTTTCGACGACTGGCGCCTGGACACGGTCAGCCATCGCCTGTTTCATCGCGACGGCGAGGAGGTGATGCTCTCCGGCGCCGACTTTGCCCTGCTCAAGCTGTTTCTCGACCACCCCCAGCAGATCCTCGACCGCGACACCATCGGCAACGCCACCCGAGGTCGCGAGCCGATGCCGCTGGACCGCATCGTCGACATGGCGGTGAGCCGCCTGCGCCAACGCCTGCGCGATACCGACAAACCGCCCCGGCTGATCCGCACCGTGCGCGGCAGTGGCTACCTGCTGGCTGCCCATGTCTGCAGTGGCTCCTGAGCGGCGCTGGCGGCTGCTGCCGCGCTCGTTGCTGGGGCGCATGCTGCTGCTGACCTTGCTGGTGGTGCTGCTGGCCCAGGGCTTGTCCAGCATCATCTGGGTCGCCCAGTTGCGCGCCAGCCAACTGCAAGGCCTGCGCGCCAGTGCCAGCAGCCTGGCCCACTCGATGAGCGCCAGCGTCAGCTACTTTCGTTCGTTGCCGGTGGGCTACCGGCCCATGGTGCTCGATCAGCTGCGCAGCATGGGCGGCACGCGCTTCTTCGTATCGCTCAACGCCAAGCCACTGGACATGCCGGTACTGCCGGTCACCCCGCGCAAGCAGGTGGTGATCGACGTGTTCCAGCAAGTGCTGCATGAGCGCCTGGGTTCGCAGATGGAAATTTCCGTGGCGTTCGTCAGCCCCGACGACCTGCGCATCTTCAACAGCGGCCTCAAGCTCGACGAGCTGCCGCGCTCGTGGGCGCACTACTCGTTGACCCTGGAACCGCTCAACCCGCCGGTGCTGGTGACACAGATCCGCCTGGGTGAGGGCGAGTGGCTGTACATCGCCTCGCTGCTGCCCGAGCCCTATACCAGCCTGGAGGCCGAACGCCTGCCGCGCCAGCAGATCGGCTTCATCGTGCTGACCACCGTGTTGCTGCTGCTGTTCATCGGCCTGCTGGTGCACTGGCAGAGCTGGCCGCTCAAGCGCCTGGCACGGGCGGCGCGCGAAATGTCGCTGGGTGCCGATGTGGCGCCGGTGGCCGAAGGCGGTGGCAGTGAGGTGGTGGAAGTGGGCCGGGCGTTCAACAGCATGCGCGAACGTATCAGCCGCTACCTGACCGAACGTAGCCAGCTGTTCAGCGCTATCTCGCACGACCTGCGCACGCCGATCACTCGCCTGCGGCTGCGGGTCGAGCTGCTGGAGGACGAACGCCTGCAGGCCAAGTTCAGCCAGGACCTGGATGAGCTGGAGTTGCTGGTCAAAGGGGCCTTGCAGTGCGTGAAGGACACCGACATTCATGAAAACATCGAGCCGGTCGACCTCAACCAGGTGCTGGAAATCCTCGCCGAGCCCTACCTGGGCGATGGTCGCATCACCCTCGAAGGCCGGGCACTGGCACCGTATCCGGGCAAGCCGCTGGCGTTGCGACGGTGCATCGGCAACCTGATCGACAATGCCATCAAGTACGGCGAGCGGGCACGGTTACGCATCATCGACAGTGCCGAGGGCTTCGTGCTGCAGGTCGATGACCAGGGGCCGGGGGTGCCCGAGCAGCAGCTGGAACAGGTGTTCGAGCCGCACTTCCGCCTGGCGGGGCAGCAGCAGGGCTATGGGCTGGGGTTGGGCATCGCGCGCAACATCGCTCATAGCCATGGCGGCGAGGTGAGTCTGCTCAACCTGCGCGAGGGCGGGTTGCGGGTGACCTTGTACCTGCCGCGGGGCATGGACTGAGAGCCGGTGCCGGCAAGCGAAATGTCACTGCGCGGTGACAATCCACCGGCCCTTCGTGACATCCCACCCGACCGCGCTGACTAGAATTCGCCCACGACTGGCAAGGATCAAGCTGGCCCATGAATACGCATAACCTGCCTGCCACCCGTTGGCTCGATGCCCCGGCTCACACCGCCTGGCGCCTGGCCGAAGCACAGCGCCTGCTGGCGTTCGCCAAGGCTGCGAAACTGCCCGATGGCTTCGGCAGCCTGGATGCCAAGGGGCAGCTTGCCCCCGGTGCCCGTGCCGACACCCTGAACACCGCCCGCATGACCCACTGCTTCGCCCTGGCCCAGCTGCAGGGCTTGCCCGGTTGCCTGGCCTATGTCGAACACGGTGTGGCTGCCCTGCGTGGTGCCATGCAGGACGCCACCCATGGCGGCTGGTTCGCCCACCCCGATGGCGCTACCGACAGCGGCAAGGCCGCCTACCTGCATGCCTTCGTCGCCCTGGCCGCCAGCTCGGCGGTGCTGGCCGGCGCTGCCGACGCGCCCGCCCTGCTGGAAGACGCGGTGCAGATGCTTGTCGCGCATTTCTGGAGCGAAGCGGAGGGCGCCCTCTGCGAATCCTTCTCCCGTACCTGGCAGTCGCCCGAGCCGTACCGTGGCGCCAACAGCAACATGCACGCGGTCGAAGCCTTCCTCGCCCTGGCCGATGTCACTGGCCAGCGCCTGTGGCTGCAACGCGCCCTGCGCATCGCCGAACGCGTCATTCATGGCCATGCCGCCGCCAACGGCCATCGCGTCATCGAGCACTTCGATGCCTTCTGGCAGCCACTGCCGCATTACAACCTGGAGCGTCCGGCTGATCCTTTCCGGCCGTATGGCACCACCCCCGGGCATGCGCTGGAGTGGGCGCGGTTGCTGCTGCACCTGGAGGCCAGCCTCGAACGGGCCGGCCTGCCTGCGCCGGGCTGGCTGGTGGACGACGCGCGCGCGTTGTTCGACGCGGCCTGCCAGCACGCGTGGCACGTCGATGGCGCGCCGGGCTTTGTCTATACCCTGGACTGGGCCGATCGGCCGGTGGTGCACGCGCGCCTGCATTGGGTGCACGCCGAGGCCTGCGCCGCCGCAGCGGCGCTGTTGCAGCGTACTGGCGAGGCACGCTACGAGCAGTGGTACCAGCGCTGCTGGGATTTCATTGCCAAGCATTTCATCGACCTGGTTGCGGGCAGCTGGCACCACGAGCTCGATGCACATAACCAGCCAGCCGGGATGCTGTGGCCGGGCAAGCCCGACCTCTACCACGCCTACCAGGCATTGCTGCTGCCGGGCTTGCCGCTGGCGCCGAGCCTGGCCAGCAGCCTGGCCGCCAATGTAACCAGATGATGACATTCACGCGTCGCTTCGTTACCTGACGAGGCGCGCACGCTGTTTAGACTCAATGCAACGCAAGCGACCGACTTGCACGGCATAACAACAAGAAAGGTGCTTCGATGAACTCTACGCTTCGTCTCGCTGCCGCAATCTCCATTGCCTCGCTAGGGGCCTCCCTGTTCCCGCTCACTGCCCTGGCTGCCGATTCCAAAGGCAGTATCGAGGTGGTGCACTGGTGGACATCCGGTGGTGAAAAAGCGGCAGTCGATGTGCTCAAGGCCCAGGTCGAAAAAGATGGCTTCACCTGGAAGGACGGCGCAGTCGCTGGCGGCGGTGGTGCCACGGCCATGACCGTGCTCAAGAGCCGCGCCGTGGCGGGCAACCCGCCGGGTGTCGCACAGATCAAGGGCCCGGACATCCAGGACTGGGCAGCCACCGGCCTGCTCGACGCCGATGTGCTCAAGGATGTGGCCAAGGAAGAGAAGTGGGACACGCTGCTCGACAAGAAGGTCGCCGACACCGTGAAGTATGACGGTGACTACGTCGCCGTACCGGTGAACATCCATCGCATCAACTGGCTGTGGATCAACCCCGAAGTGTTCAAGAAAGCCGGCATCGACAAGGCGCCGACCACCCTCGACGAATTCTACGCCGCCGCCGACAAGCTCAAGGCCGCCGGTTTCATCCCGCTCGCCCATGGCGGCCAGCCGTGGCAGGACAGCACCGTATTCGAAAGCGTGGTGCTGGCCGTGATGGGGGTCGATGGCTACAAGAAGGCCCTGGTCGACCTCGACAGCGAGGCGCTGACCGGCCCGCAGATGATCAAGGCGCTGACCGAGCTGAAGAAGGTCGCCACCTACATGGACCCGGATGGCAAGGGCCAGGACTGGAACCTCGAAGCGGCCAAGGTCATCAACGGCAAGGCCGGTATGCAGATCATGGGCGACTGGGCCAAGAGCGAATGGACCCTGGCGAAGAAAACTGCCGGCAAGGACTACCAGTGCGTGCCATTCCCTGGCACGGACAAGGCTTTCCTCTACAACATCGACTCGCTGGTAGTGTTCAAGCAGAACGACGAAGGCACCGCCGCCGGGCAGCAGGACATCGCACGCAAGGTGCTGGGCCAGGACTTCCAGAAGGTGTTCAGCATCAACAAGGGCTCCATCCCGGTACGCAACGACATGCTCGCCGTCATGGGCAAGTACGGCTTCGATGCCTGCGCGCAAACCTCCGCCAAGGACTTCCTCGCCGATGCCAAGAGCGGCGGGCTGCAGCCGAGCATGGCGCACAACATGGCCACCACGCTGGCCGTGCAGGGCGCGTTCTTCGATGTGGTGACCAACTACATCAACGACCCGAAGGCCGACCCGGCCGATGCGGCGAAGAAGCTGGCGGCGGCGATCAAGGCTGCCCAGTAAAGCAGACGCGATTCCGTTGTAGGAGCGGCCTTGTGTCGCGATGGGCTGCGCAGCAGCCCCATAACCTGCGCACTCGATCTTCAAGGTAGGTAATCGTCCTTGAGTCCTTTGGGGCTGCTGTGCAGCCCATCGCGACACAAGGCCGCTCCTACAGGGGAGTGCGGCGCCTTCGAGGTGAACCATGACTACAGCAACCGCCCAACTGCGGGCCTCACCCCTGGACGCGCTTCAGCGCTGGCTGCCCAAGCTGGTGTTGGCGCCGAGCATGTTCATCGTCCTGGTGGGCTTCTACGGCTACATCCTCTGGACCTTTGTCCTGTCCTTCACCACGTCGACCTTCCTGCCGACCTACAAGTGGGCCGGCCTGGCCCAGTACGCCCGGCTGTTCGACAACGACCGCTGGTGGGTGGCGAGCAAGAACCTGCTGCTGTTCGGCGGCCTGTTCATCGCCATCAGCCTGGTCATCGGCGTGCTGCTGGCGGTCCTGCTGGACCAGCGGATCCGCCGCGAAGGCTTCATCCGCACCATCTACCTGTACCCCATGGCGCTGTCGATGATCGTCACCGGCACTGCCTGGAAGTGGCTGCTCAACCCGGGCATGGGCCTGGACAAGCTGCTGCGAGACTGGGGCTGGGAAGGTTTCCGCCTGGACTGGCTGATCGACCCGGACCGGGTGGTGTACTGCCTGGTGATTGCCGCGGTATGGCAGGCATCGGGCTTCATCATGGCGATGTTCCTCGCCGGCCTGCGCGGGGTCGACCCGTCGATCATCCGCGCCGCGCAGATCGACGGCGCCAGCCTGCCGCGCATCTACTGGCGTGTGGTGCTGCCCAGCTTGCGCCCGGTGTTCTTCAGCTCGCTGATGATTCTCGCGCACATTGCCATCAAGAGCTTCGACCTGGTGGCGGCATTGACCGCCGGCGGCCCGGGCTATTCGTCCGACCTGCCAGCGATGTTCATGTATTCGTTCACCTTCAGCCGCGGGCAGATGGGCATGGGCTCGGCCAGCGCCATCCTCATGCTCGGGGCGATCCTGGCGATCCTCGTGCCTTACCTGTACTCGGAGCTGCGGAGCAAACGCCATGCATAGCCCTGTCGACAAACCGGTGCTGAGCCTCAGCCGCATCGCCATCCACGCGGTGCTGTTGCTGGCCGTGTTGCTGTACCTGGTGCCGCTGGTGGTGATGCTGCTGACCAGCTTCAAGACCCCGGACGATATCAGCACCGGCAACCTGCTGAGCTGGCCGGCGGTGTTCAGCGGTATTGGTTGGGTCAAGGCCTGGGCCACGGTCAGCGGGTACTTCTGGAACTCGATCATGATCACCGTGCCGGCGGTACTGATCTCCACTGCCATCGGCGCGCTGAACGGCTACGTGCTGTCGATGTGGCGCTTCCGTGGTTCGCAGCTGTTCTTCGGCCTGCTGCTGTTCGGCTGCTTCCTGCCGTTCCAGACCGTGCTGCTGCCGGCCTCGTTCACCCTCGGCAAGCTCGGCCTGGCCAGCACCACCAGCGGCCTGGTGCTGGTGCACGTGGTCTATGGCCTGGCCTTTACCACGCTGTTCTTCCGCAACTTCTACGTGAGCGTCCCCGATGCGCTGGTCAAGGCTGCGCGGCTGGATGGCGCCGGGTTCTTCACCATCTTCCGCCGCATCATCCTGCCGATGTCCACGCCGATCATCATGGTCTGCCTGATCTGGCAGTTCACCCAGATCTGGAACGACTTCCTGTTTGGCGTGGTGTTCTCCAGCGGCGACTCGCAACCGATCACCGTGGCCTTGAACAACCTGGTCAACACCAGTACCGGGGCCAAGGAATACAACGTCGACATGGCGGCGGCGATGATTGCCGGCCTGCCAACCCTGCTGGTCTACGTGGTGGCAGGCAAATATTTCGTCCGCGGCCTGACGGCTGGCGCGGTAAAGGGGTAAGTCATGGCAACGCTCGAACTTCGCAATGTGAACAAGACCTACGGCAGCGGCTTGCCGGACACCCTCAAGGACATCCAGCTGTCGATCAAGGATGGCGAGTTCCTGATCCTGGTCGGCCCGTCGGGCTGCGGCAAGTCGACCTTGATGAACTGCATTGCCGGCCTGGAGCAGATCACCGGCGGGGCGATCCTCATCGACCAGCAGGATGTCAGTGGCATGAGCCCCAAGGATCGTGACATCGCCATGGTGTTCCAGTCCTACGCGCTGTACCCGACCATGAGCGTGCGCGAGAACATCGAGTTCGGCCTGAAGATCCGCAAGCTGCCCCAGGCTGCCATCGACGAAGAGGTGGCGCGGGTGGCCAAGCTGCTGCAGATCGAGCACCTGCTGGCGCGCAAGCCGGCGCAGCTGTCCGGTGGCCAGCAGCAGCGCGTGGCCATGGGCCGGGCGCTGGCGCGGCGGCCGAAGATCTACCTGTTCGATGAACCGCTGTCCAACCTCGATGCCAAGCTGCGTGTCGAGATGCGCACCGAAATGAAACTGATGCACCAGCGCCTGAAGACCACCACCGTGTACGTCACCCATGACCAGATCGAGGCCATGACCCTGGGCGACAAGGTAGCGGTGATGAAGGACGGCATCATCCAGCAGTTCGGCACCCCACAACAGATCTACAACGACCCGGCCAACCAGTTTGTCGCCAGCTTCATCGGTTCTCCGCCGATGAACTTCATCCCGGTACGCCTGACCAAACAGGATGGCCGCCTGCTGGCGCTGCTGGACAGTGGCCAGGCGCGCTGCGAACTGCCTTTGGGCCTGGCTGCCGACGAACTCGAGGGGCGCGAGATCATTCTGGGCATCCGTCCCGAGCAGATCGCGCTGGGCACCGGGGAGGGCAACAGCTTGCCGGGCATCCGCGCCGAGGTGCAGGTGACCGAACCTACCGGGCCGGACCTGCTGGTGTTCGTCACCCTCAACCAGACCAAGGTTTGCTGCCGCCTGGCGCCGGATGTGACGTGCCAGGTAGGTGACAACCTGAACCTGCAGTTCGACCCGGCCCGGGTGCTGCTGTTCGACGCCGACAGCGGCGAGCGCCTGCACCTGGCCAGCTCCGCCGCAGCAGTAAAGGACAACGTGGCTCACTTCAAGGGCCGTTGACTCGTCTACACCACCAATAAGAAAAAAGAGGACGCAAAGGGATGGAACAGCGCAAACGCATCAGGACATTGGGCTCGCTGGCCTTGCTTGCCATCGTTGGCAGCAGCGGGGCGCAGGCTGCCGAGGCCTTTTCCAGCGAATCGAAGTGGATGACCGGCGACTGGGGCGGCACCCGCACCGAACTGCTGGAAAAAGGTTACGACTTCACCCTGGATTATGTCGGTGAGGTAGCCGGCAACCTGCACGGCGGCTACAACGACGACAAGACCGCGCGCTACAGCGACCAGTTCGCGCTGGGCGCACACCTGGACCTGCAGAAAATCCTCGGCTGGCACGATGCCGAGTTCAAGCTGGCGATCACCGAGCGCAGTGGCCGCAACCTGTCCAACGACCGCATCAGCGACCCGCGCGCCGGGCAGTTCAGCTCGGTGCAGGAAGTGTGGGGCCGCGGCCAGACCTGGCGCCTGACCCAGATGTGGGTCAAGCAGAAGTACTTTGACGGTGCGCTGGACGTCAAATTCGGCCGCTTCGGCGAAGGCGAGGACTTCAACAGCTTCCCTTGCGACTTCCAGAACCTGGCCTTCTGCGGCTCGCAAGTGGGCAACTGGGTCGGTGGCATCTGGTACAACTGGCCGGTGAGCCAGTGGGCACTGCGGGTCAAGTACAACATCACCCCGGAATTCTTCGTCCAGGTCGGTGCCTTCGAGCAGAACCCTTCCAACCTGGAAACCGGCAACGGCTTCAAGCTCAGCGGCAGCGGCACCAAGGGCGCGATACTGCCGGTGGAAGCGGTGTGGTCACCCAAGGTCAATGGCCTGCCGGGCGAGTACCGCCTGGGTTACTACTACAGCACGGCCAAGGCCGATGATGTATTCGACGATGTCAACGGCAACCCGCAGGCGTTGACTGGCGAAGCCTTCAAGTCACACTCCAGCAAGCACGGCTGGTGGGTCGTGGCGCAACAGCAAGTCACTGCCCATGCTGGCGATGTCAACCGTGGCCTGAGCCTGTTCGCCAACTTCACCGTCCACGACAAGGCCACCAACGTGGTCGACAACTACCAGCAGGTAGGCCTGGTCTACAAGGGCGCCTTCGACGCCCGGCCCAAGGACGATATCGGCTTCGGTGTGGCACGTATTCATGTGAATGACGACGTCAAGAAACGCGCCGAGTTGCTCAATGCCCAGAGCGGTATCGACGATTACGACAACCCCGGCTTCGTGCCGCTGCAACGCACCGAATACAACGCCGAGCTCTATTACGGCTTCCACGTCACCAACTGGCTGACCGTGCGGCCCAACCTGCAGTACATCAAAAGCCCCGGCGGGGTCGATGAGGTGGACAATGCGTTGGTCGCAGGCTTGAAGATTCAGTCGTCATTCTAAGGGCAATTGTTGTAAATTTACGCCAATCCAATTTCGGCTCCCGGCACCCACTGGCCTGCAGTGGGTGCCAGGGATAGGCCGAGACAGCGCTATCTCAAACAACAAGAGCCCTGAACATGCCCGAACATCCGCTTCATCGCTTCTTCACCTCGCAGCGGCCCCGGCCGACATTCGAGTGGGAGCGTTACCAGCAGCGCGATGTGCTGATCATCGACCACCCACGTTGCCAGGCGGTGTTCAGCCGCCAGGGCGCGCAACTGCTGCATTTTCAGCCGGCCGGCGAACGGCCCTGGCTGTGGTGTGCCGAGCAGTGGCCGCAGGTTGGGGCGATCCGCGGTGGCGTGCCGGTGTGCTGGCCCTGGTATGGCCGTCACCCCAGCGAAGACCTGTGGCCAGCCCATGGCTGGGCGCGCCTGCTGGACTGGAAGCTGGTCGACAGCCGCGAGGACGAGGAGGGCGTTACCCTGAAATGGCGGCTGGACCTGTGCGACTGGCAGGTCGACCTGCATGCCCGGCTGGGCAGCCGCATGGAGCTGAGCCTGAGCACCGAGCACCAGGACAGCGAACCCTGCCAGCTGAGCCATGCCCTGCTGGCCTACTGGTGTATCAGTGACGTGTCCGAGATAGCGCTGTCCGGGCTCGAGGACATCGAAGGCTATGACCGCCTCAACCGCCAGGCCTGCCGTGAGGATGGCGCGCTGAAGCTCAAGGGCGGCTGCCAGAAGGTCTACCCCGGCACGCCACGGGTGCAACTGCAGGACCCGGCCTGGCAGCGTGAGCTGTGCATCGACACCGGCGACAGTGACGACACCGTGGTCTGGCACCCGGGCAACCGCCCGCTGATGGGCGTGACTGGCCGCGAATGCCAGCGCTTCGTCTGCGTCGAGGCCGCCAGTGGCAGTGGTGAAGGCCTGAGCCTGGCGCCGGGGCAGCGGGTACACCTGCGTTTGCAGGCGCACCGGCTCAGTTGAGTTCGTCGTCCTCGATCGGGTAGCGGCTGGCGTTGAGGCTTTCCTTGATCTTGCGCAGGTGCGGCTGGAAGTCCACGCCACGGCGCAGGGTCATGCCGGTGGCCAGCACATCGAGCACGGTCAGCTGGATGATCCGCGAGGTCATTGGCATGTAGATGTCGGTGTCTTCCGGCAACGGAATATGCAGGCTCAGGCTGCAGGCATTGGCCAATGGCGAACCGGCGGCCGTCAGGCCCAGCACCGAGGCGCCATTTTCCCGGGCAAGACGCGCCACTTCGACCAGTTCGCGGGTGCGTCCGGTGTAGGAAATGATCACGAACAGGTCGCCGGTGTGGGCGACCGAGGCCAGCATGCGTTGCATCAGTACGTCGGCGTGGGCCGACACCGCCAGGTTGAAGCGGAAGAACTTGTGCTGGGCATCCAGCGCCACCGGGGCAGAGGCGCCGAGGCCGAAGAAGTGGATCTGCCGCGCCTGGATCATCATGTCCACGGCACGGCTGACCTGCTGCGGGTCGAGTTGCTGGCAGGCGCTGTCGAGCGAGGCGATGGCGCTGGCGAAGATCTTCTGGGTATAGGCTGCCGGATCATCGTCGGCCTCCACCGCGCGGCTGACATAGGCGGCGCCACTGGCCAGGCTCTGCGCCAGCTGCAGCTTGAGTTCGGGGTAGCCGCTGACGCCGAACGAGCGGCAGAAGCGGTTGACGGTCGGCTCGCTGACCTTGGCCGCCTGGGCCAGCGCAGCGATGCTGAAACGGGTGGCTTGTTGCGGGTTGAGCAGGATGACTTCGGCGACTTTGCGTTCGGCCTTGTTCAGCTCGTCGAGGCGTCCCTGGATCTGTTCCAGGAGGTTTCGCACGCGGTCCATGGGTGTGTCCTTGGGTCGGGAAGACAGCCGGCTGTGGGAGCAGCAGGCTTTTTGCACGGTCGTCTATCGTACTGTCGGCGCGGTTGGCGTACCACTTGTCTGTAACACTTGTGTCGAATGTTGTGGTTTTTACTACATTATCCCTTGAAAACCGTATGTGAAAGCGGTATTCCTAGACCAACTTTAGGAAAGAACCAACATCATGGCTGCGATCAGTGTCGAACCTTGCACCTTTGCCCTGTTTGGCGCCCTCGGCGACCTGGCATTGCGCAAGCTGTTTCCTGCGCTTTATCAGCTCGACCGGGCCAACCTGTTGCACCCGGATACCCACCTGCTGGCCCTGGCCCGCGAGGCCGGTACTGCGCAGGAACACCTGAACAGTATCGAAGCGCACCTGCGCCGGCATGTACCCGAGGCTGACATAGAGCCTGCAGCGCTGGGCCGCTTCCTTGCCCGGCTGAGCTACCAGCACCTCGACTTCCTCCAGCCCGAGGGCTATCAGGCCTTGGCCGAACAGCTGCAGGGCGAGCAGCCGCTGATCGCCTATTTCGCCACGGCGGCGGCGGTGTACGGCGCCATCTGCGAAAACCTCGACAAGGCCGGTTTGGCTGCGCGCACCCGGGTGGTGCTGGAGAAGCCCATTGGCCACGACCTGGAGTCGTCGCGCCGGGTCAACGACGCCGTGGCACGGTTCTTCCCCGAGAACCGGGTCTACCGCATCGACCACTATCTGGGCAAGGAGACGGTGCAGAACCTGATCGCCCTGCGCTTTGCCAACAGCCTGTTCGAAACCCAGTGGAACCAGAACTCCATCTCCCACGTGGAGATTACCGTTGCCGAGAAGGTCGGTATCGAAGGCCGCTGGGGCTATTTCGACAAGGCCGGCCAGCTGCGCGACATGATCCAGAACCACCTGCTGCAGCTGCTGTGCCTGATCGCCATGGACCCGCCCAGCGAACTGTCCGCCGATGCCATCCGTGACGAGAAGGTCAAGGTGCTCAAGGCCCTGGCACCGATCACTGGCGAAGGGCTGAGCACCCGTGTGGTGCGTGGCCAGTACATTGCCGGCTACAGCGATGGCAAGCCGGTGCCCGGTTACCTCGAAGAAGACAACGCCAACGCCCAGAGCGATACCGAAACCTTCGTCGCCCTGCGTGCCGACATCCGCAACTGGCGCTGGTCGGGCGTGCCGTTCTACCTGCGTACCGGCAAGCGCATGCCGCAGAAACTGTCGCAGATCGTCATTCATTTCAAGGAAACGCCGCACTACATCTTTGCCCCGGAACAGCGTTTGCAAATCGGTAACAAGCTGATCATCCGCCTGCAACCGGACGAAGGCATTTCCCTGCGGGTGATGACCAAGGAGCAGGGCCTGGACAAGGGCATGCAACTGCGCAGCGGCCCGTTGCAGCTGAATTTTTCCGACACCTGGCGCAGCGCGAGGATTCCGGATGCCTACGAGCGGCTGTTGCTCGAGGTGATGCGCGGCAACCAGAACCTGTTCGTGCGCAAGGACGAAATCGAATATGCCTGGAAGTGGTGCGACCAGTTGATCGCCGGCTGGCGTAACGCGGGCGATGCACCGAAACCTTATGCGGCCGGTTCCTGGGGGCCGATGAGCTCGATTGCTCTGATCACACGCGACGGGAGGGCGTGGTATGGGGATATCTGAACTGAAACTGCCCGGCTCGGTGAACGTGCACGAGCTGGCCAACGCCAAGGCCCTGGCCGTGCGCCAGGCACATGACGTGGCTGTTCGCCTGCGCGAGGCGATCGCCAGCAAGGGCCAGGCCTGCCTGGTGCTGTCGGGCGGTCGCAGCCCGGTACCGTTCCTCGAACAGCTGGCCAGCGAAGACCTCGACTGGGCCAGGGTCACCGTCAGCCTCGCCGATGAGCGTTGGGTGCCAGTGGAACACGCCGACAGCAACGCCGGTCTGCTGGCTCGCCACCTGTTCAAGGGCGCCGCGGCCAAGGCCCGTTTCGTTGGCTTGTACCAGCAGGCGCAGAACCTCGACGCCGCTGCCAACAAGGCCGACCAGGCGCTGGCCGAGCTGCCGCCGATCGATGTGCTGGTGCTGGGCATGGGTGACGATGGCCATACCGCCTCGCTGTTCCCCGCCAGCCCCAACCTGGACGCCGCCCTCGACCTGGCCAACCCACGCCGCTGCCTGCCCTTGCTGGCACCGAGCGTACCGCGCCAGCGCCTGTCGATGACCCGCTCGCTGCTGGCCAGTGCCGCTTTCACCGCGCTGTCCGTGCAAGGGCAGGGCAAACTCGCTACCCTGCGCGCCGCGCTGGCTGGCACCGACCTTACGGAAATGCCGATTCGCGCTTTTCTTCACGCCCCCCTGGACATCTACTGGTGCCCATGAGCCAAGGATCCACAGTCATGACCACCCTCGAACGCCCACAGCCCAAGCTCTCGATGGCCGACAAAGCCGCACGGATCGATGCCATTTGCGAACAGGCGCGCATCCTGCCGGTGATCACCATCGCCCGCGAGGACGACATCCTGCCCTTGGCTGATGCCCTGGCCGCTGGCGGTATCCGTACCCTGGAAGTGACCTTGCGCTCCCAGCATGGCCTGAAGGCCATCCAGGTACTGCGCGAGCAGCGCCCGGAGCTTTGTGTCGGCGCCGGCACCGTGCTCGATCGCAGCATGTTCGCGGCGGTTGAAGCTGCAGGGGCGCAGTTCGTCGTTACCCCGGGCATCACCCAGGACATTCTCGAAGCGGGTGTAGACAGCGAGATTCCGCTGTTGCCGGGTATCAGCACGCCCTCCGAAATCATGATGGGCTACGCCCTGGGTTATCGCCGTTTCAAGCTGTTTCCGGCGGAAATTTGCGGCGGCGTTGCGGCGATCAAGGCCTTTGGCGGCCCGTTCGGCGACATTCGCTTCTGCCCGACCGGCGGGGTCAACCCGGCTAACGTGCGCAACTACATGGCGCTGCCGAATGTGATGTGCGTGGGCGGGACCTGGATGCTCGACAGCAGCTGGATCAAGAATGGCGATTGGGCGCGGATCGAGGCATGCAGTGCGGAGGCGATTGCGCTGCTGGACGCCAACTGAATTTGTTGTGTGCTTTACGGCTTATGGGGCGCTTGGTCAGCGCCCCTTTTTTTTGCCTGGAATTCGTCTGCTGTCTGTACCGGCCCTTTCGCGGGCTTGCCCGCTCCCACAAGTATCGCGCTGCTCCAGGTGCCGTGCAGTACCTGTGGGAGCGGGCGAGCCCGCGAAAGGGCCGGCACAGGCCAACAAAAAAGCCCGCATCAAACGATGCGGGCTTTCTTGTTCATCGGGGTACGGTTCAGGCGGCCTTGGCTTCCTGCTGGCTCAGCGAGCGGTTCAGTGCGCTGAACAGCGCCTTGAAGCTGGCGGTGGTGATGTTTTCATCGATACCCACGCCATGCACCGGACGACCGCCGGCTACGCGCAGCTCGATGTAGGCGGCAGCCTTGGCATTGGTGCCTGCGCCAATCGCGTGTTCGTTGTAGTCCATGATCTCGACGGCAATCGGCAGGCCGGCCACCAGGGCTTCCAGCGCGCCGTTACCCTTGCCGCGCCAGTGCAGGGTGGTCTCGCCTTCGCCGGCGACTTCCACTTCCACGGCGCTGTGGCCGTTTTCTTCCTGCAGGCGGTGGCTGACCAGCGCGTACGGCGCGTTGGCCTGGAGGTATTCCTTGTGCAGCAGGTTGTAGATCTGCTGGGCAGTCATTTCCAGGCCCAGGCGGTCGGTTTCACCTTGCACCACCTGGCTGAACTCGATCTGCATGCGGCGCGGCAGGCTGATGCCGTATTCCTGCTCGAGCAGGTAGGTGATGCCGCCTTTGCCCGACTGGCTGTTGACGCGGATCACCGCTTCATAGCTGCGGCCGATGTCGGCCGGGTCGATCGGCAGGTACGGCACTTCCCACAGCTCGCCTTCCTGTTGCTTGGCGAAGCCCTTGCGGATGGCGTCCTGGTGCGAGCCGGAGAATGCGGTGTGGACCAGGTCGCCCACGTACGGGTGACGCGGGTGCACCGGCAACTGGTTGCACTCTTCGACCACCTTGCGCACGCCATCGATGTCGGAGAAGTCCAGCAGCGGGTCGATGCCCTGGGTGTAGAGGTTCAACGCCAGGGTCACCAGGTCCACGTTGCCGGTACGTTCGCCGTTGCCGAACAGGCAGCCTTCGGCGCGGTCGGCACCGGCCATCAGGCCCAGCTCGGTGGCGGCGATGCCGGTGCCACGGTCGTTGTGGCAGTGCAGGCTGATGATCACGCTGTCGCGGCGGTTGATGTTGCGGCAGAACCACTCGATCTGGTCGGCGTACACGTTCGGCGTGGAGACCTCCACGGTGGCCGGCAGGTTGAGGATGATCTTGTGCTCAGGCGTGGGGTTCCATACCTCGATGACCGCGTCGCAGACTTCCTTGGCGAACTCCATTTCGGTGGCGCTGAAGGTTTCTGGCGAGTACTGGAAGGTCCACTGGGTTTCTGGCTGCTGCGCGGCGTATTTGACGAACAGCTTGGCCGCGTTCACCGCGATGTCCTTGACGCCTTGCTTGTCCTGGTTGAAGACGATGCGGCGGAACGACGGGCTGGTGGCGTTGTACAGGTGGACGATGGCCTTCTTCGCGCCGCGCAGCGACTCGAAGGTGCGGGCGATCAGGTCTTCACGGGCCTGGGTGAGCACCTGGATGGTGGTGTCGTCCGGGATGTGGCCGTCTTCGATCAGCGTGCGCACGAAGTCGAAATCGGTTTGCGAGGCAGACGGGAACGAGGCTTCGATTTCCTTCACGCCTACCTGCACCAGGGTCTTCCAGAAGCGCAGTTTCTTCTCCGAATCCATCGGCTCGATCAGCGACTGGTTGCCATCACGCAGGTCGGAGCTGCACCAGATCGGCGCGGCGGTGATGGTCTTCGACGGCCAGGTACGGTCAGGCAGGTCGATGGTCGGGAAAGCACGGTATTTCTTCGAAGGGTCTTTGAGCATGGTCATGGAAGCAATCCTTTTGTGTGCGGCCGAGATCGGGCCTGCCGAGCGATAACGAGATGAATAGGCGAGGCGATGCGATTCAGCCTGGTAGTCGGGCGCTGACCAGGCAGAGGCTGCGATGTTGTCGGAGCAGGATGAGGGTGCTGAAGGTTTTCATGCCTTCAACCCTAACCAGTGGGGTGGGGGATGGCAAGCGTTCACAAAAAATTGAGAGGAATGCTTAAAAAAAGCGCTTCGGCGAGATTTTATAGCTTGATTGAGCTGAGTACTTATTTATTTTTGCGTGGTATTTTTCGATGGCGCAACACGGTTGAACTGATGTCGACTGTGTTGGCCTCTTCGCGGGCGCGCCCGCTCCCACAGGTACGATGCAGCCTCAAGACGCAGCGCAATACCTGTGGGAGCGGGCATGCCCGCGAAGCAGACACGCGGTCTCAGGGCTGGAATGCCCCAATGAAAATCGCCGGATCCACCCGCGCATCATTCAGGCTGACATTCCAGTGCATATGTGGCCCGGTAGCCCGCCCGGTCGAGCCCACCCGGCCGACCACGTCACCCCGGCGCAGTGGTTGGCCCACCTGCACGTCGATCTTGGACATGTGGCAGAACATGCTGATGAAGCCCTGCCCATGGTCGACGAACACCGTGCGGCCATTGAAGAAGTAATCGCCCACCAGGATCACCTTGCCATTGGCCGGGGTCTTGATCGGCGTGCCGGCCGGCACCGCGAAGTCCAGCCCGGCATGCGGGTTGCGTTCTTCGCCATTGAAGAAGCGCCGCACGCCGAACTTGCTCGACAGCGGGCCATTGACCGGTTTGTCGAGGATCAGGTTGCTCGGCAGCGCTGGACTGAAGCTGCGGTAGGCCGCGATCTGCTCGGCCAGTTCGCGGTCGATGCGTTTGAGGTCGGCCGGGTTCGGGTTGACCTGGCGGGTGTTCTTCAGGGTAATGCGCTGTTCGGGGTATTTCTTGCTGGTGACGGTGAAGGGCAGGGTGCGGTCGCCCTGGCTCAGCAGCGCAGTACCCGGCTTCTGGGTCAGCGGGATACCGACGATGGCCAGCCAGTTGTCCTGCTCCTTCACCACCAGCACCGGCTTGCCGTCGAAGCGGGCGCTGGGCGCGCTGGCGGCGGGGCCGAGGTCGACCACTGCAACGCCGCCGGGTACCGGCTTGTTCAGCGTGCGGGTGATATAGCTGGCCTGGGCGCCGCCGGCCAGCAGCAGGAGGGAAAGGGCAAGCAGGGGCGCGAGCAGGCGAGGCATGTGTCAGTCCAGAAGTGAGAGGGTGACCGGGGTCAGGTGGTTGTCTTCGACCCGCACCAACAGCTCGCCTTCGTTCAGGCGCGCGGTCAGGCGCTGGCCATTGCGGGTTTGTCCGGCGCTGCGGATAGCCTGGCCCTGCTCGTCCAGCAGAATGCTGTAGCCGCGGGCAAGCGTGGCCAGGGGGCTGACCACCTGCAGCGTCTGCAGTTGGGCCTGGAAGCGCTGACGACGGTCCTTGAGCACCTCGCGCATGGCCCGTGGCAGGCGTTCGGCCAGGCTGTCCAGGCGCTGGCCCAGCAGTTTCAGGGTGCGACCGGGGTGCTGCGCAGCCAGGCGGGTATCCAGCCGTGCCAGGCGTTCGTGGCGCTGGTTGAGGCTGAGCATGAATGCCCGGCGCAGACGCATGTCCAGGTCATCCAGGCGCTGCGCCTGCTGGCGCAGGCGCTCGCCCGGGTGACGCAAGCGCCGGGTCAGCGATTCGAGGCGCAGGCGGTCGTGGCTCAGGCGGTTCTGCATGCGTAGCAACAGGCGCCGTTGCAGGCCATCCAGGCGTTGCTGCAGGCCGCTGTTGTCGGGTGCCAGCAGCTCGGCGGCGGCCGACGGCGTGGGGGCGCGCACGTCAGCGACGAAATCGCTGATCGAGACATCGGTTTCATGGCCCACGGCGCTGACGATCGGCGTGACGCAGGCCGCCACGGCGCGCGCCACGGCTTCTTCGTTGAAGCACCACAAGTCTTCCAGCGAGCCGCCGCCCCGGGCCAGGATCAGTGCATCGAAACCGAGGCTGTCGGCCAGGCGGATGGCGCGCACGATCTGGGCAATCGCTTCGCGACCCTGCACGGCGGTGGGGATCAGGTTCAGTTCCACTTGCGGGGCGCGGCGGCCGAACACGCTGATGATGTCGCGGATCACTGCGCCGGTGGGCGAGGTGATGATGCCGATGCGCTGCGGGTGGGCGGGCAGCGGTCGCTTGCGTTCGGCGCTGAACAGCCCTTCGGCGCCGAGCTTTTCCTTCAGCGCCTCGAAGGCCAGGCGCAAGGCGCCGTCACCGGCCGGCTCGACGGTATCGAGGATCAGTTGGTAATCGCCACGCCCCTCGAACAACGACACCTTGCCACGTACCCGCACCGCCAGGCCATCGCGCAGGGCCTGGCGCACCCGCGTGGCGTTTTGCCGGAACAGCGCGCAGCGCACTTGCGCGCCGCTGTCCTTGAGGGTGAAGTACATGTGGCCGGACGCCGGGCGGGCGAGGTTGGAAATCTCGCCTTCCACCCACACGCTGCGGAACACGTCTTCCAGCAGCACGCGAGCGCGGCCGTTGAGTTGGCTGACGGTGAGGACCTCGCGGTCCAGGCCGAGTCGTTCGAAAGGGTCTCTGATCATGCCGGGCATCATAAAGGACATCGGCCCCGGTTGTCTGTCCCGGCCCTATCGCCGGCAAGCCGGCTCCTACCGCTATCGCGCTGGCTTGGGCGCCATGCTGTCGCTGTGGCGGCCGGCTTGCCGGCGATGGGGCCGTTCAGGCCTGCATCGCCGTCACGAACTGGCGCACCAGCGGCCCTGCATCACGCCGGCAGGCCAGCGCCACGGTACTCTCACATTCCCCCGCCAGCGCCACGAAGCTGACCGAAGCCGGTGCAATCTCACGCATGCATTCCGGCAACAACGCCACGCCGAAGCCCGCCTGTATCAACTGCAACTGCGTGGTCTTGCGCGACAGCACCTGCGCCGCCTGCGGAAAGAAACCTGCCGCCATGCACAACGAGGCCGCCAGGTAGCTCAGCCCGCCACGGTCCCGATGCGGGATGGAAATGAAACGCTCCTCGCGCAACTGCTCCAGCTGCACCTGTACCGCGCTGGCCAGGGGATGCCCGGCGGCGACCGCCAGCAGCAGGGGCTCACTGAACAGTGCCTGCAGCATCACCCCTTCATGCTGGCGCAGTACTGGCAAGCGCAGCAGGCCAACATCCAGCCGCCCCGCGGCGATATCCTCCAGCTGTGCCTCCGACGATTGCTGGGCGATCTCCAGCGAAATGCCCGGGTTGCCGCTCAGGTAGCTGCCCAGGCGAGCCAGCAGCAGGCCGCTCAGCGGCACCGTACTGGAGTGGTTCAGGCGCAGGCTGCCTTGCCGCCCCTCGCCAATGTCGCGGGTTACCCGCTCGGCCTGCGCCAGTTCCGCCAGCAGCCGGCGCGCCCGTTGCAGGAAAACCTGGCCAGCCAATGTCAGGCGCGGCAGACGTGCCGTGCGCTCGAACAGCGGAGTGGCCAATTGCTGTTCCAGCTCCTTGATTTGCCGGCTCAGTGCCGACTGGGCGATGTACAACCGTTCGGCCGCGGCACTGAAGCTGCCGCATTCGGCGATTTCCACGAAGTAACGCAACTGGCGGATCGACGTCATGTCATGCCTTTTCGAGATGGGTGTGGCAACAAAGGCATATTAGTCGGCATGACTCGTCGCTGGCTAACCTTTGCCTGTATTCCTCGGAACCGCTGCCATGCTCGCTCAATTGTCGTTTTCCGGCCTCGACTGGCTACCCGTCCTGCTGGGTGTAGGCGCCGCCTACATCGTGTTCGGCATTGCCGGGTTCGGCACCGCGCTGGTGGCTGGGCCGATCCTCATCCACTTCATGCCGTTGTCGCGGATCATCCCGTTGCTGGTGCTGCTCGACTTCGTCGCCGCCTTCGGCAACCTGCTGCCCTCGCGCCGCGACGTGGTGCGCGGCGAGCTGCTGCGGTTGCTGCCGTTCATGGCCATCGGTTGCACGCTGGGCGTGGTGTTCCTGTTGCAGTTGAAGTCCGACCTGCTACTGCTGCTGATGGGGCTGTTCGTGACCGCCTATGCCCTGTACGGGCTGGCGGTGAAGGTGCGGCCGGCGAGCCTGTCCGGCGTGTGGGCGGCACCGATGGGCACGGCGGGCGGAATGTTCGGCGCCTTGTTCGGCAGCGGCGGCTTCCTTTACGCGCTGTACCTGAGTGCGCGGCTGGAGGCAAAGGAACAGGTCCGCGCCACCCAGAGCGCGTTGATCAGCTGCAGTACGCTGGTGCGCCTGACGCTGTTCCTGGTCGCCGGCGTGTATGCCGACCAGAGCCTGCTGCTACTCGCCGCCTGCCTGCTGCCGGTGATGGGCGCCGGGCTCTGGGCCGGGCGCAGGCTGACCCACCGCCTGTCCCGTGAAGCCTTCGTGCGCCTGGTCACCTGGCTGGTGCTGGCCAGCGGCCTGGCGCTGATCGGTCGCTACCTGAGTACCTGAGCAGGCGGTAGAATTGCAGCACAACCGCAGTTCTCAGGCTTGCCCCGTTCATGAACACCCAAAGCATCATCGTTCCCAAACTGTCCACGGTCCCGGTGCACGAAGCCCGGGCTCGCGCCATCCTGCGCTGGCTGGTGCGCGAAAAGATCGTCGAGGAGCAACTGACCACCTGTGGTCGCACCGGCAACCGCATGGGCCATGCCTTGGCCGAAGGTGCCCGCAAAGTGGCCCTGCACCCGGAAAGACTGCCCTTCGGCGAGCCGGTCAACGGCCTGGAAGTGATGCTCAAGCGCTGCATCTATACGCCCACCGAAGGTTTCCTCGAAGAAGCCGGTTGCCCGGAATGCCGGCGCGAGGTGGGCGAGCCGCTGTTCGAAAGCCTGGAGGAATGGATGCCGGCGGTGAGCGACAACTTCACCTGCCCGCTGTGCGGCTTCGAAGACGACATCAACGGCTTCATTTTTCTGCAGCCATGTGCCTTTTCCAACCTGGGGTTCATCTTCAACAACTGGGGCGAGGCCGGGTTCACCCCGGCCTTTCTCGACAGCTTCGCCGACTGGCTCGACCAGCCGGTGGCGGTGGTACAGGTAAAACTGCCACAAGGCTGACCGAAGGCCCTTATTTTGCATTGAGCGGCGCGCCGTGCATGAGTATAATGGCGCGCTTCCATTTTTCCCGCCCGGGAGCCCCCGCGATGCTGCGTATCAGCCAAGAAGCCCTGACCTTCGACGATATCCTCCTTGTACCTGGCTATTCCGAGGTACTGCCCAATGAAGTCAGTCTCAAGACCCGTTTGACCCGTGGCATCGAGCTGAACATTCCGCTGGTTTCCGCCGCCATGGATACCGTGACCGAAGCGCGCCTGGCCATTGCCATGGCCCAGGAAGGCGGTATCGGCATCATCCACAAGAACATGACCATCGAACAGCAGGCCAGCGAAGTCCGCAAGGTCAAGAAGTTCGAGGCTGGCGTGGTCAAGGACCCGATCACCATCGACGCCGACGCCACCGTGCGCGACCTGTTCGACCTGACCCGCCTGAACAACATCTCCGGTGTTCCGGTGCTGGCCAATGGCGACCTGGTCGGTATCGTCACCTCCCGTGACGTGCGCTTCGAAAGCCGCCTGGACGCCAAGGTGCGCGACGTGATGACCCCGAAAGAGCGTCTGGTCACTGTCCGCGAAGGCGCCGACAAGAACGAAGTCCGCGAGCTGCTGCACAAGCACCGCCTGGAAAAAGTCCTGATCGTCGACGACAAGTTCAACCTCAAGGGCATGATGACCGTCAAGGACATCGAAAAGGCCAAGGCCTACCCGCTGGCAAGCAAGGATGACCAGGGTCGCCTGCGCGTCGGCGCCGCCGTCGGTACCGGCAAGGACACCGGCGAGCGCGTTGCCGCCCTGGTTGCCGCTGGCGTTGACGTGGTGGTTGTCGACACTGCCCACGGCCACTCCAAAGGCGTTATCGACCGCGTTCGCTGGGTGAAGGAGAACTACCCGCAAGTGCAGGTGATCGGCGGCAACATCGCCACCGGCGCTGCGGCCAAGGCCCTGGCCGAAGCCGGTGCCGATGCCGTCAAGGTCGGTATCGGCCCAGGCTCGATCTGCACCACCCGTATCGTTGCCGGTGTCGGCGTGCCGCAAATCAGCGCCATCGCCAACGTTGCCGCAGCACTGGAAGGCACTGGCGTGCCGCTGATCGCCGATGGCGGCATCCGTTTCTCCGGTGACCTGTCCAAGGCCATCGTCGCCGGTGCTTCCTGCGTGATGATGGGTTCGATGTTCGCCGGTACCGAAGAGGCCCCGGGTGAAGTCGAACTGTTCCAGGGCCGTTCCTACAAGGCCTATCGCGGCATGGGCTCGCTGGGTGCCATGGCACAGGCGCAAGGCTCGTCCGACCGCTACTTCCAGGACTCCTCGGCCGGTGCCGAGAAGCTGGTACCGGAAGGCATCGAAGGCCGCGTTCCCTACAAGGGTGCCCTGGCGGCGATCATCCACCAGCTGATGGGCGGCCTGCGTTCGTCCATGGGCTACACCGGCAGCGCGACCATCGAAGAGATGCGTACCAAGCCGGAGTTCGTGCGCATCACCGGTGCCGGCATGGCCGAGTCCCACGTGCATGACGTGCAGATCACCAAAGAAGCCCCTAACTACCGCGTAGGCTGAGGCTTCCGGCAATACCTGTTAGCGGGGCTGTCACGACAGCCCCGCGTCGTTTCCGATTTCCACTGACGAGATTGAGTCATGGCCCTCGACATTCACGCTCACCGCATCCTGATCCTCGATTTCGGTTCCCAGTACACCCAGCTGATCGCCCGCCGCGTGCGCGAGATCGGCGTGTACTGCGAACTGCACCCGTTCGACATGGACGATGAAGCGATCCGTGCATTCAACCCGCGCGGCATCATCCTCGCCGGCGGCCCCGAGTCGGTCCACGAAGCCAACAGCCCACGTGCCCCGCAGGCGGTGTTCGACCTCAACGTACCGGTGCTGGGCATCTGCTACGGCATGCAGACCATGGCCGAGCAGATGGGCGGCAAGGTCGAAGGTTCCGACCTGCGTGAATTCGGTTATGCCCGCGTGGACGTGGTCGGCAAGAGCCGCCTGCTCGATGGCATCGAAGACCACATCGACGCCGACGGCCTGCTGGGCCTGGACGTGTGGATGAGCCACGGTGACAAGGTCACCCAGATGCCGAGCAACTTCCACGTGCTGGCCAGCACCCCGAGCTGCCCGATCGCCGGCATGTTCGACGACGCGCGTGGCTACTACGGCGTGCAGTTCCACCCGGAAGTGACCCACACCAAGCAGGGCGGTCGTATCCTGTCCCGTTTCGTGCAGGACATCTGCGGCTGCGAAGCCCTGTGGACGCCTTCCAACATCGTTGAAGACGCCATCGCCCAGGTACGTGAGCAAGTCGGTTCGGCCAACGTCCTGCTGGGCCTGTCCGGCGGTGTCGACAGCTCGGTGGTTGCCGCACTGCTGCACCGCGCCATCGGCGACCAGCTGACCTGCGTATTCGTCGACAACGGCCTGCTGCGCCTGCACGAAGGCGACCAGGTGATGGCCATGTTCAAGGAGAACATGGGCGTCAAGGTGATCCGCGCCGACGCTGAAAAGCAGTTCCTCGACAACCTGGCCGGCGAAGCCGACCCGGAGAAGAAGCGCAAGATCATCGGTCGCACCTTCATCGACGTGTTCGACGCCGAAGCCAGCAAGCTGGAAAACATCCAGTTCCTGGCCCAGGGCACCATCTACCCGGACGTGATCGAGTCGGCTGGCGCCAAGAGCGGCAAGGCCCACGTGATCAAGTCGCACCACAACGTGGGTGGCCTGCCAGAGGAAATGAACCTCAAGCTGGTCGAGCCCCTGCGTGAACTGTTCAAGGACGAAGTGCGCAAGATCGGCCTGGAGCTGGGCCTGCCGTACGACATGGTCTACCGCCACCCGTTCCCGGGCCCGGGCCTGGGCGTGCGTATCCTCGGTGAAGTGAAGAAGGAATACGCCGACATCCTGCGTCGCGCTGACCACATCTTCATCGAAGAGCTGCGCAAGGCCGACTGGTACCACAAGACCAGCCAGGCCTTCGTGGTGTTCCAGCCGGTCAAGTCGGTGGGTGTCGTCGGCGATGGCCGTCGCTACGCCTGGGTCGTGGCCCTGCGTGCCGTCGAAACCGTGGACTTCATGACCGCGCGCTGGGCGCACCTGCCATACGAGCTGCTGGAAACCGTCAGCGGCCGTATCATCAACGAAATCGACGGTATCTCGCGCGTGACTTACGACGTGTCGAGCAAGCCGCCGGCGACCATCGAGTGGGAATGATCCCGCGTCTGGCACTGCCCGGCACGATTTAGCAAAAAATGCCCTGAAGCCCGCTTAATTGCGGGTTTTTGGCTTTTTAGGTCTGGCAAGTTCAGGTAGCGTTCTGCATCGCCAAGCATGGTTTTTTTATGGCATGGTACGGGGTACCAACTGCATCCGATGCCATGCATGACGCTTGATACCATGTCCCTTTTTTCAGGATGAGCATGGTATCGAGATAGCTAAGAGGCCCGGTTTTACTGGGGTTAAGCCCCATTCTTCCGCGCTTTTCAAAGCATGGTATTTTTTCATGGAATAAATGGAAGCCATGCTCACTGATACCAAGCTCCGAAACCTCAAGCCGCAAGACAAGCTTTACAAGGTGATTGATCGTGACGGCTTGTACGTCGCCGTCACCCCTGCTGGCTCTATCTCCTTTCGCTACAACTACTCCATCAATGGCCGGCAGGAGACCGTCACCTTTGGTCGTTATGGCTTAGGTGGGATCACCTTGGCGGAGGCGCGCGAGCGGCTAGGAGAGGCGAAGAAGATGATTGCCGCAGGCAAGTCGCCTGCTAAGGAAAAGGCACGTGCGAAGGCGCGCACCAAAGGTGCTGAGACCTTTGATGATTGGGCTGAAAAATGGCTGCGCGGCTATCAGATGGCGGACTCGACACGAGATATGCGCCGTTCAGTCTACGAACGCGAATTGAAGTCGAAGTTTGGCAATCAGAAGCTGGCTGAAATCACTCATGAGGATCTGCGAGCTCTGACTGACGCGATAGTGGAGCGGGGTGCGCCTGCAACCGCCGTCCATTCGCGTGAGATCGTGCTGCAGGTCTTTCGTTGGGCCATTGAGCGTGGTCAGAAGGTTGAAAACCCCGCGGATCTAGTAAGGTCTGCCAGCATCGCTAAATTCGAGCCACGCGACCGGGCGTTGACGCCTGATGAAATTGCGCTGATGTATCAGTACATGGACAGGATTGGTACCGCGACTTCTGTTCGCGCCGCAGCCAAGCTCCTTCTGCTGACGATGGTGCGCAAAAGTGAGCTGACCAACGCGACGTGGAGTGAGATCAATTTCAGCGAGGCGCTATGGACGATCCCCAAAGAGCGGATGAAGCGCCGAAACCCTCATTTGGTGTTTCTGTCCCGGCAGGCATTGGATTTCTTCATCGCGTTGAAGACCCTGGCTGGAGGTTCTGAGTACGTGCTGCCGTCACGCTATGACTCCGATTTGCCAATGAGTGCGGCCACGATCAACCAGGTACTGACGCTGACCTATCGGCTTGCTCAAAAGGAGGGAGTGCCGCTAGGAAAATTCGGCCCCCACGATCTGCGCCGCACGGCCAGCACGCTGTTGCACGAGGCGGGCTACAATTCCGATTGGATCGAGAAGTGTCTTGCGCACGAGCAGAAGGGCGTGCGCGCCGTATACAACAAGGCCGAATACCGGGATCAGCGTCGTGCGATGTTGCAGGATTGGGCCGACATGATTGATGAATGGACGCTTAAGAAACCTAGGAAAATAAATGGATAGCTTGCGTATTCACCCCTCATTTCAGCTAGTCGCTTGAGGGAAAATTGCCATGCACTTGGTCAGAGGTTTTTATCGATGCTGACGAGTCGCGTGCATTGTTTAGGGGTGAGCGGTAATTCACGACTGACCGGCTAACCGCCAGAGACGGACAGTCATCCCAGTAAGTCTGTCCGCAGTTCAGAAAGTGCACCGCTTTTTTCAGACAATATCAGTAGGCCGCTCGCGCTTATAATGTCGCGGCCCGCCCAAGTTAAGATGGATCTTGGAATGCCAGCAAAAAAAAACTCTGACGCTAACCCAAACCAGCCACTGACTTCATTCCTTTTAGATGAGAGCTTCGCGGAGAGCTCCAACGCGGAAGCATTCATTGTTCCGCTGGCCCGTAAATTCAACGATTTCGGCTACCTTATAGCATGCTCTATAGGTTATCGCGATAAACAAGGGCAAATTTATTGGCTTGAAGGGAGGTGTGCAATTCAAGGAGAAAAAGATCTCTTTCAAGCTGTTGGCAGTCTGCTTTCGCCTGACAAACCTGAAATTTACCACCGCGAAATCAAAAAACCATTCCGCACTCTGCTGATAGATGCAAAGTCATACAGTTTTTTGCGGCGGACGCTAGGTGAGTCACAGGCAAGGAAAGTCCTATCTAGCTTACAAGATGTGGCAACGACTAAAAGCCGGACCTTTATAAACAGTTGGCACGATTTCTATAAAGAGGAAGTGTTCACTCATGCGATGATTAGATCAAGCGAAGCCTACTTTGCTTATCGCAAGGCTGAGCGAATATTGCAAGGCTTGCAAGAACTTGATGCTGATGCTCGTCAGCCTTTCAGTGTTGTTTTGAAGGGAGCCGGCCCGCAGGCCCAGTTCGACTTCCAGTTTGACAGCCAAAATTTTCTTAGAGGACGGATCGCAGTCATCATTGGGCAAAATGGCTGTGGCAAAACTTCGGCGCTTGCAAAGCTCTCAAAAGTTTTGGCCGACAAGGAAAGTCGATCTGCTGAAATCATCAATCGCCCCGAACTGAATCAAGTTATAGCTTTCATTCACACTGCCTCTGTTCGACAATTCTCCCCCTCTTCAAAAGAAGGGCTGGCGAGAGCTAGGATTTTTACATTCAATCCAGCAAGTCCCCGGAAGCAAGGCGAGGACTCTGCCACTACATTGCTTGTTGACGTGGCTCGCGGACATGATGCTCAAGGTGCTTTGCTTAACCATCTCTCGGATATTTTGCGCACTGAATTTAGTGAGTTTGAAGTTTTTGTCCCAATGAAAAAAGATAGGCTGGGAGAGTCAGGAAGAATTGCGTCGTACGATGTAGACTATATGCCATTTTCAGAGTGGAAGCGTGGTGGGGAACAACGCATTTTAAATAATGCAGCAAATGTCGCCTCTGGGCAGTCATTGAGGTTTGTCGATAAACACGGAAAGGAACGTAAACTTAGCTTGGGCCAGCAGGCCTTCCTAAAATTCATATTGGTTGCACTAGCTAACTCCGGGCCGGCATCCGCGCTGATTATTGATGAGCCGGAGAATTTTCTGCATCCGAACCTTATATCAAGGTTTATGCGTAGCCTAAATAAAATCTTGAATGGCACACGTTCGATAGCATTCGTCGCCACACACTCCCCATTTGTCGTTCGAGAAGTTCAAAGTGCTCAGGTGCATGTGATGCGTAATGAAGAAGGAGTGCTCACTGTAAGAAAACCGCGCATGCAAACGCTAGGAGCCAATGTCGCATCAATCTCTAATGAGGTATTTGGCGACGATCTGCCCCACCATCTTTATGAAGAATTGTTAGAGTTGACCGAGCAAGAGAGTAATACATTTTCGGAGGCGCTTAATAAATACTCTTCGGAATTGAGTGCCGAAGCTCTCATGCGCCTACGAAGGATGATGGAGCAATAAAATGAGGAAAGTAGATCCGCCCGTCATTCAAGATAATTTGCTTCTCAGCTTTCTGCAGCACTCTAGAAAGGGAAATGCTAAGGCAATTGTGCATCGCATAGCTGATATTGCTGAACGCTATCAAGCATATGATATTTGCAATGGTGATCCTTGGGGTATCGCCGAGGATGCGTCATACATTCCACTAAAAGAGGACCTTAACGAAATTTATAAAGCACCACCATCCGTCCTAAATTTCATTGCGACGCTGCGATCTCAACTTGACGGCGTGTGCCCCGTATGTGGGCGAGACGCACTGGGGACCTTGGATCATTACCTGCCCAAAGCAAATTATGCAGAATTCTCATTTTACTCAAAAAATTTAGTGCCAGCTTGTGATAGATGCAACAACAAGAGAAACAATGCGTTTAAAGGTGTGAACGCAGGAGAACGCCCTCTGCATCCATATTTTGACTACTTCGCAAACAACAAGATCCTCTCTGTACGATTTGAACCTGATTGGAATGCGCCACTGCTGACGCCAATACCTTACAATGTGGTCGGAAGTCAGCTTGCTGTTGTTCAGTGGCACATCGACAATGTCTTAAGACGGGCGGGAATCGATGAATATCTGACGACACAATGGGGGGTCTTGATCAATGGCATAAGGACTTTTCTTCCAGATCGATCTAGCTTGGCAAGCATAAAAACAGAACTTCATCGGCTCGAAAGCTATGAATTTGAATGCGGAAAGTCGGCTAACGGATGGCGTTGCGCCTTCTGGCATGGCTTGAGCTTAAATGATGATGCGCTCAGGTACTTGCAGTTGTTATGAAAAGTACTTTGATCAGTAACAAGAAATAAATCCACCGTGCTTTGGTGAATTTGTTTTATGAAAACTTTGGCCTCTAAAGCCGCTGCGGACGGACTGGTGCAGGAAAGTGGGCTGGATTATTTATTAGAAAAAAAACAGCTTGCGGCCGTTGGCTGGCAAGCGTCCGGGGAAGGCACATTGCGACGGGTTGAACTGTAATCCTGTAGGGTTGAGGTCTCAGTCTGGGATGCAACGTTCGTCTCGCCACGAGCAGGGCTGCAGCAGCTCACTACCGGTAAGACGCGTGCCTAAACTCGCCTGTTAACTCAGTACCATGTCTCATGCGGTATGGCATATTGGTAAGCATGTCGACGCATTCAACTCTCGCATCGATCTCACCCATAATCTCGCACGATGGGTACACGACTTGAGTCGATTGCCCAACGATTGCGTGGATCTAAATCATTGGCAGCGCGGGCGTATTAAATGTTGGATCGTTTTGGAAGGGACACCTCTCACCTCAGGGACTCACAAGAAGAGCATCCTGCTGAATTCGCAACGGGGTGCATCGCGTCGGTTGAAGACCTATTCGGGGCAGAGTGGTTGGAGGGGCAGGAAGGTAAGGAACAACACCGCCTTCAAGCGCTTTGGAAGCGTAAGGATTGGCTCTCTACCTGCGAGCTTTTCGGGCTAGGCAAATGCATCCAGGAACTCGCGCCGAAGCATGCTGGATGGCTCAGGCAGACGGCTAAAAAGGTCAAATCAGGCGTAGCAAATGCCCACGGCTTCACCACCGAAATATTGACCTGCGGTTCTATCAAATCGCAGCAAGGAGAGGTCGCTCCAGCTAAGGGAAATCAGAAAGGCTACGATCTGCAGGTTGAATTTCCGAGCGGTTTCAAATACTACGTTTCCATCAAAAATCAGGGGCTGACTTCGCACGAAGCAGCATTTCATCAGTACGGCGACCGACTCAAAGCGGCATTCGATCAGCGTCTACGCGTGCTAAAGCTAGATGGTGAGCTTTACCTGGAGTCGGATACACACATCGAACCGGAGACATTCGAGCGGCTCATAAAGTTTGTGGGCGACGTACTTCAACGCCCTGATACGTACACGCTCAAAGGTAGCTCACTGACCTTCAAGGTGATGCCACGCTCAAGAGACCCTAGGGCATCGACGTTCAGATCCAGTCAGGTGTCCATGTTGTGCCCCCAACACCGCAACGCGCTTAGAAATGCGGAAACCAGGCTGAAAGAAGCCGCCGAAAACATGGGCGCCCATCTCAAGTACAGTGACGACTATTTTCGATATCTATGGATCCGCGTTCACAGTTCCATTGAAGTCGCAGTGCTCAAGCAGGCAGCTGAATCCATGCTCACAGATGACGCGCAAGACTACGGGTTCGATGGCGTTTTCTTCGTGCAACCATCCGTGGTGAGGCAGGGCTCCAATAGTGTAATCAACACCTATTTTGATGTGGCGATTGCGAATCGACATCCTGGTTTTATCAAAGCTCTGCAAGAAGGCAAAATTGGACTTCTTACACTCGATACACCTGTCGGCCGGCTGTCGCAAGAACCTTCTGAGCTTCAGCTCACCAACGGCCCCTTGAGCCCCCCTGTCCCCCCTCGTCACTATTTCTATCAGAAAGCGGATATCTACGTTCTGATGCAGCGAGACGGCGAGGACATGGTGGGCGAGTGGGCGTCGCCAGCGTCCGGTATACGTCATCACCTTGTATACCGCGACGGCGCCCGCGAGGTGCTGTTTCCTTCGCCGTCTGTTGAGGTTGAGGAAACGTTGATAATTTGAGGAATCAGCTCGGAGCTAAGCTTTCTCGCAGTAAGTGTCTGGCGAACTCATCTTCATCGGAGCCACTGGAGTCTGTCTCAGTCATTGGTATCTGAAAGCGGGGATACCGGCTTGATGAGATCTGGCCCCTGATTTCTTACATTGTCCACATCCTTACTGACCTCATACCAGTGAAAATCGGTCGCTGACCGGCACCCTTTCAATGCGATTTCCGTCGCGCGCTCCGGTGAGGTTTCAGGATCAATCCCGCTTGATGGGCCAAAACTGGTGTCCACTTAAATTAGGTGGACACCATGGCCTTCGGCGGTAGCTTCAGGAAGATGTGTTTGCCGGACGGTTACGTTGGCTGTCAGTCGCGGATAGCTGCTTCGTCCCTAGCCATGTGAAGGCTCGTCAGCTCAAACGCAAGCGTTTGGTCACGTATTCAAATACGCAGCTAGGCGCATTCATGCTGATGGAAGTTGAAAACAATCAGGAGTTGAGCGGAGAGCTTTAGATACTGCCTGGCGCTCGATCTGCAGCCTGCGCGCAATTTCTGACTGGTTAAAACCGAGTTTCTGGAGCACAACTATCTGCTTCTTTCGATCAGAAAATCGTGTGTCGACCATCAGGCGAGCGATATTTCTGAGCTCTGCCTCATCAGCCACCTGAACCGTCAGGCTGAGCATGTACTGAAAGAAGTAAGAATCGACAAGCTCGTCACCTGATTTGGCTTGAGGCTTCGCTCGTATAGCGCACTGTCTGCTCAATCTCGCGAGTTCAAGGTCAAACTGCGCTACGGCTCTCTTTGCTGGCCTGTACGCGGGATTCCAGCTGCCATCATGCGTCTTTGGACGATGCGTTGTGCAGTACAGGTTGCTCAGGCGTAGGTGCTCGTCGGGGTCGCGCTGACCTTCTCCAGTAGCGAAGGATGCTAGCTCGGCTTGATTGCCACAAAACCTACAAAAGCCCTTCAAGCGCTGGTTGTTTAAGCCGCCTACATCTTCAGATGACGGTTTCTTGCGCTTACAGGCCATCACCAATTCGATCAGCGTCTCGAGCGTCGCAATAAAGCAGCGATCTTTCTTTGATTGTTGGTCGTGGGTCAAAACAAAGGCACGTAGCAGTTGCCGCTGCAAGCTGATCATGGCGGGAAACCCTACCAGTTTCATGATCGAACTGAACGCCACGCCTGTACCGGCTCCGGGTATATGCCCTTGGTATCGCGTAGGAATCTTTTTGGCGTACGCCGTCACGGCTGGGTCGATTAGCTCCTCTACCAGCCTCGCGATTGGATAGCGTTTCGAGGCCGTGGAGTAGGCGCTCCAGCGGTCACCGAACTGTTCTATGGCCTCTGAAATGGTGGCGTCACACCCTTCCCAAATGGTTATGGTTGATTGTTTTTTCATGTCAACCATTTTAGCCAATCATTCCGTCGAAGCAATAGGCACCCAAAGGCACGATCAGGCACTCATTCGCAGTGACTGGTAGGGCCTAGCAATGCATGCATTGAACAGAAAACTCATCGACAAAAAGACGCTCTTGTCGATGATTCCGCTGTGTGAGCGCACGATCTATAACTTTGAGATGAAGGGGAAGTTCCCGCGCCGAATTGCGTTGAGTAGCCGCAAGGTCGTCTGGGATTTAGCTGAGGTTGAGCAGTGGATAGATTCATGTAAGGAGGCAGGCCCCGCGCGTAGGCCGGGAAGGGCAGTCTAAGCAGTGCTGGGTGTTATCCCGCAGCTTGCGCTGTTCAGTCCCGGGGAGGAGGCGCAGATGTATCACGATAGTACTAGGAGCGGTTTTTTCTCGTTGCTCGTCGATTCTCGTGGTGGAAAACGGCAGTTCTCTCATCGCTTGGCCGACATGCCGAAGGTGCTCAGTCTGTTGGACAAAAAGGTTGACACTTGGATTTCGCAGGCTGAGTTCATCCGGCCCAATCGGCGCGTCGTCAATCTATTGCGGCTGGGCCTGCTGTTCGCTGACCTCGATACCTACCGCGTGCCCGAGTTGGCCAGCCGCAAGCCCGACGAGCTGGCCGCCTCCGTGCTGTTCCTTTGCGCCGACGCGGGGTTGCCCGCGCCCTCGATACTGATCTACAGCGGCCGTGGCATACAAGCCAAATGGCTGCTGGAGGGCACGATACCTCGGCAAGCCTTACCCCGCTGGAACGCCTGCCAACGTTACCTTGTAGATCGCCTTGCTCACGTAGGCGCCGACCCCATGGCCAAGGACGCTAGCCGCGTGCTGCGCACCGTGGAGACGGTCAACAGCAAGAGCGGCGAGGTCTGCCGTGTGGTTCACGTCCAGGCGGGAACCGATGGCCAGCCAATCCGCTACAACTTCGAGTATCTGGCCGAGACACTGCTACCGGCGGCCCGTTGGACTATCGAGCAGCATCGGCAGGAACAAGCCGAGAGCCGCACCAAGAAAAAGCCTTTCCTTTTGGTGCCCGGAGGCAAAGCCGACAACCTGCGCGGATTCTCAGGTCGACAGCTTGCTTGGGATCGCCTCGAAGACCTGCGCAAGCTGGCCGAGCTGCGCGGCGGCGTCGGAGAAGGCAGCCGGATGCAGCACCTATTCTGGCGGCTCAACTTCCTGCTGCTGTCCGGGGCGACCAACAGCAAGCAGATGTACCACGAAGCCGCTGCGCTGGCCCGCGAACTCGATCCGCAGTGGAACAGCCGTTCCAAGGAACTGATGACACTGTTCAGCAAGGCCAAAGCCTATGAGGCCGGGGAGAAAGTGACCTTTGGCGGCAAGGATTTCACGCCCCTTTACACGCCCAAGAACGATACCCTTATCGACCTGTTCAGGATCACCACCGAGGAACAGCGGCAGCTCAAAACCATTGTCAGCCAAGCCGAAGCCGCAGAACGCCACAGGAAGCGCGCAGACGCGCCGCCGGTGCGGTAGACCGGGATACTTACGAGCAGGCGTCCCTGACCCGCCAGAAGCCTTGGGAGGCCCTTGGGATGAGTCGTCGCAGTTGGTATCGAGCAGGTAAGCCAACGGCCCACGAGCCTGAGACAAGTCCGTGCGTATTACACATAGAAAAACCATCGGGCTGTTGATATCAACACAGTCTGGTTTGCACCAACGGGCGCAGGATCACAGGGGATAACGGTAGTTGGCACAAGTCCGTGCGTATTACTAATGGCGAAGCCCCCGGGTTTTGACGGCGGCCCATTCGCGCAGGTTATCCGCAGCTTCGCCTCACTGATTCTTCATCCTTAGAGGGATGTTCAAAGTCCATGCGTATTACTAATTTTGCTACTACAAGCTCATCTCTGAAAATGGGCGGGGAGTGGTGATGCCCCCACCCTTACTGCTGGATGAGCTACTGACGATTCTCGGGGGCCTCTCGCCTTTGAGCTTTCTGCACCGCTCGTATCGCCATCACAATTTGTTGGGCCTGGGCTGCACTGTTCTTGCTACCCAGCAAAGGAAGGCGATTCAGGTGCTGCGCTCCGGAAAACATGTGAAAGGAGGCCGAAAGGGCCAGCGGGCTTACTCGAAGCTGCAAAGCAGTCCATTGTTGATCCAGTCTATCGAGCAATGGTCCATGGCCTTTGCTCCGTAGCCACCTACCGAGCGCCCACAAGGCGATTGCTGAGGTCGATGCGAACACGGCGAATCCTGCGAACTTCAAAATTGCCATCATGGTTGTTTCTCCGGTTGGTCGTTGCTTGAGGTCGTTCCTGACACATTTAGCGATGTCAGTTGGCCGAGTATGGAATTGCTTTCAGAGGCCGGACGAATAAGGTTGGATTCTGCTTCTGCAGCATCTCCGCTATGGGTCGGAACGGTTGTACTGGACTCATCAGAAGCGGGGGACGAAGAGCCGGCACCGAGAGAAAAAGAGTACGCGTTCTCCATGCCCGGCACGGCCATTGAGGCCATCACTCCGAGTGCCTTTGCTCCGCCATTTGCTGCTTGGGAAAGTGCGTTGCCGGAGCTGACAACGCTTTCTCGCTGTGTCGCTTGTTGGTCTTTGTCATTGCTGCCCAGGACGTTTTTTCCAGCCGGCTCGTTGGCCTGCTTAGCGCTGCTTGCCGTTTGCTGTGGGGCCGCGCTGCCGCCTACTCGAGCACCGGAAGCCGCTGCTCCTTTGGCAGCTGCTTGTCCGCCAATACTTGTACCGATGCCAGCGGTTGCACTGCCGCTGGAGGCGGTCGCCGCAGGCGCACCGGCAAAGCTGGAGTTGATCGAAGTTGCCAGACCGCCGCCAGCCCCACTGGCACCGGCGGCAACGCTAGTCCCAGAAGCACCGAGAGCACCAGCAGCAGGAGCGGCAGCCCCAGCCGTGGCGATAGTGGCCGCAGCAGCTGCCGCCCCGGCAGCACCAGCCACTGCCATTCCACCAATGGCCGAGCCGCCGCCCATTGATGTACCGCTAATCATGCCGCCGATTAGGTCAGGAATCGTCTTCGTCAGGTAGCAGCACACCAAGGCTAAACCGACCATTGTCATCAATGAGGCTTCGTCGTTGGTGTAGGCAGCTAACCATTCTTTGGCCGACTGTACGATCAGCCCGACGATCAGAGTCAAGACGAACAACTTGGCGCCGATTGCCACGGTGAACCGCATGGGAGCAATCGCGAAATCGCGTGTCCATTGCGAGCCACCAAAACCGTAGAACAACACTGACGCGTTGATGATTACGTAGGCCTCTACGAGCGTCACAAACATAAACGCTGCGATAAAGGCGAAGCACGCCAAGACCAGTACCGCGCATACTGCGATCAGAACTCCTTTGCCCGGAGAGAACACTGAAATGCCCTTCACCATAGTGCGGCCGAAGTCCAGGGCTATCGCGAGCATATCGCCGGGTTCTAACGCTCGGCCAAGACCGCTCGCTGATGCGGCCGCGTCGCGGAAGCTGTCAACAATGGCTGTCGACCATTCCACGGAGTAGGTCATTACCGCCAGGAAGAAACCGATCACTATGATGAAGCGCAGCAGCTCTCCGACTATCTCGCCCAAATCAGCTTGTTTCATGACCAGAGGCATAACCGTCCAGATAAATTGGATAGTGGCGAGCAGCCAAAATAATCTTATGGCGTAGTCGTACAGCTTTCCTGACCACTGGTGAGACTGCTGCAAAACGAGATCTAGCAGGCCCTGAACCGAGGTGTCGGCATGGGACAGGTCTGTTGCAGCCATAGCATTTCCGGCCAAGAGCATGCTTGCTAAAGCAATAAATAAGAGCAGGCGACGTTCCATAATCAGTACCCCTTAACGCCGCCGCGAGAGTTAGGACGTGCCTCAAAAGCAGCATCTGCGTCATGCTGTTGCCTATGTTGCTCAGCTGCCACAGCACAGTCGCTATCGCGTTGAATGACCACAGTGACAACCGAGCCCATCATCGCGGCCCCGGCGCAAATGAGGGTCATGACCCATTTCGAGATAACCATCTTCAGTACCCCTTCACACCGCCGCGTTTACTTTCACGCGATTCAAATTGCTGCTCGGCTGCTTCGCTAGCGGCTTTTCGGTCGCCTTGCTGAGCCATGTAATTACCCTGCATATTGATTTGCGTGGCCACCAGATCACGCAGCTTTTGGAGTTGCTGCACGTTCTGCGAAGCTATTTCATTGCCCGCCTGCATGGCTTGCATCCGTCCTGCGGCACTTTGCGAACGTGCCACTATTTGGTTGAGCAGAGCATCTTCTGACTGGAAAGTGCTGGTGTTGATGTTCGCCGCTTCCATAGCTATTTTGGCGTTGTCGCGTCCTTGCTCCGACCATTTTTTATAACGATCTCGCGTTGGAGTTTCTACGGAGTTTGCCGCTTGTTGAAGGTAGGATTCGAAGCCTGGAAATGCAGTATTGAACTGCGCATCCATGTTCTCAATTTGACGGCCCAACGCCTGCGAACGTTGATAGATATTGATCACACTTTTAAGGTCGGCAGCGATGCTCCCGAACATCGAATCGGGTAGGCCAGTGCCTTGTGTGACCATGTTCTGATACTGCTGTATTTGAGTTTGAAGTTGCTGGGCTGTGTTTAGTGCCGTGTTGACTTGTTCGGCATACTCGAACATCTGTTGATAGAACGTCGAGCAATTTGCGCAATAGATGGCGTAAGCAGGGGAGGGCGCAGTGTAAATACCCACTCCGACGAATGTGCTTGCCATCGCGATAGCAAGCCTTAATTTTCGACCTGACTTTCGCGAGGCATAAGCCAAGGGGGTCCCTGATTCCTGATCCATATCGAATTCCTCGTCTGTGGCGCTCGAGGTTCGATTATTCACTGATATGGGATGGTTATAAACATGCGGATAGTTATCTATCCGCATCGACTGAAGTGCATAAAGGGCCGAAATGATCGTAGGGGATTCGTCGCAAGGAAACTAAAGGCAACTAAAGGAAATTCAAAGCAACACAAGGAAACTTAAGAATAATTTAGGAAATTATAAGTTGGTTTTGTTGCGGTGGCGGAAAATTTCCTTAAATTTATGTGAGTTGCACTTATCGGGACGGCAAGATGTGTGTTGTGGGCCCACAAGCTCCGCTTGTTGACCCCCACCACCTTGCATTACTCGCCTTCGGCTCGACGGTATCTTGCTCTGCGAGGCCTACTGTTGCTGCCGCGACTCATCGATCAGAACGAGGAGCATCGAAATGAAGAAAGACAGGACACCAAAAGGTGAGGGTGAGCGGCCGCGCCGCGAGGTGCCTCCAATCAAGGTTTTTGTGACTGATGACGAGAAAGCAGAGTTGTCCAGGCGAGCAGCGTCGTGCGGTTTATCCAGTGCCGCTTTCATGAGAGCTGCCGGCCTGAATCACCCTGTAAAAGCGCGGGCCGATCTTGAAGCGATTGGCGAGCTGGTGAAGCTGAACGGCGACCTTGGTCGAGTCGCTGGCTTATTAAAGCTCTGGCTCGCGGAAAAGCGTGGCCAAGGAGCGAGTGCCGTTGAGGTCGAGCGTATGATGATTGAGTTTCGCGAGTTGCAGCAGGGCATTCGGGAAAAAATGAGCTGCATCGTCTCTGCTCGAAGGTAGCCGAGTGATCAACGTGCTGGTCGGCTTTGGATTGTGCGTCCAATGCCCGAGTTGATGGGCTATAAGTGAGTCTGCACTCCCGCCGTAGTCTGCTGAAAGGCAGTGGGTCGCGCCTATCCGAGCTGTGTGGGGCCGCTTGATTGGGATGGTGGCGCCATTTGCGTAAAACCGGGCATTGGGAGTTCGTCCCTTGCACACTCTTTGCCGTATCATCCATCCATTTGTATTGACGGCGGGTAATGCCCGTCGTTGCGGACTTGGCAGCAGTGACCGGAACAGCACCACATGAACGCCGTAGAAATCGAACAAGCCATCACCGACCTAGCCAGCCAGCCCTTTGATCGTGTCGAGTTCCCTTATGCCTTCCTGCAGGCCTTCGGTAACAAGGAAACCACCCTCAAGCGCCTGCGTTCGGGAGCAACCAACAAGTCCGATCTGGGCGGCGTGTTGCAAACCAGTAATATCCATCTGGCGGTGTGTGAGCCCGGCAAGGTCACTGAGACGCTGGCGGCGCTCAAAGCTAGCCCTGCTACTGCGCGCGCCAAGGCCAAGTACGTACTCGCCACCGATGGTGAAACGCTGGAGGCCGAAGAGCTGGAAAGCGGTGAGACGGTTGCCTGTGACTATCCACAGTTCCCCGACCACTTTGGCTTTTTCCTGCCATTGGCAGGCATTTCCACGGTCAAGCAGATCCGCGAAAACTCTTTTGACATTCGGGCCACCAGCCGCCTGAACCGGCTCTATGTGGAGCTGCTCAAGGACAACCCGATTTGGGGCACCGCCGACCGCCGTCATGAAATGAACCACTTCATGGCGCGACTGATCTTCTGCTTCTTCGCTGAAGACACCGACATTTTCAACGGCACTGGCCTGTTCACTGACACCCTTACGCAGATGAGCGACCGTGATGCGAGCAATCTGCATGAAGTGATGGGCGAGATCTTCCGCGCCATGAACACGCCGATTGCGCAGCGTGCCTCGGCTAACCTACCGCGCTGGGCGGATGGTTTCCCCTACGTCAACGGCGGTCTGTTCTCTGGCGAGCCGGACGTGCCGCGTTTTTCACGGATTGCCCGTAGTTACCTGCTACATATCGGCGCACTGGATTGGAAGCAGATCAACCCTGATATCTTCGGCTCCATGATCCAAGCCGTGGCGGACGATGAGGAGCGCGGTGCCCTGGGCATGCACTACACCAGCGTGCCCAATATTCTCAAGGTACTGAACCCGCTGTTTCTCGATGAGCTGCGCGCCAAGCTTGAAGAGGCCAGCGACAACCCGCGCATGTTGATCAATCTACGCAAGCGCCTGGCACGCATTCGTGTATTTGACCCGGCCTGCGGCTCCGGAAATTTTCTGGTTATTGCCTACAAGCAGTTGCGTGAGATTGAAAACACCATCAATGAACGCCGCGGTGAAACGGGACGCAAAAGTGATATTCCCCTAACCAATTTTCGGGGCATCGAGCTGCGGGATTTTTCTGCCGAAGTTGCTCGCTTGGCATTGATCATTGCCGAGTATCAATGCGACGTGCTGTATCGGGGTCAAAAGGAGGCTCTTCTGGAATTTTTGCCTCTAAGCAACCAGAACTGGATTACTTGCGGAAATGCCTTGCGACTAGACTGGTTAGGTATCTGCCCGCCCACTGGCACCAGCGTAAAGCTTGCTGCTGACGACCTATTTGAAACTCCGCTTATGCAAGCGCAGATTGATTTTGAAAATGAGGGCGGAGAGACGTATATCTGCGGAAATCCGCCCTATAAAGGCAGCCAGACGCAGACTAGCGAGCAAAAGGCGGACTTAGCTGCTGTCTTCGACCCATACGGAATATCACCCAAGCAGATCGACTATGTCGGTGGCTGGTTTATGAAGGCTGCGGCTTTTGCGCAAAAGACACATGCAGAGTCGGCATTTGTTAGCACCAACTCCGTATGTCAAGGCCGTATCGTTCCTATTCTATGGCCAGCGCTTTTTAGCTTGGGCTCTATCATTCGATTTGCTCACACATCCTTCAAGTGGGCGAATCTGGCCAGCCACAATGCTGGTGTTATGGTCGCCATTGTTGGCTTGACAACAGATGCAAGAAAAAAACGGCTTCTCTATGACCTTGGGCGGGATGGCGAAACCTCTTATAGAGAAGCAGAGAACATTACCCCATACCTCACCGTTGGTGAGAGTCTAGTGGTCGAAGGTCGGCGTGAGAGCGTTTCCGGGCTGCCGTCCATGTCGTTCGGAAATATGCCTGTAGATGGCGGGAACCTTCTTTTTTCGGCAAGTGATTTGGCTTCACTTTGTCTGCGTAAGCAAGAAGAAGATGTTTTCATTCGACGAATCTACGGTTCTGCAGAGTTCATTCGCGGGGTTGTCCGGAAGTGCCTGTGGATTACTGACGAAAATCTGTCACGCGCACTGTCGATAGATTCAATTCGCTCTCGAGTTGATGGCGTCCGACAGATGCGGTTAAAGAGCAAAGACGCGGGCACAAAGGAAATGGCATCGCGCGCGCATCAGTTTCGCGAGATGTATTGCGCCAAGAAACATACGCTGATTCTCCCCGGTGTTTCTTCGGAGGGGCGTGAGTACTTGCCTGTAGGTCTTATCGATAACCAATCCGTTGTTACAAACCTTGCCTTCGCTCTGTATGACGCCCCCCTCTGGAACTTGGCCCTGATCGCTTCACGCCTGCATCTGGTTTGGATTGCCACAGTTTGCGGCAAGCTCAAAACCGACTTCCGTTATTCCAACACTTTGGGCTGGAATACCTTCCCTGTACCTCCTCTGACCGAGAAGAACAAAACCGATCTCACCCGTTGTGCCGAAGACATCCTTCTGGCTCGCGAAGCTCATTTTCCGGCCACCATTGCTGATCTCTACGACCCAGAGTCCATGCCGGACAATCTGCGTGCAGCCCATGAGCGCAACGACGAAGTGCTGGAGCGCATCTATATCGGTCGCCGCTTCAAGAATGACACCGAGCGTCTGGAAAAACTGTTCGAGCTGTATACCAAAATGACGGCTAACCAGAAGCCGCGGAAGGCCAAGTGATGTATGACCTTATCCCTATTGAACACGCGGGCATGAAGCCCTGAATGGAAGCGTAGCCATGACCCAAACCGTTCCTTCCGTTTCCGTCTCCTATGCCCAAAACGGATGTTCTACCAAAGCCAACGAGCTTGGCATGCGTCCTATGCAGGAGCGCGTCTTCGAGCGACGTGGTGAGCAGTACCTGCTGATCAAGTCGCCGCCTGCATCCGGTAAAAGCCGGGCATTGATGTTCATTGCTCTGGACAAGCTGGCGCACCAGCACATCAAGCAGGCCATCATTGTGGTGCCGGAAAAGTCCATTGGTTCGAGCTTTCACGATGAACCACTCAGCCGCCATGGTTTCTGGGCCGACTGGCATGTGGAGCCACGATGGAATCTGTGTGATGCCCCAGGCACCGACGATGGCGGTAAGGTAAATGCGGTAGGCGCGTTCCTGGAAAGCAGTGACCAGGTGCTGGTTTGTACCCACGCCACCTTCCGTTTTGCAGTGGAAAAATTCGGGGTGGCGGCGTTCGATGACCGCTTGATCGCCGTGGACGAGTTCCACCATGTTTCTGCCAACCCGGAGAACAGGTTGGGCACGTATCTGGGCGAACTGATCGCTCGCGACAAGGTACATATCGTGGCGATGACCGGCTCTTATTTCCGGGGCGATGCCGAAGCTGTGCTGTCACCCGCTGACGAAGCCCGCTTCGATACTGTGACATACACCTACTATGAGCAGCTCAACGGCTACGAGCACCTGAAGAAGCTGGACATTGGTTACTACTTCTACTCTGGGGCTTACTCCGACGACATCCTCAAGGTGCTCGACCCGAACGAAAAGACTATCCTCCACATACCCAACGTGAACTCCCGTGAGAGCACCAAGGACAAGATCCGCGAGGTTGAGCACATCATCGAGGAGCTGGGCGAGTGGCAAGGCACCGATCCGGTAACGGGCTTCCAGCTGGTGAAAAACGCCAATGGGCGCGTGCTGCGTATTGCCGACCTAGTGGATGACGACCCGGCCAAACGTGATAAAGTCTCGGCTGCCTTGAAGGATCCGGCTCAGAAGAACAACCGCGATCATGTCGACATCATCATTGCGTTGGGCATGGCCAAAGAAGGCTTTGACTGGATCTGGTGTGAGCACGCCCTCACAGTCGGCTACCGCTCCAGCCTTACCGAAATCGTGCAGATCATCGGGCGGGCGACACGCGATGCACCTGGCAAGGCACGGGCACGCTTCACCAACCTCATCGCCGAGCCGGATGCCAGTGAGAAGGTGGTGGCCGAGGCCGTAAACGATACGCTCAAGGCGATTGCCGCCAGCCTACTGATGGAGCAGGTGCTGGCACCGCGCTTCGAGTTCAAGCCGAAAACTCCCACCAGTGGACCGCAGGAAGGCTTTGACTACGGGTATTCGGGTTATCAACCCGATAAGTGCAACGTAGGCTTCAACCACGAAACCGGTCATCTGCAGATCGAGATAAAAGGGCTAACCGAGCCCAAGAGCCCTGAAGCCAACCGTATCTGCCAGGAAGACCTAAACGAGGTCATTGCCAGCTTCGTACAGGACAAGATCAACATCGAGCGCGGTCTGTTCGATGAGGAGCTGGTTCCCGAAGAGCTCACCCAACTGCGCATGGGCAAGATCATCCGCGACAAGTATCCCGAGCTGGACGCCGAGGATCAGGAAGCCGTTCGTCAACACGCCATTGCGGCACTGAATTTGACTCAGCAAGCCAAACAGCTAGTGCTGGGTGATGACCTGCAAGGTGCGCTCGCCGGGACGAATGGAGCCCCCAGCACAGCTCTGATTGATGGCGTGCGCAAGTTTGCGATGGATGTGCGCGAACTGGATATCGACTTGATCGACAGGATCAACCCGTTCAGCGAGGCATACGCCATTCTGGCCAAGACCATGAGCGAGGGGAGCCTCAAGCAGGTTGCGGCAGTGATTGGCGCCAAACGCACCCGCCTGACGCCTGAAGAGGCCAAAGATCTCGCTGTGCGGGCTGTAAAATTCAAGAAAGATCATGGCCGGGTGCCTTCCCTGACTGCTCAAGACCCTTGGGAGCGGAGTATGGCGGAAGGTGCTGCAGCCTTTATGCGTTTCAAGAAAGAGGGCCGTTATGGCTAACGAATTTGATCTGGATGAGCTGGAAGCGGAGCTTTCCGATTTCGCCACTTCAGACAAGAAGGCTGGGCGTACTCCTCGCGAGGAGCGCATCGTTGCCGGCTTCGAGGATATTCAACGCTTTGTTGAGGGGCACGGCCACCCGCCGTGCCACGGCGACGATAAAGACATCTTCGAGCGCCTGTATGCCGTGCGCTTGGATCGTCTGCGCGAGCAGGAAGAGTGCCGCACCCTGCTAATACCACTCGATCATCAGGGCCTATTCAATGGGCTTGAGCTGCGGGAGCCGCAAGGCGTCTACACCATGACGGACGATGAGCTATTGGCGGAACTGGCAGGCGATGACGATGGTTCGGACATTCAGAACCTCCGTCATGTTCGCAGCAATGCCGAAAAGCGTGAGGCCGAGGAGATTGCGCAACGCGAGCGTTGTGAAGACTTTGAGCGGTTCCAGCCGTTGTTTGAGCAAGTGCAGCGCGAGCTGCAATTGGGCATTCGAGTTACCCGCACCTTCATCCGTGATGCGAGCATCGAGGAAGGTCAGTTCTTCATTCTTGGTGGGCAGACGGTTTATGTCGCTGAGATTGGTGAGACCATTAAGGCACCGAATGGTGAAAGCGATGCCCGGCTTAGGGTGATTTACTCCAACGGAACCGAGAGCAACCTACTGCGAAGATCCTTGCAGCGTGCGCTCTATAAGGACGATGCCGGCCGTCGTATTACCGATGCAGATGCTGGCCCGTTGTTTGGTGAGACACTGGAGTCTGACGACATCGAGAGTGGCACCATTTACGTGCTGCGCAGCCACTCAACGCATCCCTTCGTAGCCGAGCATCGGGAGCTGATCCACAAGATCGGGGTCACCGGCGGCAAGGTGGAGACACGCATCGCCGGGGCTGACAAGGACGCCACCTATCTGCTGGCAGACGTTGAGGTTGTGGCTACCTACAAGCTGCACAACATCAATCGCACTCGGATGGAAAATCTGTTCCACCGGCTGTTCAGCTCTGCCCAAGTCGATCTAACGATTGCTGACCGCTTTGGTAATCCGGTAAAGCCTAGAGAATGGTTCCTGGTGCCGCTCCATGTGATTGATGAGGCAGTGGAGCGAATTCGGGATGGCTCTATCACCGAGGTAACCTACGATCCACGGACTGCGCGTCTTGCTCAGCTAAATTGATCAGTAAGGGGTTGGGCAACCGGAGGTAGTGATGAGAGACCGCAGTAAGGATGAGGCGATGGTAGAGGTTTTCCAGGCTGATCCGTCATACGCGATGGAGTTGCTGGCCGAGGTTGTCCGTGATGGTGATACGGATGAGTTGGCAATCCTGGAGCGGCAGCTATCGGCTGCCTTTGCTGCGGGTAGCCCGAACCCCGTGTCTTGGCCGGCTTTTTGGCCCCGAATGGTATTTTTCATGGTCTTACTTTTAGGTTCGGCCTGAGCGGGCTGATTTATAAGGCCTGAATGGCGCAATTGATAATAGAGTGGGAATGATCCCGCCTCGCGGTTGAACGAAACGGGCCTGCATTGCAGGCCCGTTTTGTTTTATCCGGCAAACCTACTCGGCCCCGGGCGGATGCCCGAAATACGCCTTGTAGGCATGGCAGAAGTTAGCCGGGTTGGCGTAGCCGACGTGATAGGCAATTTGCGAAACCTGCCAGCGACGTTCCAGCAGCAGGGCACGGGCCAGTTCCAGGCGCTGTTGCCGCACGTATTGCAGGATCGAGCGGCCAAATTCCTGGCTGAATGCGCGGCGCAAGGTGGTCTCGCTCACGCCCAGCTGGCGGGCCAGGGTTGCAGCCGTCGGTGCGGCGCTCAGGTTGGCATCGAGCTGGCGGCGCGCTTCGATGGCCAGGTCGCGCCAACCCCGGTCCCGGGTTTTTCCGCTGAACCGGTGGCCGATGAGCTGGTTGGCCAGCTCCAGCACGATGGCCAGGCTCAAGCTTTCGCAATGCAGGCGCCGGAGCCCGCCGGTGTAGGGCGACAGATACAGCTGCTGGAACAGGCGACTGACCGTTGGCCACTGCGGCAACTGGTCGAAACGCATGCCATCCGCGGACAGCGCCAGCAATGGCTTGAGCTGCAGGTCGTCGCGGACCAGTTCGACCAGGTAATCACCAGCAAGACGGACCCCGGCCATGCGGGCGTGGCTGTTGGCGGGTAACTGGTCCTGCGCTTCCAGGCTTTCACCCAGGCCCAGCATGTGCAACCGGCCAGGGGCATAGCTGTTGAGCTGGCCGTCGATCTTGTGCTGCCACGCGCCGTCGAAAACCTGCACGAAACACAGGCTTTGTGGCAGCACCTTGTCGATCCTCAGCGGTTCGGGGAACTGCAGGTTGCAGTCGAAGTACTGCAACCCGCCATGCACCGTCTGCGCCTGATAATGGCCGGTCGCGCTGCCCATCACCCGCGCGCTGCGTGCATCCAGCACCCCGGCCTCGGCAAGTGAGCCGGGGCTGTCGAAGGAAAAGGCGGTGTCGAGGTAAGGGCTGTTCGATCGCATGTGCGCTTCGCATCCTTGGCTGAGGGCGGCATGGCCGCAAATGGTAACGCGTGCACATATTCAGCGACAGCCATTGTGCGCAAGGCGTTGTCTGTTGTGCGAACCGGTCAGCGGGGTTGGCAGCGCGGACAAGGCTTATTTCAATGTGCGTTTGTTCCAATTCAGGATGAAAAGACATGCTCGCTTATCGCAAATTCGCAGCCCTGCTGGTGGCTTCGCTCACCCTGTGGCTGGGCCAGGCTCACGCTGAACAACGGCCGCAAGTGGCCGACCAGGTAGTGGCTTACACGAGCACGCAAGGGGCCAAGGTATGGACGCTGCGCATTGGTGAACGCGCCGCCAACGAGGCGCTGGTACAGGTTGAAGGCGTCGACCACGACTGGAACATGCGCATTCAGAAAATGCAGGTGGAGAAGACCAGCCGGGATACCCGTTATTCCACCACCGTGGATGGCAAGAAATTCGTCGTGCTGATCGTCCAGGGCAGCTGGGGTGGCGAACTCTACCTGCCGGGCGAGGCGCAAGCGCTGCAAGTCGGCTATTCGCAAGAGCTGTCGCAGCAGGGTAATGCGCAGGCATTCCTTACCGATTACCTGGCGGCACAGAACCAGGAGGGGCAATGACCATGGGCGAATTCACCGACCCGATGTCTGACCTGTCCGGTTCGCTCGGCCAGGACTACGAGCATAGCCGTGCCGCCCAGCGCGACCGGGTGATCGCCGAGCTCAAGCAAGTGATCGAGCGCGTGCCCGAGCAGAGCGAGTTCACCAACTCCCGACGTTACCGGGTGTGGGGGCCGATACTGTTGCTGGGGGCCCTGATTATCACGGCCGTCACCTTCAACCCAGAGCGCTTGGGGGCGGTGGCAGCGGGGGTCTTCATCACCCTGATTGCTGCAGCGGTAACCTGGCAACACCGCAATGCCGGCACCCAGGTATTCATGCGCCTGACCCGCCGGCAGTTGTTCGTCGATACGCTGGATGCGCCGGTAGACCTGGCGGAAGTGGAAGATGTTTCGGTCAAGGATGAAGGGCTGGTCACGGTGCAGACGCTGGAGATGAGCAGCGAAGCCGCCCTGCCGAAGCATCATGTGGTGAAACTGCAGTTCTTCGGCAACCAGGCCATGGTGCTGAAAAAACCGCGCCCGCAGATCCGCATCATGTCCGCAGGCCTGGCCAGCAACGGGCGCAAGCTGGACAACGAGGAAGTGCTTGCGGTGCTGGCGGCCTATCGCGATGCGGCACATGCACAACGGCAACTGGAGCTGCTGCAGGCTGATGGATAACGACGAACGCGAAGCTCACCTGACGTACCTGCAGGCGCAGGCCGACGGCCCCACCGACAGCTTCGAACTGCTGGAACACTCGCTCGGCAAGGCGCTGGCCTGCGCCGTGATTGGCCTGTTGCTCGGCGGACTGGGGGCCTGGCTGGTCGCCCTGGCGGTGCAGTTCAGTGCCAATGCCAGCCGCGGTGCCATCTGGCTGCTGGCTGGTTTCGGCCTCGCCTTGGTCGGTGCCGGGGTGGCGGCGCTGGCCTGCGCCGCCGTGCTCTACCGCCGGCACGGCAAGCGGGTGCTGAGCGTGACGCCCGATACGCTGTGCTTTGCCAACGCACAGGCACCGACACCCCTGCATGACTTTGACGGCTTCGAGGTCGAGCAGGGTTATTTCACCACCCGGCTGATCTTTACCGTGTCGGCGTTCAGCCACGCGCCCGCCCTGGCGCCGGCCTGTTTCAAGGCATTGGCCTCGCCTGACGCGGTGGCCATCGCGGGCGGCTTGCGGGTCAGGCTGTGGTTGTGCACGCCCGTGGTGGGCGGGCGCCGCCTGAGCCTGCAGGAACTGGTGGATCTGCTTTATGCCTATGTGCAGGCGGCCCAGGCCAGGCGGAGCTTGGCGCAGCTGTTTCCGGGCGTGGCGCGCCTGGGCGAAACGGCCAGATGAGCCGGGTCGGGACTAGCGGCGTGTGCTGGCGATGAGGCGCCTGGGTTGGGGCCTGGCCCTGCTGTTGCTGCCACTGGCGCTGTTCGGCTGGGGGCAGCTGCAACATTGGCGCGCCGACACGGCGCAGGAGCAGGCACGGATCATCCGCCAATGGCTGGCTGCACCCAGCGATGCCTTGCTGCAAAGCCTGCCTTGGGCCGCGCGCAAGCAGCTCAACGGGCGCCTCGACAGGCGCGAAGCGCTGCAGGCGCAGTTAGCCGTGCTCGACGCCGACCGTCACTGGCTGGGCGTGCGTAAATGGATGGCCAGCCTCAGCGGCTGGTTGGCACTGGGGGCTTTGTTCACCGGTATCGGCGCCTGGCTCAGGCTGAGGATCGACGCCTGGCGAGCGCTACGCTCAGCGCAGTACCTGCACGGCCACATGACCGCCAACTGGCTGGTGCTGGGCCGCTGGCTGAGTGCCTACCTGGTCCTGCTCGCCGGCTCGCTGAGCCTGTCATTGCTCTATGAGACCAGCCTCGGGCTGAGCCAAGCCGCGCAGGGCGGCCTGACCGTTCTGATCGTGGTGCTGCCGCTGACGTCTGTGCTCTTCGTCTGCATGCGCACCCTCTGGCGCTTGCGCCAACAGTGGCCGGGCATGGGCGCGCCGAGTGCGAGCTTTCTTGGCCGGCCACTCCACAGGCAGGCGGCGCCAGCGCTGTGGCGCTGGGTCGAGGGCCTGGCTGCGCAACTGCATGCGCCTGTGCCCGACCATATCGTGGTCGGGCTTGATCAAGGCTTTTTCGTCACCAGCGTGCCTGTCGTGCTGCAGCCCAGCGGCAGCCAGCTCAGCGGGCGGACCCTGTATCTGCCGCTGCCTTGCCTGACGGCCATGAGCCAGGCGGAGGCGGCTGCGCTGATCGGCCATGAGCTGGGCCATTTCCGCCGCCGTGACACTGAGCGAGGGAGTGAGATCTGCGCGCGTTTCAGCCTGATGTATGCGCACTATCAGGCCATGCTCGGCGCCGACAGCGCCCCGCCTTGGGCGGTGCGCCCGATCCTGTGGATGGCCGGGCAGTTCCTGCATCACTTCCAGGTTGCGGTGCACCATTGGGGGCGGGCGCAGGAATTGCTGGCCGACCGGGCGGGTGCCGAGGTCGGTGGGCCGAAGCTGTTCATCCAGGCGTTGCTGCGGGCGATTGCCCTGGGCCGGGTGATCGATGGGTTACTGCATGCTCGCGGTGGCGAAGGCCTGCCGCAGGCGTTGGCGTTGCACTTGCAACGCGCCCCGTTGCAACTGGGTGAAGAGGCGCTGGCGCTGACCATTACCCATCCGTTCGATACCCACCCCGACACCGCCACGCGCTTGCAGAACCTGAACGTCCTGCTCGACCCGCAATTGCTGCAGGCGGCCTTGCGCGCGCCGTCCAGCGATGACCAGCGGTGGTTCAACGAGCTTTGCCTGGCCCCCGATGGCAGTGCCGATGGCAGTGCCGATGGCAAGGCTGCGGGCGGGGTTGCCAGAGACTTCACTTAATCTTTCCCATTTGCAGGTGTATCGTATTCGCCCTTCATCGCCAGCCATGCTGGCAGCTTGATTGCGCAGAACATGAGGTACCCGCACCGATGTCCTTCACCCGTCGACAAATGCTCAAAGGCCTGACCGGCCTGGTTGTGGTTGGCCTGGGCGCCGGTGGCGCGGCGCGTTACTGGCTGGGCCGGGTCGAGGACGACAATGCCGGGCATGATTACGAATTGATCGCCGCGCCGCTGGATGTCGAGCTGGTACCGGGGTTCAAGACCGAGGCCTGGGCGTTTGGCCCCTCGGCCCCGGGCACCGAGCTGCGGGTGCGCCAGGGTACCTGGCTGCGGGTGCGCTTCATCAACCACCTGCCGGTGGAAACCACCATCCATTGGCACGGCATTCGCCTGCCGCTGGAAATGGACGGCGTGCCTTATGTGTCGCAGCTGCCGGTCAAGCCGGGCGAGTACTTCGACTACAAGTTCCGCGTGCCGGATGCCGGCAGCTACTGGTACCACCCGCATGTCAGCAGCTCCGAGGAGCTGGGTCGCGGCCTGGTCGGCCCGCTGATCGTCGAGGAGCGCGAACCCACCGGGTTCCGCCATGAACGTACCCTGAGCCTGAAGAACTGGCACGTGGACGAGCAGGGCGCCTGGCTGCCGTTCAGCATCCCCCGCGAGGCCGCGCGCAACGGCACCGCCGGGCGGTTGATCACCATCAATGGCCAGGCCGATTCGGTCACCGAGCTGCCGGCCGGGCAAGTGGTGCGTGTGCGCCTGTTGAACCTGGACAACACCTGGACCTACCGCATCAACCTCAAGGGCAATTGTGAGGCAATGATCTATGCCCTGGACGGCAACCCGGTGACGCCACGGCCGCTGGACGACGACTACTGGCTTGGCCCAGGCATGCGGATCTGCCTGGCCATCCGCATTCCCCAGGCAGGCGAGGAGATCTCCCTGCGTGACGGCTTTGTCCGCCTGGGCACGCTGCGTTCGCTGCCCAGCAGCGATGCACCAAGCGACTGGCCGCCGGCGCTGCCGCCCAACCCGATTGCCGAACCGGATCTGGAGAACGCCGAAAAGCTCAACTTCAATTTCGAATGGGCGGCCAAGGTTTCTGTCAGCACAGACCAGGACAAACCCTCGAGCATGTGGCAGATCAACGGCCAGGCCTGGGACATCACCGACAAGACCTGCGCCGACCGGCCGATCGCCACGTTGAAGAAGGGCAAGAGCTACATCTTCGAGCTGAAGAACATGACCCAGTACCAGCACCCGATCCACCTGCATGGCATGAGTTTCAAGGTGATTGCCTCGAACCGCCACGACATCAAGGAGCCGTGGTTCACCGACACCTACCTGCTGGGCCGTAACGAGCGCGCCCAGGTGGCGCTGGTGGCGGATAACCCGGGCACCTGGATGTTCCACTGCCACGTCATCGACCACATGGAAACCGGCCTGATGGCCGCGATCGCGGTGGTCTGATGCGCCCGCAGATCATCGACCGCAGCCGCGATCAGGAATTCATGCGCCTGGCCCTGGCCCTGGCCGCCGAGGGCGCGGCCCTGGGCGAAGTGCCGGTGGGCGCGGTACTGGTACAGCATGGCCAGGTGATCGGCCAGGGTTTCAACCGGCCGATCATCGACAGTGACCCCAGCGCGCATGCCGAGATGGTGGCGATCAGGGCGGCGGCCAGGTCGGCCAGCAATTACCGCCTGCCTGGCAGCACCCTATACGTGACCCTGGAACCCTGCAGCATGTGTGCAGGGCTGATCGTGCATTCGCGGGTCATGCGGGTGGTGTATGGCGCGCTGGAACCCAAGGCGGGGATCGTGCAGAGCCAGGGGCAGTTCTTCGGGCAGGGTTTTCTCAACCACCGGGTGATGGTGGAGGGCGGGGTGCTGGCCGAGGAGTGCGGGCAGATCCTGACTGAGTTCTTCAGGGCGCGCCGGGCCAAGGGCTGACCTGCACCGGCCGCTACAGCAATACCACTCCGTTGGGGCCAGTGGCCGCACCTGTGGGAGGGCGGGCACGCCCGCGAAAAGACCAGTACAGGCCTACATCGGTGGCGACTGTTCCGCCGGCTTGTCCTTGTTCACCCCCGGCACATGCAGGTTGCCCTCGGCCATCTGGCCTTCGAGCTGCGGCTGGGTCACCCAGGTGAGAATGTCGTAGTAACGGCGGATGTTGGCCACGAAATGCACCGGTTCGCCGCCACGGGCATAGCCGTACTTGGTCTGCCGATACCACTGCTTCTGCGACAGGCGCGGCAGCATCTTCTTCACGTCCAGCCACTTGTTCGGGTTGAGCTTCTCGCGCTTGGCCAGGGTGCGCGCGTCTTCCAGGTGGCCGGTGCCGACGTTGTAGGCGGCCAGGGCGAACCAGGTGCGGTCCGGCTCCTGGATGCTGTCGTCGAGTTCTTCCTTGATCTTCATGAAGTACTTGGCGCCGCCCTGGATGCTCTGCTTCGGGTCCAGGCGGTTGGACACGCCCATCGCTTGGGCGGTGCGCTGGGTCAGCATCATCAGGCCGCGTACGCCGGTCTTGGAGGTGACTTCCGGCTGCCACATCGACTCCTGGTAGCCGATGGCCGCGAGCAGGCGCCAGTCAACCTGCTCGACCTTGGCGTAGCTCTTGAAGTGCTTCTCGTACTTGGGCAGGCGCTGCTGCAGGTGCTGGGCGAAGGTGTAGGCGCCGACATAGCCCAGTACGTCGACATGGCCGTAGTAGCGGTCTTTCAGGCGCTGCAGGGTGCCGTTCTTCTGCGCCTTGTCGAGGAATTCGTTGATCTCGTTGAGCAGGCTGTTGTCTTCGCCGGCGGCGACTGCCCAGCGCTGGTCGCGGGTGTCGCCCAGGTCGAAGGCCACCCGCACGTTGGGGAAGTACACCTGGTTCATCGCCAGTTCGTTGGAATCGACCAGGGTCAGATCGATCTGCCCTTCGTCGACCATGCGCAGCAGGTCGACCACCTCGACGGCGTCGGATTCTTCGTATTCCAGGGCCGGATACTGCTTTTTCAGCTCGGCCAGCTGGTCGGCATGGCTGCTGCCCTTGAGCACCATGATCTTCTTGCCGATCAGGCCGTTGGCGTCGGTAGGGCGGGGGCGGCCGTTGCGGTAGATGACCTGGGGGGTCACGTCCAGGTAAGGGTGGGAATACCTGACCTGGGCCTTGCGCCGTTCGCTGCTGACCAGGCCGGCCGCCGCCAGCACCGGGCCGGAGGGCTTGCCGAGGGCGTCGTACAGTTCGTCTAGGTTGTCGGCGGTCTCGATCTGCAGCTTCACGCCGAGATCGTCGGCGAAGTGCTGGACCAACTCGTACTCGAAGCCGGTTTCGCCGTTGCGGTCCTGGAAGTAGGTGGCCGGGCTGTTGCGGGTGATCACGCGCAGCACGCCATCCTCCTTCACGCGCTCGAGGGTGCTGGGTTTTTCAACGCAGGCACCGAGCAGCAGAAAGAGTCCGGTTGCGAAAAGCCATCTGGCGCAACGCTGGCGCAAAGCAGTGTGGGCGAACATAGGTTGCAGTATACGCAAAGGACTGGCCCAACCATATCTCGACAACTGTTAGCTTGTCTGGTAGCGCATTGTGTGCTGCGGGTGTCGGCCTGAAGATGTGGAGTGCCGGTGAGATCGAGCGCCGCCCGCGCGGCGCTTCGCGAGCTGCGCGTGCGGCGCTCGATCTCACAGGCGCTGAATCTGTCATGCCGGGCCCCCTGGAAATCTGACCCCGAAGTCCGGTTCCACCGCCCGGCAGTCGTGGCTTAGAGCGGGTGCCGAAACCCTTCGAATTAGGCTAGAATGCACGGCCTCTAAGCACACCCCTTCCTGAGGCTGTCCCGACGATGTTGATCCTGCGCGGCGCTCCTGCCCTTTCTGCCTTTCGCCACGGTAAATTACTCGAGCAACTGAGCCAGAAAGTCCCCGCTGTTACTGGTTTGTATGCCGAATTCGCCCACTTCGCCGATGTCGACGGCGAGCTGACCGCCGACCAGCAGCAGGTGCTGGGCCGTCTGCTCAAGTACGGCCCGAGCGTGCCGGTACAGGAGCCGAGCGGCCGCCTGTTCCTGGTCGTACCGCGCCTGGGCACCATCTCGCCGTGGGCCAGCAAGGCCAGCGACATCGCCCACAACTGCGGCCTGCAGGCCATCCAGCGCCTGGAGCGCGGTATCGCCTACTACGTCGCCGGCGACCTGAGCGCCGCCGATGCCGAGCTGATCGCTGCCGAACTGCACGACCGCATGACCCAGCGCGTGCTCGGCCAGCTGGAGCAGGCCGCTGACATGTTCAGCCACGCCCAGCCCAAGCCGATGACCTCGGTGGACATCCTGGCCGGCGGCCGTGACGCCCTGGCCAAGGCCAACATCGACCTGGGCTTGGCCCTGGCCGAAGACGAGATCGACTACCTGGTCAACGCCTTCCAGGGCCTCAAGCGCAACCCGAACGACATCGAACTGATGATGTTCGCCCAGGCCAACTCCGAGCACTGCCGCCACAAGATCTTCAACGCCAGTTGGGACATCGACGGCCAGGCCCAGGAAAAAAGCCTGTTCGGCATGATCAAGAACACCTACCAGATGCACAGCGAAGGCGTGCTGTCTGCGTACAAGGACAACGCCTCGGTGATCGTCGGCAACGTGGCCGGCCGCTTCTTCCCGAACCCTGAAACCCGCCAGTACGGCGCGGTGCAGGAGCCGGTGCACATCCTGATGAAGGTGGAAACCCACAACCACCCGACCGCCATCGCGCCGTTCTCCGGTGCGTCCACCGGCTCGGGCGGCGAAATCCGCGACGAAGGCGCCACCGGCCGTGGTGCCAAGCCCAAGGCTGGCCTGACCGGTTTCACCGTGTCCAACCTGCGCATCCCGGGCTTCGAACAGCCGTGGGAGCAGAACTACGGCAAGCCCGGCCGCATTGTCGACGCCCTCGACATCATGGTCGAAGGCCCACTGGGTGGCGCCGCGTTCAACAACGAATTCGGTCGCCCGGCCCTGACCGGCTACTTCCGTACCTTCGAGCAGGCCATCAACACCCCGCGCGGTGAAGAAGTACGCGGCTACCACAAGCCGATCATGCTCGCCGGCGGCATGGGCAACATCCGTGAAGACCACGTTCAGAAGGGCGAGATCACCGTCGGCGCCAAGCTGATCGTGCTCGGTGGCCCGGCCATGCTGATCGGCCTGGGCGGCGGTGCCGCTTCGTCGGTGGCCACCGGTGCCAGCTCGGCCGATCTCGACTTCGCTTCGGTACAGCGCGAAAACCCTGAAATGGAACGCCGCTGCCAGGAGGTCATCGACCGTTGCTGGCAGCTGGGCGACAAGAACCCGATCGCCTTCATCCATGACGTTGGCGCTGGCGGTATCTCCAACGCCTTCCCCGAGCTGGTCAACGACGGTGGCCGTGGCGGCCGCTTCGAACTGCGCAACGTGCCCAATGACGAGCCGGGCATGGCCCCGCACGAAATCTGGAGCAACGAGTCGCAGGAACGTTACGTGCTGGCCGTCAGCGCCGAGGACTTCGAGCGCTTCCAGGCCATCTGCGAGCGCGAGCGCTGCCCGTTCGCGGTAGTCGGCGAAGCCACTGCAGAACCGCACCTGACCGTTACCGACAGCCACTTCGGCAACACCCCGGTGGACATGCCGCTGGACGTGCTGCTGGGCAAGCCGCCGCGCATGCACCGTTCGGTTACCCGCGAAGCCGAGCTGGGCGATGATTTCGACCCGAGCCAGCTGGACCTGGACACAGCCGTACAGCGCGTGCTCAGCCACCCGGCTGTGGCCAGCAAGAGCTTCCTGATCACCATCGGCGACCGCACCATCACCGGCCTGGTGGCCCGCGACCAGATGGTCGGCCCGTGGCAGGTACCGGTGGCCGACTGCGCCGTCACCGCCACCAGCTTCGACGTCTACACCGGTGAAGCCATGGCCATGGGCGAACGTACCCCGCTGGCCCTGCTGGACGCCCCGGCGTCGGGCCGCATGGCCATCGGCGAGGTGCTGACCAACCTGGCCGGCGCGCGTATCGAGAAACTTTCCGACATCAAGCTGTCGGCCAACTGGATGTCCGCTGCCGGCCACCCCGGTGAAGATGCCCGCCTGTACGACACCGTCAAGGCCGTCGGCATGGAGCTGTGCCCGGAGCTGGGCCTGACCATTCCGGTCGGCAAGGACTCCATGTCGATGAAGACCAAGTGGAGCGAGGACGGTGTCGAGAAGAGCGTCACCGCGCCGATGTCGCTGATCGTCAGCGGCTTCGCCCCGGTGGTCGACATCCGCAGCACCCTGACCCCGCAACTGCGCATGGACAAGGGCGAGACCGACCTGATCCTGATCGACCTGGGCCGCGGCAAGAACCGCATGGGCGCCTCGATCCTGGCCCAGACCTACGGCAAGCTCGGCGCCGAGGCTCCGGACGTCGACGATGCCGAAGACCTGAAGGCATTCTTCGCCGTGATCCAGGGCCTGAACGCCGACGGTCACCTGCTGGCCTACCACGACCGTTCCGATGGTGGCCTGATCACCACCGTGCTGGAAATGGCTTTCGCCGGCCACTGCGGCCTCGACCTGCACCTGGACCCGCTGACCGACAGCAAGGCCGACGTGGCGGCCATCCTCTTCAACGAAGAGCTGGGCGCGGTCATCCAGGTTCGCCAGGATGCCACCCCGGACGTGCTGGCACAGTTCAGCGCCGCTGGCCTGGGCGAAGAATGCGTTGCCGTGATCGGCAAGCCGGTCAACAACGGTGAGGTGTCCATCAGCCTGAACGGCGAAGTGCTGTTCGACGACGACCGCCGCATGCTGCAGCGCCAGTGGGCTGAAACCAGCTACCAGATCCAGCGCCTGCGCGACAACGCCGACTGCGCCGACCAGGAATTCGACCTGCTGCTCGAGGAAGACAACCCGGGCCTGTCGGTCAAGCTGGGCTTCGACGTCAACGACGACATCGCCGCACCGTACATCAAGAAAGGCATTCGCCCGCAAGTGGCGATCCTGCGCGAGCAGGGCGTCAACGGCCAGGTCGAGATGGCTGCCGCCTTCGACCGCGCCGGTTTCGCTGCCATCGACGTGCACATGAGCGACATCCTCGCTGGCCGGGTCGACTTCGAGGCGTTCAAGGGCCTGGTCGCCTGCGGCGGCTTCTCTTACGGCGACGTGCTGGGTGCCGGTGAAGGCTGGGCCAAGTCGGCGCTGTTCAACAGCCGCGCCCGCGATGCCTTCCAGGCCTTCTTCGCGCGTACCGACAGCTTTGCCCTGGGCGTGTGCAACGGTTGCCAGATGATGTCCAACCTGCACGAGCTGATCCCGGGCACCGAGCACTGGCCGCACTTCGTGCGCAACCGCTCGGAGCAGTTCGAGGCGCGTGTGGCCATGGTCGAGGTGCAGAAGTCCAACTCGATCTTCCTGCAGGGCATGGCCGGTTCGCGCATGCCGATCGCCATCGCCCACGGTGAAGGCCATGCCGAATTCGCCAGCGAAGAGGCCCTGCTGGCTGCGGACCTGTCCGGCTGCGTGGCCCTGCGCTACGTCGACAACCACGGCAAGGTCACCGAAGCCTATCCGGCCAACCCGAACGGCTCGCCGCGTGGTATCACCGGCCTGACCAGCCGCGACGGCCGCGTGACCATCATGATGCCGCACCCGGAGCGGGTGTTCCGCGCCGTGCAGAACTCCTGGCGCCCGGACGAGTGGCAGGAAGATGCCGCGCTGATGCGCATGTTCCGTAATGCCCGGGTGTGGGTGAACTAAGGCGTGTACAAGCTCGCCTTCTTCGTCCCCGCCAGCCACGTCGAAGTGGTCAAGGCTGCTGTGTTCGCCGCAGGTGGCGGGCGCATCGGCGACTATGACCACTGTGCCTGGCAGACCCTGGGCCAGGGCCAGTTCCGCCCGTTGGACGGCAGCCAGCCGTACCTCGGGCAAACCGGCCAGGTCGAGGTGGTGGAGGAGTGGAAGGTGGAGCTGGTGGTGGCCGACGAGCTGATTGCCCAGGTCGTCGCTGCGCTCAGGCAGAGCCACCCGTACGAGACGCCAGCCTACGAGGTCTGGCGGCTCGCCGAGTTCTAGGTCGCATCAAGGCTCTTCGCGGGTAAACCCGCTCCCACAGGGACCGCACAACCCTCGGAAATTGTGCGATCCCTGTGGGAGCGGGTTTACCCGCGAAGAGGCCCTACAATCCAGCCACAATCTCCTTGCCCTGCCCGGGGCGCTTCAGCCACCCACAAGCCAGCAACCCCACCTCGAACAGCAGCCACATCGGCACCGCCAACATCGTCTGCGAAAACACATCCGGCGGCGTCAGGATCATCCCCACCACAAAGCAGCCGACGATCACGTAGGGCCTGCTGCGCCGCAACGTGGCCACATCGGCCAACCCCACCCAGACCACGATGAAGGTCGCCACCGGGATCTCGAACGCCAGCCCGAACGCCAGGAACAGCGCCAGGATGAAGTCCAGGTACTGGCTGATGTCGGTCATCATCGCTACGCCTTCGGGCGTCACGCTGGCAAAGAAGCCGAACATCATCGGGAACACCAGGAAGAACGCGAAGGCCATGCCGGCATAGAACAGCACGATACTCGACACCAGCAACGGCAGGGCAATGCGCCGTTCGCGGCGATACAGCCCGGGCGCCATGAAACCCCAGGCCTGGTGCAGCAGCAGCGGCATGGCAACGAACAGCGCGCACATCGCGGTCAGCTTGAACGGCGTCAGAAACGGCGAGGTGACACTGGTGGCAATCATGCTGGCGCCTTCCGGCAGAAAGCGCCGCAGCGGTTCGGAAACCAGGGTGTACAGGGTTTGGGCGAAGGGGAACAGGCCGGCGAACAGCAGCGCGACCAGCCCCAGGCAGCGCACCAGGCGTTTGCGCAGGTCGCGCAGGTGCTCGGTCAGCGGCATGCCGGCAAGCGCTTCCGTGGCCATGCTCATCAGGCATTCTCCCTGGGCTGCGTTACCGTGGTCGCGCCTTGGCTGGGGGCTGCACTCAGGCGCACGCCTTGGCGAATTTCCTGTTCCAGGCGCTGCAACGGGGCGTTGTCGAAGCCAGGCAGTTCGATCTCCCGTTCCACCTGCGTGCGCAAGGCCTGCATCGCCCGGCGCGCCTGGCCCAGGCCACGCCCGAGCGTGCGTGCCGCCTGCGGCAGGCGCTCCGGGCCTAGCACCAACAATGCGACGATGCCGACCAGCAGCAGCTCGCTGAAGCCTACCTCGAACATCAGGCCTGGCGTTCCGCTTGTTGCTGCTGCGCCGCCTGGCCGGTCAGCGGGCATTGCTGCTGCACCTGCGGGTGGCCTGCGGCGTTGGCGCCATTGTCGCCGCCCATGGACTTGCGAAAGCCCTGGATCGCCTCGCCCACGTCGCTGCCCAGGCCCTTGAGGCGCTTGGTACCAAACAGCAGGAATACGATCAGCAGTACGATCACCAGTTGCCAGATTCCAATGCCACCCATTGCGACCACTCCTGTAAGGCCATGAAAAGGAAGGGCAATCGTGCCTTGTGTAGATGACGGGCACATGACGGATGGTGGCTGCCATCTCGCTGCAACACCCGAGGTGTTGACTGGCGTTTTCATTCGCGGGTGAGGTGCGCACGGATGGGTGGCAGACAACAGCAGGGGGCGGCCCTGCTGATGGTGATGGTGGTGCTGGCGATGCTGGCGGCGGGCATGGCCTGGCTGGTGGAAGATGGCCGGCGTCAGGTGGATGAGGTGCGCCTGTTGCATCAACGGGTGCAGGCACGGGCCATGGAACAGGCCGGCCTGGCCTATGCCGAGCAGGCCCTGCTTGATCCCGCCTGGCGGCTCAGCCCGTTGTTCTGGCAGGCCTTGCGCGGGCAGCCATTGAACTATGACTTTGGTGGCGGCCAAGCGCAGCTGCAGGTGCGCGACCAGCACAGCTGCTTCAATGTCAACGCGCTGCTCGGGGCGGATGGTGAGCGCGCCGAACGCCAGTTGCGCTACCTGCTGGGCGACGACATGGCGGCCGAACGCCTGGTCGATGCCTTGGCCGACTGGCTCGATGCGGATAGCGATGCCCGCCTGCAGGGCGCCGAGAGTGGCCAGTACCTGCGCCAGCAGCCCGCGCGGTTGGCGGCCAACCAACCGATGCTCGACACCAGCGAGCTGAACCTGTTGCTGGAGCCGGATGCCAGCCGTGAGGGGCGCTACCCGATGCTGTGTGCCTTGCCGCAGACCACGGGCTGGCGGCTGAATGCCAATGCCCTGGGGTTGGCGCATCTGCCTTTGCTGGAGGCGCTGTACGAAGGGCGTTACCCGCGTTCGCTGCTCAGCCGCATCATCAGCGGCCGACCGGCGTCTGGGTATGCGGATGCGGCGGCGCTGCGCCAGGCACTGGGGGCGGTGGATGATGAAACCTTCGAGCGGCTGAGCGAAGGGCTGCTGCTGAACAGCGGGTATTTCCTGTTGCAGCTGTCGTTCGCCGAGGAAGGGCGGGTGATACGTAGCGAGTTCCAGGTGGAGGCGCTGGGCGTTGTGCAATGGCATGCGCGGGTGCCTGCGCAGCAGGTGCGGGTGCGCAGCCGGGAGCCGATTGTTTGGTAATATTCGCCGGCCTCTTCGCGGGTAAACCCGCTCCCACAGAGACCGCACAGTTTTTGAACCCTGTGCAGTACCTGTGGGAGCGGGTTTACCCGCGAAGAGGCCGGCACAGCCAGCACAAGGCTGACTGACCGGCGCTCTTTCAGGCGGTGCCGATCTCGCCGCCATCGATACGCTGGATCACCACCGTCGCCGCTCGCGGCCTTACCGTGGTCCCCGCCGGGGTGGCATCGGTGGCCTTGTCGGTATACGGCCAGTTGTCCGGGTGCTGGATGTTGACGAACAGCGTCTTGTTGTCGGGGGTGAAGGTAATGCCGGTCACCTCGCAACCATTCGGGCCGACGAAAAAGCGGCGCAGGTCCACCTGGTTCTGCGCGTTCACCGGCACCTGCTTGCCGCTGGCATCGACCAGGTTGGTCGGGATCACTGCCAACAGCTGGTCATTGGTGTAGTCGGTCACCGTGCTCTCGCCGTTGTCGGTCTCGAACCACAGCACGCCACGGCTATCGAAGCTCATGCCGTCAGGGCTGGCGAACTGGTTCAGTTCGGTCAGGCCCGAGCGGTTGATGTCGGCGCTGCCGGCCGCGTTGGCGCCGAACACGAAGATGTCCCAGGTGAAGCTCAGCTGGTCGTCGCTGTCGTGCCAGCGAATGATATGGCCGTGACGGTTCGGGCCGCGCGGGTTGGCAGCATCGACCTTGTCCGGAGTGCGTGCGCTGTTGTTGGTCAGGGTCAGGTACACGTCGCCGTTCAGCGGGTTGACCGTGGTCCATTCCGGGCGATCCATCGGCGTGGCGCCTACGGCATCGGCGGCGCCGCGGGTGTTGAGGATGATCCCCGGCAGGTCGCCATACAGGGCGCCCAGGGTGCTGCCGGCAGTGGTCGTGGTGGCGACGTCCAGCAGCAACCATACCCCGCTGCCATCGGCATTGAAGCGCGCCACGTACAGCTTGCCCTGGTCGAGGTACTTGGCGCCGGTGGCCAGGCGGTCGGCCGGGTTGGCGTCGGCGGCATCCCACACGGCGTTGGACACCCACTTGTACAGGTACTCGTTGTTCGAGTCGTCACCCATGTACCACACCAGCGGCTTGCCGGCGACCGCCAGGCCCGGGGCGCAGCCCTCGTGACGGAAACGGCCCAGCGCGGTGCGCTTGGTGGCCAGGGTGGCGCTGTTGTACGGGTCGATCTCGACGATGTAGCCGTAGGTGCTGGCTTCGTTGCGATAGTCGTCGGTGGCGCTGGCACCTTTGACGGTGACGTCGAAACGGGCGAATTCGTCGGCTACCTCGCTGCTGTCACCCGCCGCGGTTTCCCATTTGTACTGGCCGCTGGAAGTGCTCACGCCAATACGGCGCTGGTCTTCGGGGCGGGTACCTTTGTTGACGAAAATACCTGGCCAGTTCTCTTCACAGGTCAGGTAGGTGCCCCACGGGGTGTAGCCGTTGCCGCAGTTGTTGTTGGTGCCGCGGCAGTGGGTGCCGTCCGGCGAATACTTGGTCTTCACGTGATCGGTGCCGCGCAGGGGGCCGGTGATTTCCATGCGCGAGGCCGTGGTGAAGCGGCGGTTGAGCGGGTCGTTGTCGACCACCTGCCAGCGCCCGCTGACCTTCTGCAAGCGCACTACACCGGCGCCGTGGGCGTTGATTTCCTTGCGTACTTCCTCGGCCGGGCGTTTGCCGTCGATATCGGTGGTCGGGCCGGCCGGGTGCAGGGCAGCGGTGTCGATGTACTCGAAGTTGATTGCCAGCAGGCCGTCTTCCGAGCTGCCGTTGATGGGGAAGAAGTGCATGCCGTCGTGGTGCATGCCCATGGCGTTGGCCTGGTCGGTCGAGGTATTGCTGCCGTCGGCCTTCCACGGGTTGCCGTTGCTGTTGATCGGCGTGCCCCATGGCGCCAGCACGTAGGCGCTGTAGCCAGCGGCAACCACGCAGGCATCGGTGCGCGAGCCGGGGATGGACTGGAAGCCCAGCGCCAGTTTTGGCACTTCCGGCTCGGTGATCGGATCATCATGATCCGAACCGCCACTGTCGAAGCAGCCTGTCAGGCCGGTACCGGCAATCATGGCGATGGCAGCGCCCAGGCTGCCGCGCATCACGCTGCGGCGGCTCAGGTAGGCGTCCATGACGCGGGCCATCGGCAGGTTGCCGCTGTGGTTCCGGTCCAGGTTGTCGCCGGTATCTCGACTCATCAGGGTGTCCTTATGTTGGCTGAGTTGGAGGAAACCGCGACTTTAGTGGGCAAATATGATGATTCATTGGCAGAAATGTGAACGCGCCTTTAAAACACCGGGCGCTTAAAAACATGATCGACAGATCAGTTTGGAATGGTTGTCGGATTTCTGCCATCAAACTGTAATGCCAACGCCGCAACATCCGGTGCCCTGAATGAACATGGAAAAGGATGGCGGGTTCGATGGCAAGCAGTGTGCACAGGCGCGAAGTGATCGGCTGGATGGGTGTCGGTGCCTTGGCGCCGTTGCTCGGCGCCTGCTCCGCCTTTCCTGGGCAAGCGCGCGGTAATGCCGGCCTCGACCTGCTGTACGTGGCTGATACCCTCGATGCCCGCCAGCCTGGCCTGGCCGTGGTGCCGGCCACGCGCCTGGGGCCGGTCAGCCATCTGGGCCGCGCGCCATGGATGACCGGCAGCAACGCCAGCGTCGCCCACCCGCAACTGGCGTCACTGCTCGACGCCGGCCAGGCGGCGTCTGCCCAGCTGGGCGGCTATGCAGTGCTGGCGGCGTTGCTGGAGCAGTTGCGCGGCGAGGCCGGGGCGGGCAACAGCCTGACCCTGGAGAACGGCCAGGGTTGGAATGGCAGTGGCCTGGCCTACCTGACCCAGGGCGAAAGCGGTGTGCAGGGCAGCCAGCTGCTGGGAATCGACGCGCGGGTCAGCAGCGACGAGCGCGTGCTGTGGCCGCAACGTTGCCCAGGCCTGTATCGCCAGGCTAGCGCCATCACCCTGGGGGCCGGGCTGGCAGAGGGGCAACGCCAGGCCCTGGGCCTGGACAACTTGCATATCTTCGAGCGGGGCGGTGCCCGGGTCGCCGTGGTCGGTGTCACCGACCCCTACGCCCAGGACCAGAAAGCGTCGCTCAAGCAGTGGTACCAGGCGCTCCAGCCAGTGTTCGAGCAGGCCCGGCGCGACGCCGACCTGGTAGTGGCCCTGGCCGATGCGGGCACTGGCCCAGGGCTCTGGCTGGCCGAGCGGGTACCGCAGATCGACGTGCTGTTATCTGCCCGTGGCCAGGATTTGTGGCCGGCGCCGGTTGAAGTGACCCAAGCCAGCGGCCGCCGGGTACCGGTGCTGTTCGCCGGTTGCCGAGGGAGCGGCGCCTTCCGTCTACGTTGTCGGCGGGTGGCCGGGGCGTGGCAGTTCGACGGGCGATTCTTCCCAGCCTTCGAGCAGCAGTTGGCCCCCGCGGCGCAGCTGCGTGTCGCGCCATTGCAGGCCGAGCTGCGTCAACAGCGCGCCGGCCATGCGGCCTGGCTCGATCAACCGTTGGCCCGCGCGCCCCAGGCCCTGTGGCGCCGCGATACTCGGGGCGGCAGCTGGGACCGCCTGCTGCATCAAGCCCTGGCCGGCGACAGCGACATGCCGGTGCTGCTGCCCGGCCTGCGTTATGACTACCCGCTGCCAGCAGGGGCGGCCATTACCCGCGAACACTTGATCAGCCTCACCGGTGGCTACCCGGCCCCGGTGGTCGAAGCGCCAGCGCGGCAGGTCGAGCAGGTGCTGGAGAACGCGGCGGAGCAACTGTTCGGCGACCCGTTGCTGCTGGACAACAGCCAGGACCTGCCGCGCTGGCAGGGCCAGCCCTGGCGGGTCAGCTACAGCCCGCAAGGCAAGCGCATCAGCGACCTGGCACCGCTACCGGGCCTGTGCCGCACCTTCGGCCTGCAATTCCAGGCCCAGGCGGGTGAGCCCCTGTGGCAACGCGTTGAGGCCTGGCTCGCCCGCCAGCCTGCGGACTGGCAATTGGCGCCGCTGCAATTGCCCGAAGTGCGCTACGTACAGGGGCACCCGGGTTGGCACCCACGGCAGTTGGCCTCGTGATGCTCATCTCGCGCCTGCTCACTGGCGCTGGCCTGACCCTGGCCGGCTGGCTGGCCGCCCAGTGCGTGCTGCAACTGAGCCGCCAGCCGCAACCAGCGATTGCACCCGGCATGGCCGACACGCCGCTTCCCGGGTTGATGGTCGGCCACTGGCAGCTGCCCGTCGATGACGGCGCCATTGCCCTTACCCGCCTGCCGCTGCACTACCTCGGCGGCCTCAAGGCCCAGCCGTTGGCTGCCAGCGTGGTAGTGCTGCGCTATGGCGAGCAGGTGCGCACCCTGGCCCGTGGCCAGCGCCTGGCACCCGGGATCGTGCTGCAGGACATCGACAGCGATGGCCTGATTTTCAACAACCAGGGGCGGCGTGAACGCTTGCCCTGGCCGCCACGCCCCGTCGTGACCGGCTTCAAGCGGCAAGGATGAACGATGCCTGTCAGATATTGCCTAGCGGCCGCCTTGAGCCTGGCCTTGTCCATGGGCATGCCCGCCGCCAATGCCGAAGAGCCGGTATTCGACGACAACGGCACGCCCCTGTATGAGGTGAACTTTGTCGACACCGATCTGGGCGAGTTCATCGACAGCGTGTCGCGCATTACCGGCACCACCTTCATCGTCGACCCCCGGGTCAAAGGCAAGGTCACTGTGCGCACCGTCGACATGCACGACGCCGATGCGATCTACGACATCTTCCTGGCGCAGCTGCGCGCCCAGGGCTATGCCGCTGTCGACCTGCCCAACGGCAGCGTGAAGATCGTCCCCGACCAGGCGGCGCGCCTGGAACCGGTGCCGGTGGAGCCGGCCGGGCAGCAGGGGCAGGGCAGCGACAGCGTGGCTACCCGGGTTTTCAATGTGCGCAATGCTGCCAGCGAACAAGTGCTCGGTATTCTCAAGCCGCTGATCGATCCACGGGTGGGCGTGATCACCCCTTACCCCGCAGCGCAGCAACTGGTGGTGACCGACTGGCGCAGCAACCTGGATCGTATCGCCAGCTTGCTGCAGCACCTCGACCGCCCAGGCGAAGTGGCGGACAACACCGGCACCCAGGTGATCTACCTGCGCCACGCCAGTGCCAGCGAAGTGGTCAAGGTGCTGCGCGGCCTCAGCCAGGAGGGCATGGTGGCGGCGGAAGGCGCTGCTGGAGCCGAGGCCAAGGACCGGCCGTTGGTGGCTGCCGGTGGTGGCAGTGGTATCCGCCTGGAGTACGAGGAAGGCACCAACGCCGTGGTCATGGTCGGCCCCGACAGCGAGCTGGCGGCCTACCGCAGCATCGTCGAGAAATTGGACATCCGCCGCGCCCAGGTGGTGGTGGAGGCGATCATCGCCGAGGTCTCCGACAGCAGTGCCCAGGAGCTGGGCGTGCAGTGGCTGTTCGCCGATGAGAAGTTCGGTGCTGGCATCGTCAATTTCGGCAGCAACGGGGTCAACATCGCCAGTATCGCCGGGGCGGCCGCCAGCGGTGACAGCGAGGCGCTGGGCGAGCTGCTGTCGTCGACCAGCGGGGCGACGGCTGGCATCGGCCATTTCGGCGGTGGCTTCAACTTTGCCATGCTGGTCAATGCGCTGAAGGGCAAGAGTGGCTTCAACCTGCTGTCCACGCCCACCCTGCTGACCCTGGACAATGCCGAGGCGTCGATCCTGGTCGGCCAGGAAGTGCCCTTCGTCACCGGTTCGGTGACCCAGAACAACGCCAACCCGTACCAGACCATCGAGCGCAAGGAAGTCGGGGTGAAGCTGCGCATCAAGCCGCAGATCAATATCGACAACAGCGTGCGCCTGGACATTGTCCAGGAAGTGTCGTCGATCGCCGACTCCAGCGCGGCCAGCGACGTGATCACCAACAAGCGCGAGATCAAGACCAAGGTGATGGTCGAGGACAACGGCCTGGTCATTCTCGGCGGCCTGATCTCCGACGAGCTGAGCACCAGCAACCAGCGTGTGCCGCTGCTGGGCGACATCCCGTACCTGGGCCGGCTGTTCCGCTCCGATGCCAGCAAGAACACCAAGCAGAACCTGATGGTGTTCATTCGCCCGCGTATCCTGCGTGACGAGCCGAGCCTGGCCGGGCTCAGCGAGGGCAAGTACCGCACCTTGCAGCAGACCACGCCGCTGCAGCTGCCGGACCTGGCCGCCGGCAGCCCGCAGTTGCTGCAGGTATTCCCTGCCAGCCGCGCGCGCCTGGAAGGCGGTGACTGGTGATGCTGCCATATCGCCAGGCGCGGCAGAGCGGGGTAGCCATGGCCCCGGGGGAGCAAGGCTGGCAGCTGTGGCTGCGGCCCGACGCCGACAGTGCGCAGTTGCAGGAACTGTTGCGCGTGCATGGCCAGCCCAACCTGCTCGAATACCTGGAACCCGCACTGTTCGATGAACGCCTGGGCCAGCTGTACCAGGCAGGTGCCAACGCCACCGAGGCACTGATCGAAGGCATTGGCGAGCAGGTGGACCTGGACAGCCTGATGAACGAGATGCCGCGCATCGAGGACCTGCTGGAAAGCGACGACGAGGCCCCGGTGATCCGCCTGATCAACGGCCTGTTCGGCCAGGCCCTGCGCCTGCGTGCCTCGGATATCCACATCGAAACCTTCGAACAGAGCCTGGTGGTGCGCCTGCGGGTCGATGGCCACCTGCGCGAGGTGTTGCGCCCACCGCGTGCGCTGTCAGCCATGCTGGTGTCGCGGATAAAGGTGATGGCGCGCCTGGACATCGCCGAAAAGCGCCAGCCCCAGGATGGCCGGATCACCTTGCGTGCGGCCGGGCGCGAAGTGGACGTGCGGGTCTCGACCCTGCCTGGCATCCATGGCGAACGGGTGGTGATGCGCGTCCTCGACAAGCAGGCCAGCCTGCTGGCGCTGGGCAACCTGGGCATGCCGCCGGCGGTACTGCAGGGCCTGCGTGGCTGCCTGGCGCGGCCCAACGGCATCGTCCTGTCCACCGGCCCGACCGGTTCCGGCAAGACCACTACCCTGTACGCCAGCCTCAACAGCCTCAACGATGGCAGCCGCAATATCCTCACCGTCGAGGACCCGGTGGAGTACGCCATTGCCGGCATCGGCCAGACTGCCATCAACCCGCGCGCCGGGTTGACCTTCGCCAGCGGCCTGCGCGCGATACTGCGCCAGGACCCGGACGTGATCATGCTCGGCGAAATCCGCGACCAGGAAACCGCGCAGATCGCCGTACAGGCCAGCCTCACCGGCCACCTGGTGCTGTCCACCCTGCACACCAACAGTGCGCTGGGCGCGGTGACCCGCCTGCGCGACATGGGCATCGAGCCGTTCCTGATCGCCTCGTGCCTGCGTGGTGTACTGGCCCAGCGCCTGGTGCGGCGCCTGTGCAGTTGCGCCGTGGCGCACCCGCTGCAGGCGGCAGAACGTGAGCTGTGGCCCGAGCTGGCGGCACTGGGCAGCAGTTACCACGCGGTGGGCTGCGAGCAGTGCCAGGGCAGCGGTTACCGCGGGCGCCTGGGCCTGTACGAATTCATCGAGCTGGACCCCGGGCTGGTCGGCCTGTTGTACGACGGCGCCAGCGAACTGGCCATGCACGACTACCTGGCCGGACGCCGGCAGAGCCTGCTGGCGATGGCCAGCGACTGCCTGGCGCGTGGCGAGACCAGCCTGGCCGAAGTGTTGCGCGTGGTGCAGGGCTGAGCATGCCGACCTACCGCTACCAGGCCGTCGACCTCGCCGGCAAGACCCGCAAGGCCAGCCTGCAAGCCGACAGCGAACGCCACGCGCGCCAGTTGTTGCGCGAGCAGGGGCTGTTCGCCCGCCAGCTGCAGCGCCACGACGCCGGTACCCGGCAGCCCCGGCGCCAGCGCCTGAGCCGCGCCCAGCTGTGCGAACTGACCCGTCAGCTGGCCACCTTGACCGGTGCCGGCATCCCCCTGGTCGACGCCCTGGCCACCCTTGAGCGTCAATTGCGCCAGCCCGCCCTGCACAGCGTGTTGGTGGCCTTGCGCGGCTCGCTTGCCGAAGGCCTGGGCCTGGCCCGCAGCCTGGCGCGCCAAGGCGCACCGTTCAGCGGCCTGTACTGCGCGCTGGTCGAGGCCGGCGAGCGCTCCGGGCGCCTGGCCCAGGTCCTGGCCCGCCTGGCCGATCACCTGGAACAGGTGCAACGGCAACAGCACAAGGCGCGCACTGCGTTGATCTACCCCACGGTGTTGATGGGCGTGTCGCTGGCGGTGGTCATCGGCCTGATGACCTTCGTCGTGCCCAAGCTCACCGAGCAATTCGCCCATGCCGGGCAGAGCCTGCCGCTGATCACCTCGCTGTTGATCGGCCTGAGCCAAGGGCTGGTCCAGGCCGGGCCTTGGCTGCTGGGGCTGGCCGTGGTGCTCGCGACGCTCGGCGGCTGGTTGCTGCGCAAGCCGCAGTGGTGCCTGCGCCGCGATCAGCTGCTGTTGCGCCTGCCACGTATCGGCAACCTGCTGCAGGTGCTGGAAAGCGCGCGCCTGGCACGCAGCCTGGCCATTCTCACTGGTAGCGGCGTGGCCCTGCTCGAAGCCCTGCACGTGGCCACCGAAACCGTCGGCAACCGGCGTATCCGCCAGGCCATGGAACAGGTGCGCCTGCAGGTGCAGGGCGGTACCAGCCTGCACCGCGCGCTGGATGCCAGCCAGCAGTTCCCGCCACTGCTGGTGAACATGGTCGGCAGTGGCGAGGCCAGCGGCACCCTGGCCGACATGCTCGAGCGTGTGGCCGACGACCAGGAGCGCGGCTTCGCCCGCCAGGTCGACACCGCCATGGCGCTGTTCGAACCCCTGATGATCCTGGTGATGGGCGCCGTGGTGCTGTTCATCGTGCTGGCGGTGCTGCTGCCGATCATGCAACTCAACCAGGGCCTGCAACTGTGAACGCAAGGAGTATTGCCATGCAGCATCGACGCCACCGCCAGCGCGGTTTCACCCTCATGGAAATCATGGTGGTGATCTTCATCATCGGCCTGCTCATCGCCGTGGTCGCGCCCAGCGTGCTCGGTAACCAGGACAAGGCCATGAAACAGAAAGTCATGGCCGACCTGGCCACCCTGGAGCAGGCGCTGGACATGTACCGTCTGGACAACCTGCGCTTTCCCAGTAACGAGCAGGGCCTGGCCGCGCTGGTGAAAAAGCCGGCCCAGGAACCGCTGCCGCGGGCCTGGCGCAGTGACGGCTACGTGCGCCGCCTGCCTGAAGACCCCTGGGGCACCCCGTATCAGTACCGCATGCCCGGCGAGCACGGCCGGGTCGATGTTTACTCGCTAGGCGCCGACGGCCTGCCGGGGGGCGAAGGCCAGGATGCCGACCTGGGCAACTGGGAGCTGTAATCGGTGCGTCGGCAGCGGGGTTTCAGCCTGATCGAGTTGCTGGTGGTGCTGGCCATCGCCGGGCTGATGACTGGGCTGGCGGTGGCCAGTCTCGGCAACGGCCAGGCCGCGGTCGACCAGGCCTTGCAGCGGCTGGCGGCAGAGACCCGCAGCCAGGCCGTGCTGGCCCGGCATGCCGGGCAACTGCGCGGCTTGCGCTGGAACGGCCAGCGCCCGGAGTTCGTGCGCCGCCAAGGCGATGCCTGGGCGCTCGAGACGGTGGCCCTGGGCGACTGGCCCAAGGGCCTGCAACCGGATTGGCCAGCCAGCTCGCAACCTCAGCTGCTGTTCACCCCGCACGGCTGGGCACAGCCGGGCAGCGTGCACTGGCGCTGGGCCGATGGTAGCCAACGCTGGGCCTGGAGCCGTGATGGCCGCTTGCACATAACGGTGGCGCCATGAAGCGGCATCAACGCGGCTTCACCTTGCTCGAGGTTAGCGTGGCCCTGGCGATCGCTGCCGTGCTGGCGGTAATCACCAGCCAGGTGTTGCGCCAGCGCCTGGCCGTGCAGGGCAACCTGCAGCAACACCGCTTTGGCCTGCTGTGCGCGCGCGAGTTGCAAACCCGCTTTGCCGTCGAGCAGTACTGGCCTGCCAGCAACCAGGTGAGCGGTGAGCTGAGCCAGGGTGGCCAGGCGTGCCACTGGCAGTTGCAGCTGCGCCGCACTGGCGTGCGTGACTTGCGTCGCGGGGAACTACTGCTGTTCGCCGATCGCGACCAGCGCCTGCCGCTGGGCCAGTACACCGTATTCCTGGAGCGCCCATGAGCCGGCCAGCTTCAAAGGCGTGCCTGCCCCCTGTAGCAGCGGGGGACACCGGTCACCCGGGCGGCAAACCTGTAAAGCGCCGCCAGGCTGGCCTGACCCTGATCGAACTGATGGTCGCCCTGGCCCTGACCGCCGTGCTCGGCATTCTGCTCGCCGCCCTGGTCAATGGCTGGCTCAAGGTGCGCGAACGCTTGCAGGACACCACCCAGGAAACCTCGGTGCTGGAATTTTGCCTGGCCTTGGAACGGCGCTTCGACAGCCCGGTGATGCGCCGCATCTACGAGCAGCGCCTGCCCCTGGCCAGCCGCTGGCTCGACTGGCAACCAGCGAGCAACCAACTGCTATGGGTTGCAACCACCGGCCTGCCGCAAGCCGAAGGTGGCTCGCGTCTGCAACGCCAGCGCCTGCGCTTCGAGGCCCGCGAGCAGCGCCTGCTGCTGGAAAGCTCGGCCGACCTGTACGCCGCTGCCGCGCCGCGCTGGCTCGAGCGTGAACGGCTCGAGCGGGTCAGCGCCATGAATGTTCTGTATTACCAGGGCGGCCGCTGGCTGGCCTGGCCTTCTGACCAACCCGCGCACCCCGGCCGTGGCGTGCGCCTGGAATTGCAGCGTGACGGAGCCTCCTATGTCTGCACCTTCGCGCTCCCGTGGGGGCGCTCATGAAAATTGAATGGCGGCGGCGTACACCGGCCCGGCCCTGGTTGTTGCTGCGACCGGGTGCAACCTGGCACTGGGCGCTGGTCGCTGGCGGCCGTGTGCAAAGCCAGGGGCAGGGCGAGCCGCCGCTGAACCTGCAGGCGCGTGTCGCACTGATTCTGCCTGCCGAGGCCTGCAGCCATTTCCGCGTGCCGGCACCACCCGGGCTCAAACGAGAGGAATGGCCACTGTTGCTCGAAGATCGCCTGCTGCAGGCCGCGGACGAAGTGACCTGTGCCTGCCTGGCGCGTGGGCCCGGTTACCTTCGCTTGCTGGTGGTGGCGCGCCAGCAACTGGACAGTTGGCATCGGCAGTGTGCAGAGTGGGGTTTGCCAGCGCAGCGTTGCTGGGCGGAGCTGCAGCTACTGCCGACACCCGAGGCTGGCACTGCCTGGCATTGGCAGCGCACAGCCGATCTGCGCTTGTGCAAAGGGCTGGGCGAAGATGGCCAGGAGCATTGGCTGGCCTGGCCGGATGCATTGGGTGATGCGCCTCGCCAACCGTGGGCGGGGCTGCACAAGGTGCCGCTGAGCGGTGACTGGCCAACGGCGTTGCCGCCGCTGGATAAACTGCCCGGCCTGTTCGAGCATACCCGCAACAGGCGCGTGCTGGCGACGGTATCCCGGCCGCAGCAACGCCTGCTGGCCGCCTGCCTGGCATTGGCTGTGGTCTGGGCTGGGCTGTGGATGACCCAGCAATGGCGCCAGGCGCAACTCTGGCGCAGCCAGGTCATTGCCGTGACCGGCGCCCAGGCCAGCCCGCGTCACGCCGCGCAGGCGCTCAAGCGGCTGCGCGAAGGTGCGTTGCAACAGCAACTGCGCATGCGCCAGCTCGAAGACCTGCAAGCGGCATTGCAGGCCTGGCTGCGTGACCATCCCGGCTGGCACCTGGGCGCGGTGCGCTTCGATGGCCAGCGTTGGCAGGTGCGCCTGGCGGGTGAGGGCAGTGCACCGCCCTGGCAGGACATGGCCACCGCTGCCGGTGCGACTGTTCAGGTTCAAGCTGACCAGGTGCTGTTCGATCTGGGAGCGGCCTCATGAACCGGGACTGGATACAGCGTCATCGTTTCACCTTCGCCTGGGCACTGATTGCCCTGTTGCTGGCCGTGCTGGCCCTGCGCGCCGGCCTGGCGCAATGGCGCGAACTCAGCCAGTGGCGCGGGCTGGCCGAACAAGCCGCCAGCCTGCACGGCGGCCCTGGGTTGAACCTGGAACGGCTACGCCAGTCAGCCCAGGCCCGGCGCATCGAACTGGCCGAAGTCGATGCGCAAGGCGAGGCCTGGCAATTGCGTGGCCAGGTCGGCGACGAGCTTCAGCTGCAGGGCTGGCTGCAGAGCCTGCGGGGCGAAGGCGTGCAGCTACGGCAATGGGGGCTGGAACGCCACGGCAAGGGGCTGCGCTTCGAGCTGGTGGTGCAGCCATGAGCCGAACAAGTGCGGCGTGTGTGCTGCTGGTTTTCGTCCTCACGCTATTGCTGGAGCTGCCGGCCAGCTGGGTGGCGCATGTATTCAAGCTGCCGCTGCGCGAGGCCAGTGGCAGCCTCTGGCAAGGCCAGGCACAGCAGCTGGGGCCGCTCGGGCCGCTGCGCTGGGCGCTACAGCCGTGGCGCTTGCAGGCGAGCGCGCAGGTTGGCTGGCAGGGCCAGGCCTGGCAACTGCGTGCTGAAGGCTGGCCCTGGCAGTGGCAGCTAACGGCGAGGGCCCTGGGGCCGCAGCTGACGACAACGACGGATTACCGCCTGGCTGGGCAATGGCAGGGTGCATTGCGGGTCGAGGGCGCTGGGCGCCGATGCCAGGGCAGTGACGGCCGCCTGCAGGTGACCGACCTCGCCTTGAGCGAGCCGTGGTCGCTGGGCCTGGGGCAGGGCTGGCTGGAAATCGACTGCGGCAACGGCTGGCACCTGCGCGGGCAACTGGCACAACAGGGGCAGCATCACCTGGCAATGGAGGCAGACCTGCAGGGGCGTCGGACCCAGCTAGTGTACGAATTGCAGCCCGATGCGGCGCTCACGCCGTTGCTGCGTGGCGCACAGTGGCTCGGGCCCCAGGCGCTGGCCGGCCGGCGAGACCTGCGCTGGTAGGCAATCAGACGCTTGGCAGCCATGGGAGCGGGCAAGCCCGCTCCCACCGAGGACGCTTCACTTGTTCTTGCCCAGCACACTCGAAACCCACTGCTCGCTGCGACTATGCCCGCTGGTCCTCAACAACCCCAGGTCCAGCGCATTCTCCCCGTCCGCCGCGCCTTTGCCCTTGGCTATCTCGGCCAGCGCCGTGCCCAGGTCCACCGGTGAGTTGGACGCATCGATCGACACGTCCCGGCGATAGTCATTGCCGGCAAGCGTCTCGCGGGTCACCGATTGCGCGCCAAGGGCCACATCCCCTTGGGCCGACTGCAAGCGAGCGCCAACCAGTTGAACGCTGCCGCCGACCTGCAGCTCGATGCCTTCGCTGCCTTTGAGCGCAGTCTGTTGGCCGACGCTGTCGCGTTGCATATGGGATACGTCGAGGCTGAAGGTTGGCGAGAAGCCCGGGTCCGCCTTGGTCAGGGCCGAGCCGGCCTTTTCCTTGACCTTGCCGCCCAATGGCCCAGCCACCGCGGTCGCCGCGTTGACGTAGCCTTGCGGGTTTTTCTCCTGGCTCAAGCGGGCATCGCCCCTGACGCTCAGCGTGTTGACGTTGTCCTTGCGGCTGGCGATGTACAGGTCGCCATCGACTACCCCGGCGATGCGTCCTGCCTCCAGGCTGACACCTTCGATACGCGTGTCGCCGCGGCTTTGCAGGTCGATGCGCTCGGCACGCAGGTTGCCGGCGTTCCACTCCAGGTTGTCGCGCTTGTCCAGGTCGACCTTGAGGCGGCCATGCAGGCCACGGCTGTCCAGCTCGCCCTTGGCCATGTCGAAACCGGCGCCGGCGGTGATGTCGAGGTTGTTGCGTTGCTCCTGGTTGGCGGACGCTTCTATGTATATACCGCCGCTGGAGGCCTTGGCCATCAATTCCCGAGCCGAAGCCTGCAGGCCCTGCAAGTGCACTGCGGTGTCTTCCTGGGCGCTGCTGGCCAGGCTCAGCGTGCCCTTGCTGGCGAACTGGGCGTCGATGGCCTGACGCGCCTCTTCGTCCTGCTTGCCGTGGCCGAAGTGCCCGCCGATGGCGCCACCCCTGGTGTCGCCAGCCTTGGCTGCCAGCTCCAGGCCACCGCCCAGCTTGCTGCCGGTCGCTTGCCGGGTGTTGCTGGCCGCCTTGACCGCAAGCTGGCCGCCGCCCTGCAACAGGATGTCGCCAACCTTGGCCTCGCGGCTGCCGATACGGGTACCTTCGAGCAGCAGGTCGCCGCCACTGCTCAGCCGCACCTGGCCCTTGGCGTCGATCTGGGCCACCTGGGCGTTGCTGCTGGTGGCGTGCTGCTGCGCATTGTCGAGATAGCCGCGGCCATCGACACCGGTGCCACCGGGGCGGTTGCCCATCTTGGCCCAGGCGTTGCCGTCTAGCTGGCCGGCCTGCTGTTCGGCCCGGTCGGTCGCCTGCGGCACGGCCAGCGAGCCGGCACTGTCGATGACCACGTCGCCCTCGCCGCCGTCGATGCGCGTGCCTTCGTAGCGGCCTTCACTGCCCAGTTGCACCTGGACACCCTGTTGCCCATACAGGCTGGCGGTTACCGCCGTGCTGGTGGTGTCCCGGGTGGCCTGCGAGCCGCCTTTGCCGGCGGCACGTACATTGAGGTCACTTCCGCTGCTGGTGTCCACACGTGCATCACCGCTGAACGCCAGGCGCTGCACGGAGGTTTGCCGGGTGTCCTGCGCCGCGCGCATGCGGTGTTCCCGTGCCGCGATGCTGAGCGTGCCGGCATTGGCGTGCCAGTTGGTGCCCTGATCGTCAAGGGTATCGGCCTTGACTCGCACCTGGGCTCCGGACAGTTCACTCACCTGGACGAACCCGCGGCGTTGGTTCTCCAGGCGCTTGAGGTGGTCGATGGTCATGTCGCCGCCAACGCTGGGGGCCACCATGGCGTGTTCGGGCGAGGCCTGCTGGAAGCGTGCGGCTTCCTCGCCGAGCACCAGGCGTTCGATGGGGCGGGTGAGGTCACGGTATTCGACGCTGGCGCCCAGAGCGCCTGCCCAGTGGTTGCGGCGCTGTTCTTGCTCCTCGGTCTGTTCGACCGCACGGTTGTCGATGCGTTTGGCCTCCACCTGCAGGCTGTTGCCCGCCGCGACGCGCGCAGCTTCGGTCACCAGTGTGCCGCCTTGCAGCTTCAGGTCGCCGCTGGCCTGCAGGGTGCTGCGCTGTACCTCGCTGGCGCTATCTGTCAGTTGCTCGCGCTGGTGATGGCCTTCGAACAGGCTGCCCACTCGGTCGATGCCACCGGTCACCGTCAGCCCGCCACCGCTGCGGGTGGTGCGGGTGTCCTGGTCGCGCTCGTTGCGGGTAGCCCCCAGCGTGATGTCTCGTGCCTGAACATCAAGGTCGCCAGCGCTGGCGGTTACCGTGGAGCCGTTGACCTGCAGGTTGGCGCCGCTGCTCAGGCCCACCGAGGCCCCGCTGAGCACACTGGGCAGCTGGCTGCTGGTACGTTGCTGGCGAGTCGTGGTCAGCACCTCGTAAGCCACGCCTGCGGCGTATTGCCGGGACTCGGGCTTGCCGTCCTCGGCGTCCTGGGTCTGCCCGGCGCTGGCGCTGAAGTTGCGCTGCTGGTCGCGGGTTTCACGTTCATCGACCGTCTGCACACTGGTAACCAGCAGGTCGCCCTTGGCTTCGACCTGCAGTTGCCCGCCCGCCTCGACCTTGGCGCCCTGGATGCGCATTTCGTCGGCACTGGCCAGGCGCAGGTTGCTCGACGAACCTACATCGCTGACCAGTACCTGCTGTTTGTGCTCGGTGCTTTCATGGCTGCTGCCGATCAGTCCGAACAGCTTGCTGTCGCGGGTGCGGTCGGTCGAGGTGCTGCTGCCCTGGCCTGGCTCGATGGCCAGCGAGCCCTTTTCGCTGAACAGCACGGCGTCCTGCTTGCCATGGACGTTGCTGCCCTTGATGGCGAGCTGGTCGGCTGTGACGGTGAGCTCGCCGTCGCTGGCGATGGTGCTGCCGGCAACGGTCTGGCCTTCATTGTCATTGCCTTTGCGGTCGCCGAAGAAGGCACCGGAGACCAGGTCGCCGCGATAGCCGTCCTGGCTGCCGCGGTGCTTCAGGGTGGTGGTGCCGATGTCGGCCTGCCTGGCGCGAATGGCCAGGTCGCCGCGGCTGCGCAGGCTGCTGCCCTGAATGTCGAGGTTGCCACTGGCCTGGACGCTCACCTGGCCACCCTCGAGTGCGCTGCCCCGGGCATGTTCCTGGCGTACGTCGGTGTCGCTGTCACCACGCCACAAGTCCTTGCGATGGCGCACCTGCTCTTCGGTGCGCTGGCTGTCGATACCGGCGATGATGGTCAGGCCAGCACCGCTGTCCACTGTCAGCGCCTTGCCGGCGGTGACGGTGGCTGCGGTCATGTGCATGTCTTTGCCCGAGTGCAGACTTACGCTGTCGCTGGCAAGCAGTTGCGTGCTCTTCTGTTGTTGGCGGGTGGTGGTGGTGTCGCGGCTGTAGGTTTCGCGGGTAATGAACAGGAACTTGTTGTTCCAGCTGTCCTTGTCACGCTCGATGCTCTCGATCGCCTTGGCGCCGAGGGTGAGTTTCTGGCCGGCCTTGACTTCAATTTGTGGCGCGCGGCCTTCGACAGCTTCCAGGGTGATGTCGTCGGCTGCGCTGAGCCTCAGTATGCCCCGCCCGGCATGCAGTTCGCTGGGGTTGTCGGCGTTGCCGCTGACCTGCAGCCCCCCGGCCGACTGGATGTCGATCCCTTCGCTGCCGACCACCTGCGGCGCTGCCACGCGCACACCGGCGCCTTCGGCGGTGCTCACTATGCGGATACGCCCGGCGCGCATCGCACCGAGAAAGCTGGCATCGATGCTCGACGGCGTGGCTGGCAGGTGCTGGACGATTTCGCCGCTGGCCCGCTCGATACGGTTGCGCCCCACGGTGACATCGAGCGCCTGCCCCGCCATGAGCAGCCCTTTGCTATCGACTTGCGGCGCGATCAGCTCAAGGGCGCCGTTGCCGTTCCTCTGGCCGCGCTCCAGCACTTGCAGGCTGCCACTGGCATTGAGCGTATCGAGGTACTTGAGCTGTTGTTCGTCGAATTGCGGAGTACCCACCACGAAGCCGGCGCGGGTGGTGTTGATGAAACTGCCGCCATTCAGGGTTATGCCATTGGGGTTGGCCAGGATGTAGTCGGCAGGGCGGCCGAAGATTTCCTGTGGCCCTTCGATCAGCGAGGCGTTGCGGCTGACCACTTCGTTGAGGATGGTCGAGGCGGCCTGGCCCTGGAATTGCGGGTTGGCCGCAAGGGCTCCCGCCAGCTCCGAGTGCCCGGCCACGGTGGCGTTGTTCAGCACCACGCCAGGCTTGCCGACGTTGTAGTCGATGAACTGGTTGTGGGACAGCCCGCTGGCGTTGGGCGGCACGATGTCGATGACCGGTACCCCGTGGCCGTTGTTGATGATCGGGGTACCCCCCGGGCCCTGGGTTGCCTCCAGGCCGCCCTGGGCCAGTGCGGCACCGGACCCGAGCAATGCCAGGAAGATGGCCCAACGCAAGGTATCAGGGCGGATCGACGATAGCGGCGAGAGTGTGTGCATTTTCTCGTTCTCATTGTTGTGGGTGAATCAGATGTTCAGGGTCCAGTCCAGCACCCAGAAGCCGGGTTCCAGCAAGCCCTGGGGCAGGTCGCTGGTGTAGAGGGCGCGCTGGTAGTCCAGCCGCAGGCGGCTACTGCCGAGGCCCAGTTCCAGGCCGGCGGCGGCCCCGGCCAGGCGCTGTGACGGTCTGCCTTCGGCGGTGCGGGCCCAGCCCAGGTCCACGCCGATGTAGGGGCGTACCTGCCAGGGGGTGGTCCAGCTGCTAGGCAGTGCCTGGCTGAACGTGTTGCGCCAGGCAGCGGCGCTGGCGCCGGAGTAGGTACGCAGGCGAAAGCCGCGCACGGCCGAATCGTCACTGACCAGCAGTTGCTCCACGGCGGGCAGGGCGTCGCTGCTGTACTGCAGGCCCAGTTCGCTTTGCCAGCGCCATGGGGCGGTGGGCGGGCCCTGGCGCAGGTGCAGCAGGTTGGCGCGGTACTTGCGAAAGTCCGGACGCAAGCGTTCCGCACCGAGTGGCGAGCGGTCGGCGCCGAACGCGTCGAGACCCTGGCCGATCCCGAGGTAGCCATTCCACAGGCCGGCTTCGAGCCACAGCAAATTGATACCTGCTTCGACGCTGCTCAGGGTCGGGCTCTGCTGGATGATGACCGCGCCGGCGCTGCGATTGACCAGTTGCTTGCGGTCCAGCCGTAGACTGGCGCTGAGCATGCCTTGCTGGTTGCGCCACAACACCCGCTCGGCGCTCAGGGCCTGATAGCTGCTGCTGCCATCGGCGCGCTTGTCGCTGCCCGGCAGTGGTGCCTCGTAGCGCAGCTGGCTGGCGCTGAGGGCAAAGGTCCAGGCGCCGTAGGGCACGCTGTAGTACAACGACAGGCCTTGGCTTTCACCGGGGGCATGCAGCACGCTGTTGGTCAGCGCCAGGCGCAGGTCGTCATTCAGGCCCAGCGGGCTGTCCAGGCCGACGCCGAGGCTCAGGCGGTGCCGCCCGCTCAGCTCGCTGCCACGGTTGTCGAAGCGGCTGTCGACATGCCAGCGGGAGGCTACGCTGCGCGGCTGCACGATGACCCGCGTGCCGCCCTGCAGCTCGCCCGGCAGCAGGGCGGCGGTCAGATCGTAGGCGCGCAGGCGGTTGAGTTGGTCGAGGCCTTGCTCCACGTCCGGCAGGTACAGCGGGTGGCCGAGCAGCCCGGGGAAGGCACCCGCCAGCGACAGCGGCAAATCGGCGCCGGCAAGTTCGATGGATTCGACGAAGCCTTCGACGAGGGTGATATCCAGCGTCTCGCCGTCCTGCGGCGGTTGCCGCAGGTAGGGGCGGCTGGCCGGGTAGCCGGCTTGCAGGTACAGCCCGGTGATGGCCTTGAGCAGCTGGTTGATGTCGCTGACGCCCATGCAAGGCGAGACCAGCGCACGGAGGGTTGCTGTCAGCTCCGCGGTATCGAGCTGGCGGTTGCCTTCCACGCGTACGCCGTCGATAGCCCAGCAGTGGTTGTCCTCTGCAACGGGGGCGACAGCGGTGGGGCGTTCGGCCGGGGAGGGCGTACGCTGCCAACGCTCCAGCCGCTGTTGCCGCTCCAGCTGGCGGAGGCTGTGCTGCTGATCGCGCAGTTGTTGGCTGGCGGGGTCGTCGGCCAGTGCCAGGGGGCTGGACAATGCTGCGCCAAGGCAACCAGCTAGCGCCAGGACGGTGACATGGCGAATTCGGCACGGCATTCAGGCACCCCGCAAATGGTGTACGGCTTACGTACTCGTTTGCGTGGATGCTAAGAATTCGGGTGTTGGCCTGGATGCAGTACCCTGCCTAGGCGCCTGTCAGGCGAGTTCTCGGCTGTTTGAAAGATACTTCCTACAGAGTCGCGGCGAAGGCTCTAGATCAGGGGCGGATCTCGATCAGCGTGCCATCGCGCACCAGGTCCCATACTTCCTGCATGTCGCGGTTACGCATGGCAATGCAGCCATCGGTCCAGTCCAGCGTATGGAAGTACCACTCCGGGTACTCGTCGTTGATCGGCGTGCCATGAATCATGATCATGCTGCCGGCACTCACCCCTTCACGGGTCGCGCGGGCGGCATCGCTGACATTCGGGTAGTTGATGTGGATGGCCAGGTTGAAGCGGTCGCTTTGCTTGCGCCAGTCCAGCCAGTAAAGGCCCTCGGGGGTTTTCTTGTCACCCTCGCGTTCCTTGGGCCCCTTGGGCTGCTTGCCCAGGGAGATGCGGTAGGTTTTCAGGGGTTCGCCACGGCTGATCAATTGCAGGCGCCGCTCGGACTTGATCACCAGCACCTTGTCGATCAGCGGCTGCATGGCCTGTTGCGAAGGCGACTGGGTTTGCGCTGCCGGCTGGGGTTTGCGGATGATCGTCTCGGTGAACGCCGCCTGGGACACCGAGGTAACGCAAAGGCAGAAAAGGGCAAGCAACCAGCGCATGTAACGGTTTCCCTGAAGGCTTCTAGGTAGTGGTCGAGACATGCATCGGCGGCAGGTATTCATGGCCTATGGGGTACTGCTGCCCAATGCGGTCGCGATAGTAGCATTCTAGTGTGCGTGTGACAGTGCGGAAAGCCAGCTCGCCCCACGGTATCTCGTGTTCCTCGAACAGCCGCACCTCCAGGCTTTCCACACCGATAGCGAAATCAAGGTCCGCCAGCTCGGCGCGAAAGAACACATGCACCTGGTTGATGTGCGGCAGGTCGAACAGCTGGTACAGGGTCATGCTGCCGAGGCGGGCGCAGGCTTCCTCGACGGTTTCACGACGGGCGGCCTGGTCGAGGGTTTCGCCATTTTCCATGAATCCGGCGGGTAGGGTCCAGAAGCCCCGGCGTGGCTCGATGGCGCGCCGGCACAGCAATACCTGGCTGCCCCAGGTCGGCAGTACGCCGGCAACGATATTGGGGTTCTGGTAGTGGATGGTCTGGCAGGATTCGCAGACATACCGCAAGCGGCTGTCGCCTGCAGGGATCCGCTGAGTGACCAGCTGGCCGCACGTGCTGCAGAATTTCATGTCGGTTTCCTTTCGCTCTGGCTTATCTTGGCGCGACGGCCGTGCCGCCGCAAGCGCGCGGGGCTTGGGTGCTGCGCGGCTTTGGTGCATCATGCAAGGCAGGCCTTGAATACGAGTGTGCGCAATGCTGGACGAGCTACTTCGCCGAATGAGCAACCACCAACCCGCCTCAATGGAAACCGACCGGCGGTTCCCTGAAGCGGCGGTCCTCTTGCCCATTACCCGTAGCGAAGCGCCCGAGCTGGTCCTCACCCTGCGTGCCCAGGGCTTGTCCACACATGGCGGCGAAGTGGCCTTTCCCGGCGGCCGCCGCGACCCGGAAGACCCGGACCTGGTGTTCACCGCATTGCGCGAGGCGGAAGAGGAAATCGGCCTGCCGCCTGGCCTGGTGGAAGTGATCGGCCCGCTCAGCCCGCTGATTTCGCTGCATGGCCTGAAAGTGACGCCATTCGTCGGGCTTATTCCGGATTTTGTCGAATACCGCGCCAATGATGCCGAGATCGCGGCAGTATTCAGCGTGCCGCTGGAATTCTTCCGCCAGGACCCGCGCGAACATACCCACCGTATCGATTACCAGGGGCGCAGCTGGTATGTGCCCAGCTATCGCTACGGCGAATACAAGATCTGGGGCTTGTCGGCGATCATGATCGTCGAGCTGGTCAACCTGCTGTTCGATGCCGGCATCAGCCTGCACCAGCCGCCTGAGCGTTACATCGAAAACTGAGTGGGGGCCTACCCCGCCGTCTGCGTCGCAGCCTGAGGAGCAAGCATGAAATACCGCCTGGGCGACCTGCGGGTCGAAAGCCACCCCACCAGTTGGGCCGCACCCACCGCCACCCTGATCGGCAAGGTACGCCTGCAGGCCAATGCCAGCGTGTGGTTTGGCGCGGTGTTGCGCGGCGACAACGAGCTGATCGACATTGGCGAAGGCAGCAATGTGCAGGATGGCACGGTGATGCACACCGACATGGGCTCGCCGCTGACCCTGGGCAAGGGCGTGACCGTCGGCCACAACGCCATGCTGCATGGCTGCACGGTGGGCGATTACAGCCTGGTGGGCATCAACGCGGTCATCCTCAACGGCGCGCGGATTGGCAAGCACTGCATCATTGGCGCCAATGCGCTGATTGCCGAGGGCAAGGAAATTCCCGACGGCTCCCTGGTGATGGGCTCGCCGGGCAAGGTCGTGCGCGAGCTGACCGAGCAGCAGAAGCGCATGCTCGAAGCCAGTGCCGCGCATTACGTGGCCAATGCCCAGCGTTATGCGCGGGAGTTGGTGGTTGACGATGAGTGATGCCGTGGAACGGCCGGTGGCCTCGCCGTGCGTGAGCATTTGTGCGCTGGACGAGCAGGATATCTGCACTGGCTGCCAGCGCAGCGTGGCGGAAATCAGCCGCTGGGGGCGGATGGACAATGACGAGCGTCGTGCGGTGCTGAAGCTGTGTCATGAACGGGCGAAAGAGGCCGGCCTGGTTTTCCACAACTGAATGTCCCGCAGGCTGGCGTCGCCTGTAGGAGCGGCCTTGCGTCGCGATGGGCTGCGAAGCAGCCCCAATGTTTCGGTGCAGACGCTAACGTTGTGGGGCTGCGAAGCAGCTCCAGTGTTTCGGTGCAGACGCTAACGTTGCTGGGGGCTGCTTTCGCAGCCCATCGCGACGCAAGGCCGCTCCTACACGGAGTACCGTTGCCTGCTCGGGCAGCCAGCGGTAATCTGTGCGGCTTGCCCACAGACCACTCGCCATGTTCTATCTGCTTGCCTACATCAGCAGCGTAGTGCTGATCAACTACGCCTTTTCCAGCGCGCCGCACCTGGACATCATCTGGTCTGCCTGGGGCGGCCTGGTGTTCATCCTGCGCGATATGGTGCAGACCCGCTTCGGCCACGGCGCGCTGGTCGCCATGCTGGCGGCGCTGGTGTTGTCCTATGTCACCTCGGAGCCGGCCATTGCGCTGGCCAGCGCCACTGCGTTCTTCATCTCCGAACTGATCGACTGGCTGGTATTCAGCATCACCCGCCGGCCATTGCGCGACCGCCTGTGGCTGAGCTCGGCGTTGAGCATCCCGGTGGACACGTTCATCTTCTTCGGCATGATCGGTGCCCTGGCCCCGGCCGTGATCGGCACGGCCATGGCCTCGAAGTTCGCCGGGGTCACCGCCGTGTGGCTGGCCATGGCATTTCGCGCGCGGCGCGCTGCCGCCGTCGGTTGATGGTGTAGAATAGCGGTCCTTTTTCAGCGGGCGGCGCCATGCCTGGTGCGGCCCCGGACGCCTTCGAGGACCTGAAATGACCCGTATCGGAACCCCCTTGTCGCCCACCGCGACCCGTGTACTGCTGTGCGGCTGTGGCGAACTGGGCAAGGAAGTGGTGATCGAGCTGCAGCGCCTGGGCGTCGAAGTGATCGCCGTCGACCGCTACGCCAATGCCCCGGCGATGCAGGTGGCGCACCGCAGCCACGTGGTCAACATGCTCGATGGCGTTGCCCTGCGCGCCGTGATCGAGGCCGAGAAGCCGGACTACATCGTTCCCGAAATCGAAGCCATCGCCACCGCCACCCTGGTCGAACTGGAAAACGAAGGTTTCAACGTGGTGCCGACGGCCCGCGCCACCCAGCTGACCATGAACCGCGAAGGCATCCGCCGCCTGGCCGCCGAGGAGCTGGACCTGCCGACCTCGCCGTACCACTTCGCCGACACCTATGAAGACTATGCCAAGGCCGTGGCCGATGTCGGTTACCCGTGCGTGGTCAAGCCGGTGATGAGTTCGTCGGGCAAGGGCCAGAGCCTGTTGCGCAGCGATGCCGACCTGCAGCCGTCGTGGGCCTACGCCCAGGAGGGCGGTCGCGCCGGCAAGGGCCGGGTGATCGTCGAAGGCTTCATCGACTTCGAATACGAGATTACCCTGCTGACAGTGCGCCACGTGGGCGGCACCACTTTCCTCGAGCCGGTCGGCCATCGTCAGGAAAAAGGCGACTACCAGGAGTCGTGGCAGCCGCAGGCCATGAGCCCGAAAGCGCTGGCCGAGTCGCAGCGGGTGGCCAAGGCGGTCACCGATGCCCTGGGCGGTCGTGGCCTGTTCGGCGTGGAGCTGTTCGTGAAGGGGGACCAGGTGTGGTTCAGCGAAGTGTCGCCACGCCCGCATGACACTGGCCTGGTCACCCTGATTTCCCAGGACCTCTCGCAGTTTGCCCTGCATGCCCGGGCGATTCTTGGCCTGCCGATTCCGGCCGTGCGCCAGTTCGGCCCATCGGCCTCGGCGGTGATCCTGCCGCAAGGCCAGTCGCAGCAGACCAGCTTCGCCAATCTGGGCGCAGCGCTGAGCGAGCCGGATACCGCCATTCGCCTGTTCGGCAAGCCGGAAATCAACGGGACGCGGCGCATGGGCGTGTGCCTGGCGCGGGACGAGTCGGTCGAGCTGGCGCGGGCCAAGGCGACCCGTGCTGCGCAGGCGGTCAAGGTCGAGTTCTGATCCAGGCCGCATGGGGCCGCTTTGCGGCCCTGTCGCGCCACAAGGCCGTTCCTACAGGGAATCGCGCAAGCTGAAGCGGGGGCGATCTCCTGCAGGCGCGGCCTTGTGGCGCGATAGGGCTGCAAAGCAGCCCCAATCATTCAAAGCGCAGTATTGCGGGTCTCTTTCAGGCACAGCACGGCAAGCAGGCTGATCACTGCGGCCGCCGACACATAGCCGCCGACCCAGCTCAAGCCACCCATGCTCACCAGTTTCTGGGCAAAGAACGGTGCCGCCGAAGCCCCGACGATCCCGCCCAGGTTATACGCAGCCGACGCCCCGGTGTAACGCACATGGGTCGGGAACAGTTCCGGCAGCAGTGCCCCCATCGGCGCAAAGGTCACGCCCATCAGGAACAATTCGATGGCCAGGAACAGCGCCACGCCTGCGGTCGACCCCGAGGTCAGCAGCGGTTCCATGGTAAAGCCCGAGAGCACCGCCAGCAGGCCGCCGACGACCAGCACCGGCTTGCGTCCGTAGCGGTCGCTGAGCCAGGCCGACAGGGGCGTGGCCAGGGCCATGAACACCACTGCGAAGCACAGCAGGCCGAGGAACGTTTCGCGGCTGTAGCCCAGCGTGGTCACGCCGTAGCTCAGCGAGAACACCGTCGAGATGTAGAACAGTGCGTAGCACACCACCATGGCCGCCGCGCCCAGCAGGGTAGGCCGCCAGTGTTTGGCAAACAGGTCGACCACCGGCATTTTCACCCGTTCCTGGCGCGCGACTGCCTTGGCGAACACCGGGCTTTCCTCGAGTTTCAGCCGCACATACAGGCCGACCAGCACCAGCGCCGCGCTGAGCAGGAACGGAATGCGCCAGCCCCAGGCGCGGAACTGCTCGTCGCTGAGCACCAGCGCCAGGGTCAGGAACAGGCCGTTGGCGGCGAGGAAGCCAATCGACGGCCCCAACTGCGGGAACATGCCGAACCAGGCGCGTTTGCCTTGCGGCGCGTTCTCGGTGGCCAGCAACGCCGCGCCACCCCATTCGCCACCCAGGCCCAGGCCTTGGCCGAAGCGCAACAGGCAGAGGATGACCGGCGCCCACACGCCAATGCTGTCATAGCCCGGCAACACCCCGATGGCGGTGGTGGACACGCCCATCAGCAACAGTGAGGCGACCAGGGTCGATTTGCGGCCGATGCGGTCGCCAAAATGGCCGAACAGTGCCGAGCCCAGCGGGCGCGCCAGGAAAGCGATGCCGAAGGTGAGGAAGGCCGCCAGCATCTGCGCGGTACCCGACCCGGAAGGGAAGAACACCGGGCCGATCACCAGGGCGGCGGCAGTGGCGTAGACGTAGAAATCATAGAACTCGATGGCGGTGCCGATGAAGCTGGCAGTGGCTACCCGCGCGGGCGAATTGACCGGCGCGGCAGGCGCTTCGGCATAAGTGCTGCTGGTTGTCATTTGGAAGGTCCCTGACAGTCTGATCCGGCTCCATGGGCGTGGCCTGCGACAGCGTGCTAAGCGAAAGAGCCAGGCACGGCCATGCGGGCGCCGGAGCGTTTTGTTGTTGTGCGCGCCAGACTGACGATAGCCCAAGGGGGATAGGGGCGGGGGCGGGCACTGTTCGGGGTATTGAAGCAGGACCGCAGGGCGTGTCAGTGGGGCGGACTGGCCGTGGAGCGCCGAGTGCGGATAGCAGGCGGGACGGCTAGGCTGGGTAAGCGTGGCCCGAGTATAGCTAGCGGGTCACGGTCCATACCAGTACCTTGCTGGCACAATTGTCCTCTGTTTCGAGGATTTCCAGGCGATAGCGGCCGATCTTCAGGCAAACGGCGCTTTCCGGGATGCTTTCCAGCGCTTCGGTGACCAGCCCGTTGAGGGTTTTCGGCCCGCCGTCGCAGGGCAGGTGCCAGCCCAGGGTGCGATTGATTTCGCGCAGCGAAGCGGTGCCGTCGATGACGAAGGTGCCATCTGGCTGCGGGTGGACGTGGGGGTTGTCCAGGGTGTGCTCGTCCTCGAATTCGCCAACGATTTCCTCGAGGATATCTTCCAGGGTGACGATGCCCAGTACTTCACCGTACTCGTCCACCACCACGCCCAGGCGGCGTTGCTGTTTGTGGAAGTTCAACAGCTGCATCTGCAGGGGCGTGCTTTCCGGCACGAAATAGGGCTCGTAGCAGGCGCTGTGGAGTTTCTCCAGGGTCAGCTCGGCCTTGGGCAGCAGGTGGCTGATCAGCTTGGTGTTGAGGATCGCTTCAACCTGGTTGATGTCGCTGTGGTACACCGGCAGGCGGGTGTGGCGGCTGACGATCAGTTGCTCGATGATGCGCTCGATCGGATCGTCGAGGTTGATGCCGTCCACTTCGTTGCGCGGCACCAGAATGTCGTTGACGGTGATCTTGTCCAGTGATTGCAGGCCGTCGAGCAGGCCATGGCGCGGCGCTTCGTGCTCGTCGTCCTCATCGAAGTCATCCGCTTCCGGCGGATGCACGGCCACAGCCGTGGGTTGCACGCGGAATGGGCGCAGGATCAACCTGGCAATGCCATCCAGCAGGCAGGCCAGTGGTTGCAACAGGGTCAGCGGCACTTTCAGCAGGCTGACACCGAGGCTGACCAAGGCCTGCGGGTTGCGCCGCGCCAGGCGTCGTGGCAGGTACTCGGCGAACACCAGCAAGCTGAGGGTGGCGGCCAGGCCGGCCAGCCAGAAACCGTGCTCGCCACTGTGGCGCTGGCCGATCAGGCAGGCCAGGCCCAGCACCAGCAACTTGCCCAGGCTGGCACACAGCACCAGGGCCTGGGCGGGCAGCGCGGGGCTGTCCTCGCCGGTGCGCGCACCATTGAGCAGCTGGCGGGCGGCATCCACGGCGGTGAACAGTGCCGACCACAACAGCGCCAGTGCCAGGGTGCCGAATAGCGGTGCGTACGGCAGGGTATCCATGGGCGGCCGTCAGATATGCAGGATGAATTCGCGAACCAGCTTGCTGCCGAAATAGGCCAGCATCAGCAGGCAGAAACCGGCCAGCGTCCAGCGGATGGCCTTGTGGCCACGCCAGCCCAGGCGGGTACGGCCCCACAGCAGCACGCTGAACACCACCCAGGCGACACAGGCCAGCAAGGTCTTGTGCACCAGGTGCTGGGCGAACAGGTTGTCGAGGAACAGCCAGCCGGAGATCAGCGACAGCGACAGCAGGCACCAGCCGGCCCAGAGGAAGCCGAACAGCAGGCTTTCCATGGTTTGCAGGGGCGGGAAGTTGCGGATCAGCCCGGACGGGTGCTTGTTTTTCAACTGGCGGTCCTGCAGCAGCAACAGCAGCGCCTGGAACACCGCGATGGTGAACAGGCCGTAGGCCAGGATCGACAGCAGGATATGCGCGAGGATGCCCGGTTCCTCGTTGATCAGCGGCACCGTGCCGGGGGGCGCGAACTGCGCCAGCAGCGCGGTCACCGCGCCCAGCGGGAACAGCAGCACCAGCAGGTTTTCCACTGGTATGCGCAGGCAGGCCAGCAGGGTCAGGGCGATGACTGCCACGGCGATCAGGCTGGCGGCGCTGAAGAAGTCCAGGCTCAGGCCCAGCGGAGTGATCAGCTGGAAGAACAGCGCGCCGCCCTGGGCGAGCACCGCGAAGGCGCCCAGCAGGGCGAGCAGGCGCTTGTCGGCCTTGCGGTTGCGGGCCAGGAACGAGCCCTGGTAGATGGCCGCAGCTATATAGAGGACGGCGGCGATCAGGTTGGGGATGAGGCTGGGTGAGGAGAACATAAGTCCTGGGTGGCGAGCCTTAAAGAGACGGAGTTTGGCATAGATCGCGCTGGTCTAGGAAGACTGGCAGACCGCGGTGCGGCTTTCGCGGCTGAACCCGCTCTTACAGGTGCGGCGCCGGTCTTGAACGTGGTGCAGACCCTGTGGGAGCGGGTTCACCCGCGAAGAGGCCGGCACAGCCACCGAATATCTATCAGGCCGCCAGCAAGGTGTGCGCCGCCGCCGCACTTCGCTATAATCGCCGCCTTGCTGTGCCTGGCGGGTATGCATTCCCCCTGGGCGCCTGACAAACCTCGGCTTTTACTGGGCCTGAAAGGATCACCATGTTCGAAAACCTGACCGACCGCCTGTCACAGACGCTGCGCCATGTCACCGGCAAGGCCAAGCTGACCGAAGACAACATCAAGGACACGCTGCGCGAAGTGCGCATGGCCCTGCTCGAGGCCGACGTCGCCCTGCCGGTGGTCAAGGATTTCGTCAACAGCGTCAAGGAGCGTGCGGTCGGCACCGAAGTGTCGCGCAGCCTGACCCCGGGCCAGGCCTTCGTGAAGATCGTCCAGGCCGAGCTGGAAAGCCTGATGGGCGCGGCCAACGAAGACCTCGCGCTGAACGCTGCGCCACCTGCCGTGGTGCTGATGGCCGGCCTGCAGGGCGCGGGCAAGACCACCACCGCCGGCAAGCTGGCGCGCTTCCTCAAGGAGCGCAAGAAGAAGAGCGTGATGGTGGTGTCTGCCGACGTCTACCGCCCGGCGGCGATCAAGCAGCTGGAAACCCTGGCCAACGACATCGGTGTCACCTTCTTCCCCTCCGACATCAGCCAGAAGCCCGTGGCCATCGCCGAAGCGGCCATTCGTGAAGCCAAGCTGAAGTTCATCGACGTGGTCATCGTCGATACCGCCGGCCGTCTGCACATCGATGCCGACATGATGGACGAGATCAAGGCGTTGCACGCTGCGGTCAAGCCGATCGAGACCCTGTTCGTGGTCGACGCCATGACCGGCCAGGACGCCGCCAACACCGCCAAGGCATTTGGCGAGGCGCTGCCGCTGACCGGCGTGGTACTGACCAAGGTCGACGGTGACGCGCGTGGCGGTGCCGCCCTGTCGGTGCGGGCCATCACCGGCAAGCCGATCAAGTTCATCGGTATGGGCGAGAAGACCGAAGCGCTCGAGCCGTTCCACCCCGACCGCGTCGCCTCGCGCATCCTCGGCATGGGCGACGTGCTCAGCCTGATCGAGCAGGCCGAGCAGAACATCGACAAGGCCAAGGCCGACAAGCTGGCCAAGAAGCTGAAGAAGGGCAAGGGCTTCGACCTCGAAGACTTCCGCGACCAGTTGCAGCAGATGAAGAACATGGGCGGCCTGGGCGGGCTGATGGACAAGCTGCCGAGCATCGGCGGGGTCAACCTGTCGCAGATGGGCAATGCCCAGGGCGCGGCCGAGAAGCAGTTCAAGCAGATGGAAGCGATCATCAACTCCATGACCCCGGCCGAACGCCGTGATCCGGAGCTGATCAGCGGCTCGCGCAAGCGCCGTATCGCCATCGGTTCCGGCACCCAGGTGCAGGACGTCGGCCGCCTGATCAAGCAGCACAAGCAGATGCAGAAGATGATGAAGAAGTTTTCCGCCAAGGGCGGCATGGCCAAGATGATGCGTGGCCTGGGCGGGATGCTGCCAGGTGGCGGCATGCCCAAGCTGTAACCCCTATTCCGGGTGCCTGCCGTTTGTCCGGCCGGCGCCCTGAACCCCCGCCTTGGTGGGGCAACGGCCGCGAATTTTGCGGCGCAACCGGCGAATCTGGACGGCAGGGCGGGGCCTTGCCGAAAAAGTCATTTGCAAATGTCCGTGTATTCCCCGAGAATATGCGGCCTTTTGGGCACCCGTGTGCCTATTTGGCATTCAGATTTGCAGTACCAGCTGCTGTATCAACTGCAGCACCGACTATAGGAACGATGTTCACATGGTAACCATTCGTCTGGCCCGTGGCGGCTCGAAAAAGCGCCCATTCTACCACCTGACCGTGACCAACTCGCGTAACGCCCGTGACGGCCGTTTCGTTGAGCGCGTAGGTTTCTTCAACCCGATCGCTGCTGGCGCCGAAGTCAAGCTGTCGGTCAACCAAGAGCGCGTCAACTACTGGCTGAGCCAGGGTGCACAGCCGTCTGAGCGCGTTGCTCAGCTGCTGAAGGACGCTGCCAAGGCTGCTGCCTGAGCAGTATGAACGCGACGCCAGAAAAGGCTGACGACCTCATCGTCGTTGGCAAGATTTTTTCGGTTCACGGCGTTCGCGGCGAGGTGAAGGTGTATTCCTTTACCGATCCGATTGAAAACCTGTTGGATTATCCGCGCTGGACGCTTCGGCACGAAGGCAAGGTAAAGCAGGTCGAGCTGGTCAACGGTCGTGGCTCCCAAAAGGGCCTGGTCGTGAAACTGAAAGGCCTCGATGACCGTGATGAAGCTCGTCTTCTGAGTGGTTACGAAATCTGCATTCCGCGGAGCCTTTTGCCCAGCCTGGCGGCCGACGAGTACTACTGGTACCAGTTGGTAGGCCTGAAGGTCATCAACCAGGACGAACAGCTGTTCGGCAAGGTCGATCACCTGCTGGAGACCGGTGCGAACGATGTCATGGTGGTCAAGCCCTGCGCAGGCAGCCTGGATGATCGCGAGCGTCTGTTGCCCTATACGGCGCAATGCGTGCTCGATATCGACCTGGAAGCAGGCGTGATGCGGGTTGAGTGGGACGCGGACTTCTAGACGATGGGTAACCTTCGCGTAGACGTCATCACGTTGTTCCCCGAGATGTTCTCGGCCATCACGGAGTACGGCATTACCAGCCGCGCGGTGAAACAGGGGTTGCTTCAGGTGACTTGCTGGAACCCGCGGGACTACACCACAGATCGTCACCACACGGTGGATGATCGGCCGTTTGGCGGTGGTCCGGGCATGGTGATGAAAATCAAGCCTCTGGAAGACGCCCTGGTTAGCGCCAGGCAGGCGACCGGAGCAGCGGCGAAGGTGATCTACCTTTCGCCACAAGGCCGCAAGCTGACACAGCAGGCGGTCAAAGGCCTGGCCGAACAGGAATCGTTGATCCTGATCGCCGGTCGTTATGAAGGCATCGACGAGCGCTTTATCGAGGCTCATGTCGATGAGGAGTGGTCGATTGGCGACTATGTGCTTTCCGGTGGCGAGCTGCCGGCCATGGTACTGATCGATGCGGTTACACGGCTGCTGCCCGGAGCTTTAGGGCATGTGGACTCGGCGGAAGAAGATTCCTTCACCGACGGTCTGCTCGACTGCCCGCACTACACCCGACCTGAGGTGTATGCGGATCAGCGTGTTCCCGACGTGTTGCTAAGTGGCAACCATGCACACATCCGGCGTTGGAGAATGAAGCAGTCCCTTGGTAGGACCTTCGAACGACGCGCCGATCTTCTGGAAAGTCGCTCGCTTTCTGGAGAAGAGAAGAAGCTGCTCGAGGAATATCTCCGCGAGCGGGACGATAGTTAAACGTATCGATGGTGGATCGCGTATCCATCTTAGGAGCACAGCATGACCAACAAGATCATCCAGCAGCTCGAAGCCGAGCAGATGAGCAAGGAAATCCCGACCTTCGCACCAGGCGACACCGTTGTCGTCCAGGTTAAAGTGAAGGAAGGTGAGCGTTCCCGTCTGCAGGCGTTCGAAGGCGTCGTTATCGCCAAGCGTAACCGCGGTCTGAACAGCGCCTTCACCGTGCGCAAGATCTCCAGCGGCGTTGGCGTAGAGCGTACCTTCCAGACCTACAGCCCGCAGATCGACAGCCTGGCCGTGAAACGTCGTGGTGACGTGCGTAAAGCCAAGCTGTACTACCTGCGCGACCTGTCCGGCAAAGCCGCTCGCATCAAGGAAAAACTGTCCTGAGTGCAGTTTGCCCGGTGGCCGCGGCCGCCTAGCGAGAAAAAAGCAGCCTTCGGGCTGCTTTTTTGCGTTTTGAAACCCGTAGATGTGATTGTCATGACCCCCCGAGACCAGGAAATCCAGCGCCGCACCGAACTGTCGGTGACCCGCGTGACCAAGGCGGTGTTCCCCAACACCACCAACCACCACAACACCTTGTTCGGCGGCACTGCCCTGGCGTGGATGGACGAAGTGTCGTTCATCGCCGCCACGCGCTTCTGCCGTCTGCCACTGGTGACCGTGTCCACCGACCGTATCGACTTCAAGCACCCGATCCCGGCAGGTTCGATCGTCGAACTGGTGGGTTCGGTGATCAAGGTCGGCAATACCAGCTTGCAGGTGCAGGTGGATGTGTTCGTCGAGAACATGTACCTGGACGGACGCGAGCGGGCGATTCATGGGGTATTCAGCTTCGTCGCCATCGACGAGGACAAGCGCCCGGTGCCGGTCTTGCCTCAGGTTTGAGCACATCCTGGGCCTGACCTGGGCCTTGTAGGAGCGGCCTTGTGTCGCGATGGGCTGCGCAGCAGCCCCCAGGATTTTCCGCAGCGCTGTACCATCTGGGGGCCGCTGCGCAGCCCATCGCGACACAAGGTCGCTCCTACAAGGCCCGCGACAACGGGCTGGATGCTGTGAAACACTAGCCCTATCTCAAGCATCCAGCAGCCCCGCATGCCCGCCCTCGACCACCCCCTGATCGACCAGTTCCTCGACGCCCTGTGGCTTGAAAAAGGCCTGTCCGACAACACCCGCGTGTCCTACCGCAGCGACCTGGCCCTGTTCAACGGCTGGCTGCAGGAACGTTCCGTCAGCCTGCCCGACGCCGGCCGCGAGCTGATTCTCGACCACCTGGCCTGGCGCCTCGACCAGGGTTACAAGCCACGCTCCACGGCACGCTTCCTGTCCGGCCTGCGCGGTTTCTTCCGCTACTTGCTGCGGGAAAAGCTGGTGGCCATCGACCCGACCCTGCAAGTGGACATGCCGCAACTGGGCAAGCCCCTGCCCAAGTCGCTGTCCGAAGCCGACGTCGAGGCCTTGCTGCAGGCCCCGGAGCTGGGCGAAGCCATCGGCCAGCGTGACCGCGCCATGCTCGAAGTGCTCTACGCCTGCGGCCTGCGCGTTACCGAACTGGTCAGCCTGACCCTCGACCAGGTCAACCTGCGCCAGGGCGTGCTGCGGGTAATGGGCAAGGGCAGCAAGGAGCGCTTGGTGCCCATGGGCGAAGAAGCGGTGGTGTGGCTGCAGCGCTACCTGCGCGATGGCCGCGCCGAACTGCTCAATGGCCGCCCCAGCGACGTGCTGTTCCCCAGTCAGCGTGGCGAGCAGATGACCCGCCAGACGTTCTGGCACCGCATCAAGCACCACGCCCGGGTGGCCGGCATCGACAAACCCTTGTCGCCGCACACCCTGCGCCATGCCTTCGCCACACACTTGCTCAACCACGGCGCCGACCTGCGTGTGGTGCAGATGCTGCTGGGCCACAGCGACCTGTCGACCACGCAGATCTACACCCATGTCGCCAAGGCCCGCCTGCAGCAGTTGCACGCCCAGCATCACCCGCGTGGATGAATGTTTTTCATGTTCCGCCGACCGGTCCTTGCAGGGCCCTTCATTGGCAGTGTGATGTGGTAGGCTTGAGCGGTTTGCACCAAGGGCCGCATTGTCAGAGCGCATTTTGCGCAGCTGACGCCCTCCGGCCCCTGTCCGCCTTCAGGAGTTCCCATGCGCGTGACCCAGTTTTTCGCCGCCGCCGCGTTGGCGCTGGCCAGTACCCTTGCCGTTGCCGCGGCAACCGATAGCCCTGCCGGCGCCGAGCAGGCCATCCGTAAATCATTGCAGAACCTCGAGCTGGAAGTGCCGGTAGAAAGCGTGGCCAGCAGCCCGGTCAGCGGCCTGTATGAAGTCAAGCTGCAGGGTGGTCGCGTGCTGTATGCCAGCGCTGACGGGCAGTTCGTGATGCAGGGCTACCTGTTCCAGATCCAGGACGGCAAGCCGGTCAACCTGACCGAGAAGGCCGAGCGCCTGGGTATCGCCAAGCTCATCAACGGCATTCCAGCCGCCGAGATGGTGGTTTATCCTGCCAAGGGCGAGACCAAATCGCACATCACCGTGTTTACCGACACCACCTGCCCGTACTGCCACAAGCTGCACGCCGAAGTGCCCGAGCTCAACCGCCGCGGTATCGAAGTGCGTTATGTCGCCTTCCCGCGCCAGGGCCTCGGCTCGCCGGGTGACCAGCAGTTGCAGGCCGTGTGGTGCTCCAGCGACCGCCGTGCAGCGATGGACAAGATGGTCGAGGGTGAGGAAATCAAGGCTGCCAAGTGCGCCAACCCGGTCAGCAAGCAGTTCCAACTGGGCCAGTCGATCGGTGTCAACGGCACGCCGGCGATCGTGCTTGAAAGTGGCCAGGTCATTCCGGGCTACCAGCCGGCACCGCAGGTGGCCAAGCTGGCACTGGCCAAGTAATCCAATTCAGTGCGCCGTCGTCATGGGGTGACGGCATGTTTCACGGCCGGCAAAGGTGTCGGCCGTTCAATGGGGAGTTCACAGTGAAACCGGTCAAAGTAGGCATCTGTGGGTTGGGGACCGTCGGTGGCGGAACCTTCAATGTACTTCAGCGCAACGCCGAGGAGATTGCCCGCCGTGCCGGGCGCGGTATTGAAGTGGCACAGATCGCCATGCGCTCGCAGAACCCGAACTGCCAGATTACCGGTACCCCCATTACCGCTGACGTGTTCGAAGTTGCCAGCAACCCGGAGATCGACATTGTCATCGAGCTGATCGGTGGCTACACCGTGGCCCGCGACCTGGTGCTCAAGGCCATCGAAAACGGCAAGCACGTGGTCACCGCCAACAAGGCGCTGATTGCCGTGCACGGCAACGAAATCTTTGCCAAGGCGCGCGAGAAGGGCGTCATCGTCGCCTTCGAAGCCGCCGTGGCCGGTGGCATTCCGGTGATCAAGGCCATCCGCGAAGGGCTGTCGGCCAACCGCATCAACTGGCTGGCCGGCATCATCAACGGTACCGGCAACTTCATCCTTACCGAAATGCGTGAGAAGGGCCGGGCCTTCCCTGACGTTCTGGCCGAAGCCCAGGCGCTGGGTTACGCCGAAGCCGACCCGACCTTCGACGTCGAAGGCATCGATGCCGCACACAAGCTGACCATCCTCGCCTCGATCGCGTTCGGCATCCCGCTGCAGTTCGACAAGGCCTACACCGAGGGCATCACCCAGCTGACCACCGCTGACGTGAACTACGCCGAGGCCCTGGGCTACCGCATCAAGCACCTGGGCGTGGCACGCCGCACCGCCGACGGCATCGAGCTGCGGGTACACCCGACGCTGATCCCGGCCGACCGCCTGATCGCCAACGTCAATGGCGTGATGAACGCCGTCATGGTCAATGGTGACGCTGCCGGTTCCACCCTGTACTACGGCGCCGGTGCCGGCATGGAGCCTACCGCTTCGTCGGTGGTCGCTGACCTGGTCGACGTGGTGCGGGCGATGACTTCCGACCCGGAAAACCGCGTACCGCACCTGGCCTTCCAGCCGGACTCGCTGTCGGCCCACCCGATCCTGCCGATCGAAGCCTGCAAAAGCGCCTACTACCTGCGCATCCAGGCCAAGGACCACCCGGGCGTACTGGCCCAGGTGGCCAGCATCCTCTCGGCGCGCGGCATCAACATCGAGTCGATCATGCAGAAGGAAGCCGAGGAGCAGGACGGCCTGGTACCGATGATCCTGCTGACCCATGGTGTGGTCGAGCAGCACATCAACGATGCCATCGTCGCCCTGGAAGCCCTGCAGGACGTGGTCGGCAAGGTCGTGCGCATTCGCGTCGAACAGCTCAATTAATTTTGCCGTCGGGCCGCCTGCGCGGCTCCGGCCCCAGTATCGAAGGTTTGCACCCATGCGCTATATCAGCACCCGCGGCCAGGCACCGGCCTTGAATTTCGAAGACGTCCTGCTGGCCGGTCTGGCCAGCGATGGCGGCCTGTACGTGCCAGAAAACCTGCCACGCTTCACCCAGGAAGAAATCGCCTCGTGGGCCGGCCTGCCGTACCACGAGCTGGCCTTCCGGGTAATGCGCCCGTTCGTCGAAGGCAGCATCGCCGATGCCGACTTCAAGAAGATCCTCGAAGAAACCTATGGTGAGTTCGCCCATGCCGCCGTGGCGCCGCTGCGCCAGCTGAACAGCAACGAGTGGGTGCTCGAGCTGTTCCACGGCCCGACCCTGGCGTTCAAGGACTTCGCCCTGCAACTGCTGGGGCGGCTGCTCGACCACGTACTGGCCAAGCGCAACGAGCGCGTGGTGATCATCGGTGCCACCAGCGGTGACACTGGCTCCGCCGCCATCGAAGGTTGCCGCCGTTGCGACAACGTCGACATCTTCATCCTGCACCCGCACCAGCGCGTGTCGGAAGTGCAGCGTCGGCAGATGACCACCATCTTCGGCGACAACATCCACAACATCGCCATCGAAGGCAACTTCGATGACTGCCAGGAAATGGTCAAGGCCAGCTTCGCCGACCAGTCGTTCCTCAAGGGCACCCGCCTGGTTGCGGTGAACTCGATCAACTGGGCGCGGATCATGGCCCAGATCGTCTACTACTTCCACGCCGCCCTGCAGCTGGGTGGCCCGGCCCGTTCGGTCGCGTTCTCGGTACCTACCGGCAACTTCGGCGACATTTTCGCCGGCTACCTGGCGCGCAACATGGGCCTGCCGGTCAGCCAGCTGATCGTCGCCACCAACCGCAACGACATCCTGCACCGCTTCATGAGCGGCAATCAGTACGTCAAGGAAACCCTGCATGCGACCCTGTCGCCGTCGATGGACATCATGGTGTCGTCCAACTTCGAGCGCCTGCTGTTCGACCTGCACGGTCGCAATGGTGGCGCGATTGCCGAGCTGATGGCGAACTTCAAGCAGGGTGGTGGTTTCAGCGTCGAACAGGACCGCTGGACCGAAGCCCGCAAACTGTTCGATTCGCTGGCTGTGACTGACGAGCAGACCTGCGAAACCATCGCCGAGGTATTCGCTGCCACCGGCGAGGTGCTCGACCCGCACACCGCGATTGGCGTCAAGGCCGCGCGCGAGTGCCGGCGCAGCCTCGACACGCCGATGGTGGTCCTGGGTACCGCGCATCCGGTGAAGTTCCCGGAAGCGGTGGAGAAGGCCGGTGTGGGCAAGGCGCTGGAACTGCCTGCGCACCTCAGCGACCTGTTCAGCCGTGAAGAACGCTGCACGGTGCTGGCCAATGACCTGAAGGCTGTGCAGGGCTTTGTCAGCCAGCACGGTAACCGCGGCAAGCCGCTGTAATCACCTTGCATCGGGCTGCGCCGCAGCCCATTGCGCCCCAAGGCCACTCCTGCAGAACATCGCGTTGCGTGCAGGCGCGGCCTTGGGTCCCGATAGGCCGCAAAGCGGCCGTAGCACCTCAGCCTTTTCCTTCGCCCCTCTCAGAAACATCCTATTCAGGTCGACCTTCACAACACCTAAATTAGCCGGCTCTCCCTTCAGGAGCGGCTCATGCACCAGCCCTACGTGTTGATCCACCAGGCTCGCCCGTCTCACCAGATTCTCCTGCACCAGGCCCTCAACGCCCAGGGCATCTTCGACGTTCGCGTCAGCGCAAACACCACTGAACTCGATGCGTGCCTTGGCGCCGAGCGTCGTCCCGACCTGCTGATTCTCGACCACGCCATGCCGACCCTGGCCGGCCTTGCCCTGTTCGAGCAGCGGTACCCCGCACGTGCGTTGCTATTCGTCGGCCAGGCTACCGGCAAGCACCATGACCTTGCCCAGGAGGCCAGAAGCCGTGGCCTGTGGGTGCTCGCCGAGCTGCCCTGGCCGCTGTCGATGCCACGCCTGCAGCATGCCTTGCAGGCACTGCAAATGCGCCCCTGGCGGCGTATTCAAACTGTCACCTGCACCCCGCATGCTCACTGACGAAGGCGCGGTGTGACGAACTTTCCGCTGCGTCTGTTGGTCAGTTCCTCTATATCCCACCACGCAGCGAGTGATCCGGATGGAAAGAATCTGCAGACTGCTCAACGAAGCCCTGACCCCTTACCAGGCCCACCTTGGCGTCGCCGATGCCCAGGGTAATCGCCAGTTGACCGTGCGTGACCCGCTCGGCGATATAACCTTGCGGCGTACGGTCAGCGAACGCCAGTTGCAGGAGCAACGCCTGCTGGTCGACCTGGTGGATGGTTTGCACCGTGACTTGCAGATCGCCGAGGGGCGATTGCAGCCCTGCGTAATCGCAGCACTGCAGCAGCGCCAGCAGCCCCCTGGAACCTTTGCCTGAGTGGCTGATCAGACACTGTAGGGCAGCCAGCCAGTGCTTTGCTCCGGCGCTGGCAGGGCTGCCACGGGAAGTCCCCAAGGACTTTCGCTTGGCCCCGGGCGTGTTCCCCAGCGTCCGGGGTTTCTTTTTGGGTGGCCGCAGCAGCCCTGTCAGCGGTCTTTGAAGAAGCGCTTGCTGTCTTCCAGGTAGCCTTCCTGTAGTGCCGGGTCCAGCCAGCGCGCATAGTGTGCCGGCAGTACTTCCTGGCGCAGGGCAGGCAGCAACTGTTCGATATGCGCAATGGCGGTGCGCCCCAGCTCGGTGTCCGAGCACCCTACATGCAGAAACTGGTAGCGGGGCACTCCCTGCACCGGATAGAACCGATAGTCAGCCAGTGACCCGCCTTGCTGCTGGACCAGGTAGCGCACTTCGTGCCAATAGCCAAGCACCAGGCGCAAGCGCCCCAGTTGCTGCATCTGCAGCAGGTTGGCAGTGGCGTCGTTGCCGTAGTGGCGGCTGAGGGCGCTGTCGGGCAGCTGGCGCAGGATGGCGTCGATCTGCGTGCCGTAACTGCGTTCGGCAACCACGCCCAGCTGCAGCGTGGTCTTGCTCAACAGGCCATGCAGGTCCACCTGCTGGCCATCGAGGTAGGGCGCCACCAGCGCCTGGCTGTCCTTGCGCAGCACCAGGCCGCCGCTGAGCACACCCAGAGCAGGCATGGAAAAACGTACATACCCGGCGCGCTCCGGTGTCCACAGCAAGGTCGGATCGCAGGTGAAGCTGTTGTGGTCTTGCAGCATCTGGATACCGCGGGCGCGGTTGACCCGCACGATGCTGTGGTCGTATTCGGGCATCTGGCCGATGAGCAGTGGCAACAGCTGGTCGATCACCCCCTGGCCTTTTTCCGGCCCTTCGAAAATGGTGAACGGTGGCAGGTCGCGCACCAGCCAGAACAGGCGCTCCTTGGCGCTGGCCGGTTGCCACAGCAAGGCCGGCAGCAGCCCGCACAGCAGGACCAGGTGACGTAGGCGGCGGGCAGCGCGCATGGGGGGCAGGGCCAGGTCAGACCGTGCCGGCTGAACGCAGGCTGGCGATGGCGGCTGCGTCGTAGCCCAGGGCGCCGAGCAATGCCTCGGTGTGTTCGCCCAGTGCCGGGCCAACCCACTCGGCCGAGCCGGGAGTATCCGACAGTTTGGGGACAATGCCGGGCATGCGGAACGGCTTGCCGTCCGGCAGCCTGGCGTGCAGGAACATTTCCCGCGCCAGGTACTGCGGGTCGTTGAACATGTCTTCGGCCGAATAGATGCGGCTGGCCGGCACTTCGGCGGTGGTCAGCACCTGCATCAGTTGCTCCAGCGGCAGGCTGTTGGCCCAGCGGTCGATCACCCCGTACAGCTCGTCGCGGCGCAGGTCGCGGCCATCATTGGTGGCCAGGCTCGGGTCGTCGGCCAGGTCGGTGCGGCCAATGGCCTGCATGAAACGCTTGAAGATGGCATCGCCATTGGCGCCGATCTGCACATGCTTGCCGTCGGCGCTGGTATGGATGGAGGAGGGCGTGATGCCCGGCATGATGTTGCCGGTACGTTCGCGGATGAAGCCGAACACATCGAATTCCGGGACCATGCTTTCCATCATGGCGAAGATCGCCTCGTACAGCGCCACATCCACCACCTGGCCGTCACCGCCGTTGACCTCTCGGTGGCGCAGGGCCATCAGCGCGCCGATCACGCCCCACAAGGCAGCAATCGAGTCACCGATGGAAATGCCGGTGCGCACCGGTGGGCGATCGTCGAAACCGGTTATATAGCGCAGGCCGCCCATCGACTCGCCGACGGCGCCGAAGCCTGGCTGGTCCTTCATCGGCCCGGTCTGGCCAAAACCCGACAGGCGCACCATCACCAGGCGCGGGTTGAGAGCATGCAGCACGTCCCAGCCCAGGCCGAGTTTTTCCAGCACGCCCGGGCGGAAGTTCTCGATCAGGATGTCAGCCTCGGCCAGCAGCCGCTTGAGAATCTCGCGGCCCTCGGGGTGCTTGAGGTTGAGGGTGAGCGACTGCTTGTTGCGGGCCTGTACGAACCACCACAGCGAGGTGCCCTCGTACAACTTGCGCCATTTGCGCAGCGGGTCGCCGCCATCGGGCGATTCGACCTTGATCACCTCTGCGCCGAATTCGGCGCAGATGCGCGAGGCGAACGGCCCGGCGATCAGGGTGCCAAGTTCGATGACTTTGAGGCCGGCGAGGGGTTTGCTGGGCGTAGGCATGGGGCATCCGTGGCAACTGGGCAGAGCCGTGGTTTTATCATAGGTCGCAAGCGGCAGATACTGCCGCGGCGCAACCAAGGGCAGGATCGGTTAGACTGTGCCACTTTTCTTGCGCAAGAAGCCCGTCGACCATGGCCCAGCCGTCCACCACCTACAAATTCGAACTGAACCTGACCGACCTCGATCGTGGCGTGTACGAGAACGTCCGCCAGACTATCGCCCGCCACCCTTCGGAAACTGAAGAGCGCATGGCCGTGCGCCTGCTGGCCTATGCGCTGTGGTACAACGAGAACCTGGCCTTCGGCCGCGGCCTGTCCGACGTCGACGAAGCGGCCCTGTGGGAGAAGAGCCTGGACGATCGCATCCTGCACTGGATCGAAGTGGGCCAGCCGGATGCCGAGCGCCTGACCTGGTGCTCGCGCCGCACCGAGCGTACCAGCCTGCTGGCCTATGGCAGCCTGCGGGTGTGGCAGAACAAGGTGGTGGACGCGGTCAAGGGCTTGAAGAACCTGAGCATCGCCGCCGTTCCGCAGGAGGTGTTGGCAACCCTCGCTACCGATATGCCGCGTACCATCAAGTGGGACGTGATGATCAGCGAGGGCACGGTATTCGTCACCGATGACCGCGGCCAGCACGAAGTGCAGCTGGAGTGGCTGCTGGGTGAGCGTGGCTGAAGCACTCCATGCGTATCGAACCTCGCCCGCTGCCGCCGACCCTGCCATTTCTCGGTAACCTGCCACCCTTGCTGACCCGCCTGTACGCTGCCCGCGGCGTGCAGAGCGAAGCCGAACTGGACAAAAGCCTGGCGCGCCTGCTGCCGTTCCAGCAGCTCAAGGGTATTGAAGCCGGTGTCGATCTGCTGGTCGAGGCCATCGACCAGCGCCAGCGCATTCTGATCGTTGGCGACTTCGATGCCGATGGCGCCACCGCCAGTACGGTCGGCGTGCTGGGCCTGCGCCTGCTGGGCGCGGCGCATGTCGATTACCTGGTACCCAACCGCTTCGAGTATGGCTACGGCCTGACCCCGGAAATCGTCGCGGTGGCGCTGCAACGCCAGCCGCAACTGCTGATTACCGTGGACAACGGCATTTCCAGTGTCGATGGGGTGGCGGCGGCCAAGGCGGCGGGGCTCAAGGTGCTGGTCACCGACCACCACCTGCCGGGCGAGCAGTTGCCCGCGGCCGACGCCATCATCAATCCCAACCAGCCGGGCTGCAGCTTCCCGAGCAAGGCGCTGGCCGGGGTCGGGGTGATCTTCTATGTGCTGATGGCCCTGCGTGCACGCCTGCGCAGCCTTGGGCGCTACGAGACGCAGCCACAGCCGAACATCGGCGAACTGCTCGACCTGGTCGCCCTGGGCAGCGTCGCCGACGTGGTGCCGCTGGACGCCAACAACCGCATCCTGGTGCACCAGGGCCTCGAGCGTATCCGCGCCGGCCGTGCCCGCCCGGGGCTCAAGGCCATTCTCGAAGTGGCCCGCCGCGACCACCGGCGTATCACCTCGACCGACCTCGGCTTCATCCTCGGCCCACGGCTCAACGCTGCCGGGCGCCTGGACGACATGAGCCTGGGCATCGAATGCCTGCTGTGCGAGGACGCCGCCCTGGCCAAGGACATGGCCCAGCAGCTGGACGACCTGAATCAGGACCGCAAGTCCATCGAGCAGGGCATGCAGCGTGAGGCACTGGCCCAGCTCAAGGACCTGCCGATCGAGTCGATGCCCTACGGTCTGTGCCTGTTCGATGCGGACTGGCACCAGGGGGTGATCGGTATCCTGGCCTCGCGCCTGAAGGAGCGTTACCACCGGCCGACCATTGCTTTCGCCGATGCCGGCGAGGGCATGCTCAAGGGCTCGGCGCGTTCGGTGCCGGGCTTCCATATTCGCGATGCGCTGGATGCCGTGGCCGCGCGCCATCCGCAATTGATCAGCAAGTTCGGCGGCCACGCCATGGCCGCCGGGTTGTCGTTGCCCGAGGCTAATTTCCCGGCATTTGCCCAGGCGTTCGACGAAGAAGTGCGGCGTCACCTGGTTGAAGACGACCTGACCGGCCGCCTGTTGTCGGATGGCAGCCTGGCAGTGGAGGAATTCCACCTCGACCTGGCCAAGGCCCTGCGCCATGCCGGCCCTTGGGGCCAGCATTTCCCCGAGCCGCTGTTCCATGGCGTGTTCCAGCTGGTGGAGCAGCGCGTGGTGGGCGAGCGGCACCTGAAGGTGGTGCTCAAGAGCGAGTGCGGCTCGGTGCGGCTGGATGGCATCGCCTTTGGTATCGACCGCGAAGTGTGGCCGAACCCGACGGTGCGTTGGGTTGAACTAGCGTACAAGCTGGACGTGAACGAGTTTCGTGGCAATGAAAGCGTGCAGTTGATGATTGCCCACATGGAGCCGCGCTGACCGTACCGACGCTATCGTCCCTCGAATTTTCAGGGAACCTTCCCCCCAAGCATTCTGGTCTAGTCTGAATATTGACCGGACCCGGGCCAGGGACTTGCAATTGAGTGTCCGGGCCGGATCACCATTGGAGTCCTTGGGAGGTGCCCTCATGAGCCTGCTGCTCGAGCCTTACACCCTGCGTCAGCTGACCCTGCCCAACCGCATCGCCGTTTCGCCGATGTGCCAGTATTCCGCTGTCGATGGCCTGGCCAACGATTGGCACCTTGTTCATCTTGGCAGCCGCGCCGTGGGTGGCGCAGGCTTGGTCATCACCGAAGCGGTGGCGGTGACCGCCGATGGCCGCATCACCGCCGAAGACCTCGGCCTGTGGGACGATGCACAGATCGCCCCGTTGCAGCGCATCACCCGCTTCATCACGGCCCAGGGCGTTGTGCCCGGCATCCAGTTGGCCCATGCCGGGCGCAAGGCCAGTACCTATCGGCCTTGGCTGGGCAAACAAGGCAGCGTCAAGCCGGAAGAGGGTGGCTGGCAGCCGGTAGGGCCATCAAGGATCGCCTTCGACCCGCAGCACACCACGCCTCGCGAGTTGAACCACGACGAAATCCAGGGCGTGATCGACGCTTTCGTCGCCTCGACCGAGCGTGCCCTGAAAGCCGGATTCAAGGTCGTGGAAATCCACGCCGCGCATGGCTACCTGCTGCATCAGTTCCTGTCACCACTGAGCAACCAGCGCCGTGACGAGTACGGCAGCTGTTTCGAAAACCGCATCCGCCTGACCTTGCAGGTGGTCGAGGCCGTGCGCAAGGTGTGGCCGGCCGAGCTGCCGCTGTTCGTGCGGGTGTCGGCGACCGATTGGGTCGAGGATGGCTGGAACCCGGATGAAACCGTCGAACTGGCGCGCCGCCTGCGTGGCCTGGGTGTCGACCTGATCGACGTGTCCTCCGGCGGCACCTCGGTCAATGCCGAGATCCCCACCGGCCCCGGCTACCAGACCCGTTTCGCCGAGCGTGTGCGCAAGGAGTCGGAAATCGCCACCGGCACCGTGGGCATGATCACCGAACCGGCCCAGGCCGAGCACATTCTGCGCACTGGCCAGGCCGACATCATCTTCCTTGCCCGCGAACTGCTGCGCGACCCGTATTGGCCGTTGCATGCCGATGATGACCTGGGCGGCAACAAGGCCACCTGGCCCGCTCAATATCAGCGCGCGACCAGCCGGGCCAACCCGATTCACGAGTCGGATTTACGGGATTAGCATCGTCGGAGTGTGGTGGTGGGCGGAAATAATCGGTAGGGCTGATATCGAGCGCCGCGCGGGCGGCGCTCGATCTCGCAGGCGCCAAGAATCCAGCGACCTACCCCAAACTTCCCTCAATGCTTGATCATCACATGCCGCACGCAGGTGTAGTCTTCCAGCCCATACATCGACATGTCCTTGCCATACCCCGAATGCTTCTGCCCGCCATGGGGCATTTCGCTGACCAGCATGAAGTGGGTGTTCACCCAGGTGCAGCCATACTGCAGGCGCGCCGCCAGGCGGTGGGCGCGGCCGGTGTCGCGGGTCCATACCGATGAGGCCAGGCCGTAGTCGGAGTCGTTGGCCCATTCCAGCGCCTGCGCTTCGTCGCTGAAGCGGGTGACCGAGACCACCGGGCCGAACACCTCGTTACGCACGATCTCGTCGTCCTGCAGGGCATCGGCCAACACCGTCGGCTCGAAGAAGAAACCGTCACCCTCGATCGCCTTGCCGCCGGTCACCAGGCGAATATGCGGCTGGGCGATGGCCCGCTGTACCAGGCCAGCGACCTTGTCGCGGTGCTGGGCGCTGATCAATGGCCCCAGCTCGGTATCTTCGGCTTCCTGCAGGCCGGGCTTGAGGCTGGCCACCGCTTCACCCAGGCGCTCGACGAAGCGCTCGTAGATGCCGTCCTGCACATACAACCGGCACGCGGCCGTGCAGTCCTGGCCGGCGTTGTAGAAACCGAAGGTGCGGATGCCGTCGACGGCCGCGTCGAGGTCGGCATCGTCGAACACCAGTACCGGCGCCTTGCCGCCCAGTTCCATGTGCATGCGTTTCACGCTGTCGGCGGTGGCACTGATGATGCGCGCGCCGGTGGGAATCGAGCCGGTCAGCGATACCATGCGTACCTTGGGGTGGGTGACCAACGGGGTGCCGACGGTCTGGCCGCGGCCGAAGAGGATGTTCAGCACCCCGGGCGGCAACAGGTCCCGGGCCAGTTGGCCCAGGCGCAGGGCGGTCAGCGGGGTCATCTCGGAGGGCTTGATCACCACCGTGTTGCCCGCGGCCAGGGCCGGGGCGATCTTCCATGCCAGCATCATCAACGGGTAATTCCACGGCGCGATCGAGGCGACCACGCCCAGTGGGTCACGGCGGATCATCGAGGTGTGCCCCGGCAGGTATTCGCCAGCTGCCGAACCGCCCAGGCAACGCGCGGCACCGGCGAAATAGCGAAACACATCGGCGATTGCCGGGATCTCGTCATTCAGCGCCGCGCTCAACGGCTTGCCGCAGTTCTGCGATTCCAGCCGGGCCAGTTCATCGCCATGCGCTTCGATCGCGTCGGCCAGCGCCAGCAACGCCTGCGAACGCTCCTTGGGGCTGGTTTGCGACCAACTGTCGAAGGCCTGGTCGGCGGCGCGTACGGCGCTGTCCACCTGCGCCTCGGTGGCTTCGTTGATCTGCGCCAGGGCGCTGCCCAGCGCCGGGTTGAGTACGGTCCAGGCCGGGCCTTCGCCAGCGACCAGCTGGCCATTGATCAGCATCTGCGTTTGCATCGGGGGACTCCTCCAGGGTCATTTGCCGCTGCCCGCGACGCTTTCGCCGCCACGGGTCAGGTAATAGGCGCCAAGGATTGGCAGCATGGTCACCAGCATCACCAGCATGGCGACCACGTTGGTCACCGGCACGTCACGCGGGCGGCTGAGCTGGTTGAGCAGCCAGATCGGCAGGGTGCGTTCGTGGCCGGCGGTAAAGGTGGTGACGATGATCTCGTCGAACGACAGGGCAAAGGCCAGCATGCCGCCGGCCAACAGCGCCGAGCCGAGGTTGGGCAGGATGATGTAGCGGAAGGTCTGCCAGCCATCGGCGCCCAGGTCCATCGAGGCTTCGATCAGGCTCTGCGAAGTGCGCCGCAGGCGGGCGATGACGTTGTTGTAGACGATCACCACGCAAAAGGTGGCGTGGCCGACCACGATGGTGAACACCCCGGGTTCCAGGCCCAGGCTCTTGAACGCCGAGAGCAGGGCGATACCGGTGATGATGCCGGGCAGGGCGATGGGCAGGATCAGCAGCAGCGAAATGCTCTCCTTGCCGAAAAAGCTGCGCCGATACAGCGCCGCCGAGGCCAGGGTACCCAGTACCAGGGCGATCAGCGTGGCCAGGCAGGCTACCTGCAGCGACAGCTGGATCGCCTCCAGCACATCGGGCCGGGCGAACGCCACGGCGAACCACTTCAGGGTAAAGCCCTTGGGCGGGAAGCTGAACGCCGCATCTTCGGTGTTGAAGGCGTACAGGAAGATGATCAGGATCGGAAAGTGCAGGAACAGCAGGCCGCCCCAGGCGGCCAGGCGCAGCCCGATCGAAGCTTTGTCAGAGTGCATCGAAGGCTCCCAGGCGCTTGACCAAGGACAGGTATACCGCGATCAGCACGATCGGCACCAGGGTGAAGGCGGCGGCCATCGGCATGTTGCCGATCGCCCCTTGCTGGGCATAGACCATGCTGCCGATGAAGTAGCCAGGCGGGCCGACCAGCTGCGGCACGATGAAGTCGCCCAGGGTTAGCGAGAAGGTAAAGATCGAGCCGGCGGCAATACCCGGGATCGACAGCGGCAGGATCACCTGCACGAAGGTTTGCCGAGGCCGCGCGCCGAGGTCTGCCGAGGCCTGCAGCAGGGAAGGTGGCAAGCGTTCCAGCGAGGCCTGGATGGGCAGGATCATGAATGGCAGCCAGATATAGACGAACACCATGAAGCGCCCCAGGTGTGATGTCGACAGGGTACTGCCGCCCACCCCCGGCACCGCCAGCACGGTTTGCAACAGGGCATCCAGGTGCAACTGCTGGACGAACCACTGGGCCACGCCACCCTTGGCCAGCAGCAGGGTCCAGGCGTAGGTCTTGACGATGTAGCTGGCCCACATCGGCATCATCACCGCGATGTAGAAAAATGCCTTGGTCTTGCCGCTGGTGTAGCGCGCCATGTAATAGGCGATGGGGAAGGCCAGCACCGCGCTGGCCAGCGACACCGCCAGCGCCATGCCCAGGGTGCGCAGGATGATGTCGAAGTTCGACGGGTTGAACAGGGCGGCGAAATTGCCCAGGGTCAGCTCCGGGCTCACCGCCATGGTGAAGTCGTCGAAGGTATAGAAACCCTGCCACAGCAGGTTGAGCAGCGAACCCAGGTAGATCGCGCCGAACCAGGTCAGTGGCGGCACCAGCAGCAACGCCAGGTACAGGTTGGGGCGCCGGTACAGCAGGTTGGACAGCTCGCGTAGCGTACCCATGTCAGCGGCTCCCGCTTTCCTGCAGCACGGTCATGGCTTGCCGTGGCCAGTGCGCCTGTAGCCGTTGCCCGGGTTGCCAGGCCTGTGCCTGCACCTGCCAGCGGTCATTGGCCTGGCTGACCGCCAACAGCTGGCCACTGTCGAGCTGCAGTTCGTAACGGGTGGCGCTGCCCTGGTACTGGATATCGCGCAGCACGCCACTGACCTGCACCGCCTGCTCGCCTGCAACCGGGTCACCCAGGCGGATGTGCTCGGGACGGATGGAGAACGGCGCCGGGCTGCCGTTGAGCGCCATCGCCAGTTCGCCGCGCAGCACGTTGGAGGAACCGACGAATTCGGCGACGAAGGGCGTGGCCGGTTGCATGTACAGGTTGCGCGGTGTGTCGACCTGCTCGATGCGGCCGCGGTTGAACACCGCCACCCGGTCGGACATCGACAGCGCCTCGGTCTGGTCGTGGGTGACGAAGATGAAGGTGATGCCCAGCTGGCGCTGCAGCTTTTTCAGTTCGCCCTGCATCTGCTCGCGCAGTTTCAGGTCCAGCGCACCCAGGGGTTCGTCCAGCAGCAACACCCGTGGCCGGTTGACCAGGGCGCGGGCCAGGGCCACGCGCTGGCGTTGCCCGCCGGACAGTTGTGCCGGCTTGCGTGCGCCGTAGCCGGCCAGGGCTACCATCGCCAGCGCTTCTTCGGCGCGAGCGTGGCGTTCGGCCTTGGCCATGCCTTTCACCTTCAGGCCGTAGGCGACGTTGTCCAGTACGTTCATGTGCGGGAACAGGGCATAGTCCTGGAACACCGTGTTGACATCACGCACGTACGGCGGCACGCCAGCGGCTTCGACGCCGTGGATGCGGATCGAGCCGCTGGTGGGCTGCTCGAAACCGGCGATCAGGCGCAGGCAGGTGGTCTTGCCCGAGCCTGACGGGCCGAGCATGGAGAAGAACTCGCCATCGATGATGTCGATGCTGACCTGGTCGACGGCCTTGACCTCGCCGAAGGTACGGGAAACCTGGGTGAACTGGACGGCTAGGGGCATGCGTGGGCTCCAGGCATCAAAGTTTCTCCTGTGCCGGCCTCTTCGCGGGCACGCCCGCTCCCACAGGTATTACACAGCCTTCAAGGCCGGTGCCCTACCTGTGGGAGCGGGCATGCCCGCGAAGAGGTCGGCCCTGACATTCAGACAACTTCAGCGGCCACCCATGATCGCGATGTAATCCTGGGTCCAGCGGCTGTAAGGCACGAACTTGCCGCCCTGGGCCTGCGGGGTTTTCCAGAAGGCGATCTTGTCGAAGTTGTCGAAGCCGTTGGTCTTGCAACCGTCCGCCCCCAGCAGTTCGTTGCCACTGCAGGCGGCCGGTACCGCCGGCAACGAGCCGAACCAGGCCGCCACGTCACCCTGCACCTTCGGTTGCAGCGACCAGTCCATCCACTTGTAGGCACAATTGGGGTGCTTGGCCTCGCTGTGCAGCATGGTGGTATCCGCCCAGCCGGTCGCCCCTTCCTTGGGAATGGTCGACGCCACCGGCTGTTTCTCGGCCTTCAGGCCATTGACCATGTAGCCCCAGGAGCTGGTCGCGACCACGCCTTCGTTCTTCACGTCGCTCATCTGCACCGTTGCGTCATGCCAGTAGCGGTGTACTAACGGTTGCTGCTGGCGCAGCAGCTCGAGCACGGCCTTGTACTGGGCTTCGTTCAGTTCGTACGGGTCGTGGATGCCCAGCTCCGGCTTGGCGGTTTTCAGGTACAGCGCCGCATCGGCGATGTAGATCGGCCCGTCGTAGGCCTGCACGCGCCCCTTGTTCGGCTTGCCGTCGGGCAGGTTCTGCGGCTCGAACAGCACCCCCCAGCTGGTGGGCGCCTGCTTGAACACCTCGGTGTTGTACAGCAGCACGTTCGGCCCCCACTGGTATGGCGTGCCGTAGACCTGCTTGTCGACCACGTACCAGCCTCCGTTCTGCAAGCGCGGGTCGATGTGCTTCCAGTTGGGGATCAACGCGGTATTGATCGGCTGTACCCGCTTGCCTGCGATCAGCCGGAGCGAGGCATCACCGGAAGCGGTGACCAGGTCATAGCCGCCCTTGGTCATCAGGCTGACCATCTCATCCGACGTAGCGGCGGTCTTGACGCTGACCTTGCAGCCGGTTTCCTTCTCGAAACCGCTGACCCAGTCGTAGGCCTTGTCGCTTTCACCGCGCTCGATGTAGCCCGGCCAGGCGACGATGTCCAGGCGCCCTTCGCCAGGGCCCAGGGCCTTGGGCGGTTCGGCAGCCTGCAGGCTGGCGCTGGCGAGCACGGCACCGGTGATGGCGCCGAGCAATGCGGTCTTGTGCACTGACATGGTGTTCCCTCTTCTTGGAGATCTTGTTCGGGGCAGTCATCAAGCAAGCCGTGAAGCATTTGTTATAAGCGTAGTGCGCGTGCGCGGGGTATTGGCGATATCGAGTCTAGTTGGCTTTTTGCCAGCCAATGCAACATCCGGAAGCAAATCCACGGTGGCGTACGTTTGCCCAAGCCTTACTCTGGCGTATGAATTTTCTTGCGTGGAGAGCCGCGAATGAACACCCGCAACCTGCTCGATCAGCTCCTCAAGTCCGGCCAGCAACTGCTCGACAAACAGGGCGCTACCGCTAAGCCCGGCAGCGCTGCCGGTGGGCTTGGCGGGCTGTTGTCCGGTGCCGGTGGTGGCTTGTTGGGCGGCGGTGCCCTGGGGCTGTTGCTGGGTAGCAAGAAGGCCCGCAAGTACGGCGGCAAGGCGCTGACCTACGGTGGCCTGGCCGCGCTGGGCGTGCTGGCCTACAAAGCCTATGGCAACTGGCAGGCCAACCAGCGGCTGGCCGCCAGCGAGCCCCGTACCGTCGACCGCCTGCCGCCGGCCCAGGCCGAACAGCACAGCCAGGCCGTGCTGCGGGCGCTGGTGGCGGCGGCCAAGTCCGATGGCCATATCGACGAGCGCGAGCGGGCCCTGATCGAGGGCGAGTTCAGCCGCCTGGACAGCGACCGCGAACTGCAGCACTGGCTGCACGATGAATTGAACAAGCCGCTGGACCCGGCCGAAGTGGCCCGAGCCGCGCAAACGCCGGAAATGGCGGCCGAGATGTACCTGGCCAGCGTGATGATGGTCGACCAGCAGAACTTCATGGAGCGCGCCTACCTGGACGAGCTGGCCCGCCAGCTGCGCCTGGACCCGGGCCTGCGTCAGGAGCTGGAAAGCCAGGCAAGGCTTGCAGCAGGCTGATATCGAGTGGATGGGGCTGCATGCACGCCCCGCCAACGGCCGGTCTACCGCACGCCTTCCATTCAGCCGCAAAAGCATCGGACGCCTGAGCTATACTTCGGCGATTTTTACCGCTCGTTGCGAATTCCTGAGGGCTGAATGTGAAGAACTGGACCTTGCGCCAACGGATCCTGGCAAGTTTCGCCGTGATCATCGCCATCATGCTGCTGATGATCGTGGCCGCCTACTCGCGGTTGGGGGCCATCGAAACCGCCGAAGAAGCGGTGGGCAGCGACAGCATTCCAGGGGTTTACTACAGCTCGATGATCCGCAGCGCCTGGGTCGACAGCTATGTCACCAGCCAACAACTGGTGGGCCTGTCCAACCACCGCGCGATCACCTCGGCCGACATGGAGCTGTTCAGAGGTTTCGAGGAGCGTCTGAAGCAGCACATGGCGAGTTACCAGGCCACGATCCAGACCAAGGACGACCAGACTCGCTTCGATTCCTTCGTGCAACTCGAAGAAAACTACATGAAGATCGTCGGCCAGGTACTGGACGCCTATCGTCAGCATGACTACGACGGCGCCCAACGGCTGATCAACGAGGTGCTCACCCCGACCTGGGTCGATGGGCGCAAGCACCTGACCGAAGTCATCGAGGAGAATCGGGCTGCGGCCGAATCCGCCACCAACGACATCGTCAATGCCGTGAGCACGGCCAAGGGCAGCATGGTGGTTTCGCTGTTGCTGGCCATCATCGCCGCGGGCGTGTGCGGCTTGCTGCTGATGCGTGCCATCTCGGCGCCCATGCAGCGTATTGTGCATGCCCTGGACAAGCTGCGCTCAGGCGACCTGAGCATGCGCCTGAGCCTGGAGCGCAAGGACGAATTCGGCGCCATCGAAGGCGGCTTCAACGAAATGGCCGAGGCCCTGGCCAACCTGGTGGCCCAGGCGCAGCGCTCGTCGGTACAGGTGACCACTTCGGTGACCGAAATTGCCGCCACCTCCAAGCAACAACAGGCCACTGCCACCGAAACGGCCGCCACCACCACCGAAATCGGTGCCACTTCGCGGGAAATCGCCGCCACCTCGCGTGACCTGGTGCGCACCATGACCGAAGTGACCTCGGCGGCCGACCAGGCCTCCAGCCTGGCCGGTTCCGGTCAGCAGGGCCTGGCGCGGATGGAAGAAACCATGCACCAGGTGATGGGCGCCGCCGACCTGGTCAACGCCAAGCTGGCCATCCTCAATGAAAAGGCCAGCAACATCACCCAGATGGTGGTGACCATCGTCAAGGTCGCCGACCAGACCAACCTGCTGTCGCTGAACGCGGCCATCGAGGCGGAAAAGGCCGGTGAATACGGCCGTGGCTTCGCCGTGGTCGCCACCGAAGTGCGTCGCCTGGCCGACCAGACCGCCGTGGCCACCTACGACATCGAGCAGATGGTGCGCGAGATCCAGTCGGCCGTGTCGGCTGGGGTCATGGGCATGGACAAGTTCTCCGAAGAAGTGCGCCGTGGCATGTTCGAGGTGCAGCAGGTGGGCGAGCAGCTGAGCCAGATCATCCACCAGGTGCAGGCCCTGGCGCCGCGCGTGCTGATGGTCAACGAAGGCATGCAGGCCCAGGCCACCGGTGCCGAGCAGATCAACCAGGCGTTGGCCCAGCTCAGCGATGCCAGCACCCAGACGGTCGAGTCGCTGCGCCAGGCCAGTTTCGCCATCGATGAGCTGAGCCAGGTGGCCGCTGGCCTGCGTGGCGGCGTGTCGCGCTTCAAAGTCTGACGGCGATGATCGACATGCAACCGCGCGCTGCGCGGGAGGACAACGCCAAGGGGGTGTTGTACCTGCAGTTTCGCATTCAGGAACAGCGCTTTGCCCTGAGCGTGCACGAGGTGATCGAAGTGCTGCCGCGCCAGCCGCTGAAACCGATAGCCCAGGCGCCTGGCTGGGTCGCGGGCGTGCTTGCCCACCGTGGCCAGCTGGTGCCGGTGGTCGACCTGGCGGCATTGAGCTTTGGCCAGCCGGCGGCGCAACGCACCAGTACCCGGCTGGTGCTGGTGCACTATCGAGGCGACCTGCAGCTTGGCCTGATCTTGGAGCAGGCGACCGAAACCCTGCGCTGCCACCCCGACGAGTTCCAGCCCTATGGCGTGGACAGTGGCGAAGCGCCGTACCTGGGGCCGGTACGCCAGGATGAGCAGGGCTTGCTGCAGCGCATCGAGGTCAACGACCTGCTGCCCGACGTGGTACACCAGTTGTTGTACCCGGGCGAGCCGACAGGGATGCCGACATGAACGAACAGCATTTCTTCCGTTTCCTGCGCGAACGTATCGGCCTCGACGTGGAGTCGGTAGGGGCGTCCATGGTCGAGCGTGCGCTGCGTCAGCGTTGCGTGGCCGTGAACGCCACCGACCTGGACGACTACTGGCTGCGCCTGCAGCAATCGATGGACGAGCAGCAGGCGCTGATCGAGGCCGTCATCGTCCCGGAAACCTGGTTCTTCCGTTATCCGGAGTCCTTCAGCGCCTTGGCCAGCCTGGCGCAGAAGCGCCTGGCCGAGCTTGCCGGGGCGCGCCCACTGCGCTTGCTCAGCCTGCCATGCTCGACCGGCGAGGAACCCTATTCGCTGGCCATGGCCTTGCTCGACGCCGGTATCGCACCCGCTGCGTTCCTGATCGACGGCATGGACATCAGCCCCAGTTCGGTGGCCAAGGCCGGGCAGGCGGTGTACGGGCGCAATGCCTTCCGTGGCAGCGACCTGAGCTTTCGCGAGCGCTACTTCGATGCCGTCGATGAGGGCCACCAACTGCATCAACGGGTGCGTGAGCAGGTCAGCCTGCAGGTGGGCAACGTGCTCGACCCGGCGCTGAGCAGCCGCGATGGCCTCTACGACTTCGTGTTTTGCCGCAACCTGCTGATCTATTTCGACCTGGCCACCCAGCAACGGGTGTTCGAGGTGCTCAAGCGCCTGCTGCACCCGCAGGGCGTGTTGTTCATCGGCCCGGCCGAAGGCAGCCTGCTGGCGCGCCTGGGTATGCGCCCACTGGGCATTGCCCAGTCATTCGCCTATGTGCGCCAGGACGGCGCCGACTCTGCACCGGTTGCCGCACCGGCGCCGCCGCCGCGCCGCCGGTTGCCAGCGCAGCCGACGCCAGGCTATTCGCTGCCGAGTGCCGCGCTGCCACGGCCCGTGCGCGTGCTGCCCGCAGCGGCCAGGCCCGCGCCGGTGCGCGAGCACCAGGGCGAGCAGGCAAGTGAAGTGCTGGCCAACATTGCCCGCCTGGCCAATGCCGGCGCCAGCGAGCAGGCCCGCGCCGAATGCCAGCGTTACCTTGCCCAGTTCGCGCCGTCGGCGCAGGTTTACTACTGGCTGGGGCTGCTCAGCGATACCGAGGGCGATGCGCAGCAGGCTCTGAGCCACTATCGCAAAGCGCTGTACCTGGAGCCGCAGCACCCCGAGGCGCTGGTGCACCTGGCGGCCTTGCTGGCGGCCCAGGGCGACCTGGCCGGTGCCCGGCGCCTGCAGGAGCGGGCCGCGCGGGCGGGACGGGAGTCTGAACGATGAAAGGTGAGTCCGCGATGCAACTGCTCGCCGAAGATGATGCGCACATCGACGACTGCTGGAACCGCATAGGCGTGCATGGCGACAAGCAATGCCCGCTGCTGGCGCGGCACGTGCACTGCCGAAATTGTGAGGTGTATGCCGCCGCCGCCACACGCCTGCTCGACCGCTACGCGTTGATGGATGAGCAGCATGCCGTGCAGGCAGCGCCGGCCGAGGAAACCTCGGGTTGTTCGATGCTGCTGTTCCGCCTGGGGGAGGAGTGGCTGGCGCTGGCCACTGCCTGCCTGGCCGAGATCGCCCCGTTGCAGGCGGTGCATTCGCTGCCGCACCAGCGCTCGCGGGTGCTGCAGGGCGTGGCCAACGTGCGCGGTGCGCTGGTGCCCTGCCTGTCGCTGGCCGACCTGCTGGGCGTGCAGCCCGGCAGTACCGAGCAACGCAGCGGCCGGGCGATGCCACGCATGCTGATCCTGGCCGCCGATGGCGGGCCGGTGGTGATGGCGGTCGAGGAAATCGACGGTATTCACCGGCTCGACCCGCAGCTGCTCGGCAGCGGCCAGGATGCCACCCGCTTCACCGCTGCGGTCCTGCAATGGCGGGGCCGCAGTGTGCGGGTACTGGACGATCAACATTTACTGTCTGCCGTGCAGCGGAGCCTGTCATGACCCCAGAGCAAATGCGCGACGCATCGTTGCTCGAACTGTTCAGCCTGGAAGCCGAGGCGCAGACCCAGATACTCAGTGCCGGCCTGATGGCGCTGGAGCGCAACCCTAAGCAGGCCGACCAGCTCGAGGCTTGCATGCGTGCGGCGCATTCGCTGAAGGGGGCGGCGCGGATCGTTGGGGTGGACGCAGGCGTCAGCGTCGCCCATGTCATGGAAGACTGCCTGGTAGCCGCGCAGGAGGGCCGCCTGCAACTGAGCGCCGAGCATATCGATGCCTTGCTGCAAGGCACCGACCTGCTGATGCGCATCGCCACGCCTGGGGATACCGGGGCGCAAGCGATCCTGCCGGTGTTCCTGGCGCAAATGGCCTGCCTGCTCGACCCGGGGGGCGCAGCCATGCCTGCCGTAGCGCCCGCCGCCCCGGCACTGCCGCAGGCGCCTGCGCCTGCCCAGCAGAGCGAGCCGCTGCCCGCCGCGCCCCTCGAGCCAGACCTCGAGGCCGAGCCCGAACCGCTGGCGCGGCGCAAGGCGGGCAAGCGTGCCGGCGAAGGTGCGGAGCGGGTGCTGCGGGTCACTGCCGATCGCCTCAACAGCCTGCTCGACCTGTCCAGCAAGTCGCTGGTGGAAACCCAGCGGCTCAAGCCTTACCTGGCCACCCTGCAGCGCCTAAAACGCATGCACGGCCAAGGCATGCAGGCGCTCGACGGCCTGCGCATGCAACTGGAGGACAGTGGCCAGAGCAGCGAGGTGCTCGAAGCCTTGGCGCAGACCCAGCGCCTGCTGGCGGAAACCCAGCAGATCCTGCAGCAGCAGGCTGCCGACCTGGATGAGTTCGGCTGGCAGGCCAGCCAGCGCGCACAACTGCTGTACGACACGGCGCTGGCTTGCCGGATGCGGCCGTTTGCCGATGTATTGGCCGGCCAGAGCCGCATGGTCCGCGACCTTGGACGGTCGCTGGGCAAGCCGGTGCGGTTGCTGGTGGAAGGGGAAAAGACCCAGGTCGACCGTGATGTGCTGGAAAAGCTCGAAGCACCGCTGACCCACCTGTTGCGCAACGCCGTCGACCATGGCATCGAACAGCCCGAGCGGCGCCAGTTGGCGGGCAAGCCGGAGGAGGGCGTGATCCGCCTGCGCGCCTCGCACCAGGCCGGCATGCTCAGCCTGGAGCTGATCGACGATGGCGCCGGCATCGACCTCGAACGCCTGCGCAGCAGCATCGTCGAGCGTGCCCTGTCACCGGCCGACACCGTGGCGCGAATGAGCGAGGCGGAGTTGCTGACGTTCCTGTTCCTGCCCGGGTTCAGCCTGCGCGACACGGTCACCGAGGTGTCCGGGCGCGGGGTCGGCCTGGATGCGGTGCAGCACATGATCCGTGAGCTGCGCGGCTCGATCGAACTGACCCAGACAGCCGGGCAGGGCTGCCGTTTCCACCTGCAGGTACCGTTGACCCTGTCGGTGGTGCGCAGCCTGGTGGTCGAGGTGGGCGGCGAGGCCTACGCCTTCCCGCTCGCCCACATCGAACGCACGCTGGACGTGGCTGCCGACGAGATCGTGCAGATCGAAGGGCGCCAGCACTTCTGGCACGAAGGCCGGCACATCGGCCTGGTCGCAGCCAGCCAGTTGCTCAACCGCCCGGCCGGGCAGGCCGAGGAAAGCCGGCTGCGGGTGGTGGTGATTCGTGAGCGCGAGCAACTGTACGGCGTGGCCGTGGAGCGGCTGGTGGGCGAACGCGTGCTGGTGGTGATGCCACTCGACCCGCGGCTGGGCAAGGTGCAGGACATTTCTTCCGGCGCGCTGCTCGACGATGGCTCGGTGGTGCTGATCATCGATGTCGAGGACTTGTTACGCTCACTGGACAAACTGCTCAGCACCGGCAGCCTGGAACGCATCGCGCGCGGCAGCGGCGGTGCCCGCGGCGTGGTGCGCAAGCGCATCCTGGTGGTCGACGACTCGCTGACCGTGCGCGAATTGCAGCGCAAGTTGCTCGGCAACCGTGGCTACGACGTGGCCGTGGCAGTGGATGGCATGGATGGCTGGAACGCCTTGCGTGGCGAGGACTTCGACCTGCTGATCACCGACATCGACATGCCGCGCATGGACGGCATCGAGCTGGTCACCCTGGTGCGCCGCGACCAGCGCCTGCAGTCGCTGCCGGTGATGGTGGTGTCCTACAAGGACCGCGAGGAAGACCGGCGGCGTGGCCTGGACGCCGGCGCCGACTACTATTTGGCAAAGGCCAGTTTCCACGACGATGCGTTGCTGGATGCTGTGGTGGAGCTGATCGGGGGGGCGCAGGGATGAAGATCGCCATCGTCAACGACATGCCCATGGCGGTCGAGGCACTGCGCCGGGCGGTCGCCTTCGAACCGGCGCACGAGGTGATATGGGTGGCCGGCAATGGTGCCGAGGCGGTGCGGCTGTGCGCTGAAGCATTGCCAGACCTGATCCTCATGGACCTGATCATGCCGGTGATGGACGGCGTCGAGGCCACCCGCAGGATCATGGCCGAAACCCCCTGCGCCATCGTCATCGTCACGGTCGACCGCAAGCAGAACATGCCCCGGGTGTTCGAGGCCATGGGCCACGGCGCACTCGACGTGGTCGACACGCCGGCGCTGGGGGCGGGCGACCCGCGCGAAGCGGCAGCGCCACTGTTGCGCAAGATCCTCAACATAAGCTGGCTGATCGGCCAGCAGAATGCCCCGGCCGCACGCCCGGTCGCCGCGCCTGTACGGGCGCTGTCGCAGCATCGCGGGCTGGTGGCGATCGGCTCGTCCGCAGGCGGCCCGGCGGCCCTCGAGGTGCTGCTCAAGGGCCTGCCGGCGGCGTTTCCGGCGGCCATCGTGCTGGTCCAGCATGTGGACCAGGTGTTTGCCGCAGGCATGGCCGAATGGCTCAGCAGCGCAGCCGGCCTGCCGGTGCGCCTGGCCCGTGAAGGTGAACCACCGCAGCCCGGCCAAGTGTTGCTGGCCGGCACCAACCACCACATCCGCCTGCTACAGAACGGCCAACTGGCCTACACTGCCGAACCGGTCAATGAGATTTACCGGCCCTCGATCGATGTGTTCTTCGAAAGCGTGGCGCGCTACTGGACCGGCGATGCGGTCGGCGTGCTGCTCACCGGCATGGGCCGCGATGGCGCCCAAGGCCTGAAACTGATGCGCCAGCAGGGCTTCCTGACCATTGCCCAGGACCAGGCCAGCAGTGCGGTGTATGGAATGCCCAAAGCTGCCGTGGCCATCGATGCCGCGGTGGAAGTCCGCCCGCTGGAACGCATCGCCGGGCGCTTGATGGAAATTTTTGCAAAATGACGAAGTGTATTGAATCACGCCGCCAGGTCGGTAGTGATCGGGTGAACAGCCATGAATGACTTACCGATCGAAGGTTTCACCACCACCAACGAAAACGCGGCGATGGTACTGCTGGTCGACGACCAGGCCATGATCGGCGAGGCGGTGCGGCGTGGCCTGGCCAACGAGGACAACATCGACTTCCACTTCTGCGCCGACCCGCACCAGGCGGTGGCCCAGGCGGTGCGCATCAAGCCCACGGTGATTCTCCAGGACCTGATCATGCCTGGCCTGGACGGGCTGACCCTGGTACGCGAATACCGCAACAACCCGGCGACCCAGGACATCCCGATCATCGTCCTGTCGACCAAGGAAGACCCGCTGGTCAAGAGCGCGGCCTTTGCGGCCGGGGCCAACGACTACCTGGTCAAGCTGCCGGACACCATCGAGCTGGTGGCGCGCATTCGCTACCACTCACGCTCCTACCTGACCCTGCTGCAGCGCGACGAGGCCTACCGTGCCTTGCGCGTCAGCCAGCAGCAATTGCTCGATTCCAACCTGATGCTGCAGCGGCTGATGAACTCCGATGGCCTGACCGGGTTGTCCAACCGCCGCCACTTCGACGAATACCTGGAGCTGGAATGGCGCCGCGCCATGCGTGAGCTGCAGCAGTTGTCGCTGCTGATGATCGACGTGGACTTCTTCAAGGCCTACAACGACAGCTTCGGCCACCTGGCCGGGGACGAGGCCTTGCGCCAGGTGGCCGAGGCGATCCGCGGCGTGTGCTCGCGGCCGACCGACCTGCCGGCGCGCTATGGCGGCGAGGAGTTCGTCCTGGTGTTGCCCAACACCTCGCAGGGTGGAGCGCGCCTGGTGGCCGAGAAGCTGCGCCAGACCATATTGGGCCTGGGTATCCCGCACACCGCGCCGACGGCCGACTCCTACCTGACCGTGAGCATCGGCCTGGCAACCCAGACCCCGGCCATCGGCAGCCATAGCCGGCAGTTGATCTCTGCCGCCGACAAGGGCCTGTACCTGGCCAAGAATGGCGGGCGCAACCAGGTGGGTATCGCCTGAGCGGCTCGCCATACCCTGTAGGAGCGGCCTGGTGTCGCGATGGGGCGCGCAGCGGCCCCCTGCGATATCTGCTGCAAAACTGAAATCCTTGGGGCCGCTGCGCGCCCCATCGCGACACCAGGCCGCTGCTGCAACGATATTTGCGCCTATTCGGCTGCCCGGCGGGTCTGCCGCCCTGCGGCGGACTCGGTTATACTCGCAGGCTTTTCACCGAATTCGCACGAGAGCCGCCCGCCCATGGAAATCCAACCGATCCTGAACACCATCAAGGACCTCACCGAGCGTTCCCAGTCCATTCGGGGGTATCTTTGACTACGATCACAAGCATGACCGCCTGATCGAAGTCAACCGCGAGCTGGAAGACCCCAACGTCTGGAACAAGCCCGAGTACGCCCAGGCCCTGGGCCGCGAACGGGCCATGCTGGCTCAGGTCGTCGAGACCCTGGACAAGCTGTCCGGCGGCCTGGCCGACTGCCAGGACCTGCTCGACATGGCCGTCGAGGAAAATGACGAAGGCGCCGTCGGCGACGTCGTGACCGAGCTGGAAGGCCTGGAAGAAAAACTGGCCCAGCTTGAGTTCCGTCGCATGTTCAGCGGCGAGATGGACATGAACAACGCCTACCTGGACATCCAGGCCGGCTCCGGTGGTACCGAGGCGCAGGACTGGGCCAACATCCTGCTGCGCATGTACCTGCGCTGGGCCGACAAGCGTGGTTTCGACGCCACCATCATCGAGCTTTCCGAGGGTGAAGTCGCCGGGATCAAGGGCGCCACCGTGCACGTCAAGGGCGAGTACGCCTTCGGCTGGCTGCGCACCGAAATCGGTGTGCACCGCCTGGTGCGCAAGAGCCCGTTCGACTCCGGTGCCCGTCGCCACACCTCGTTCTCGGCGGTATTCGTGTCGCCCGAGATCGACGACAAGGTCGAGATCGAGATCAACCCGGCCGACCTGCGCATCGACACCTACCGCTCCTCCGGTGCCGGTGGCCAGCACGTGAACACCACCGACTCGGCGGTACGTATCACCCACGTGCCGACCAACACCGTGGTGGCGTGCCAGAACGAACGCTCCCAGCACGCCAACAAGGACACCGCCATGAAAATGCTGCGGGCCAAGCTGTACGAGCTGGAAATGCAAAAGCGCAACGCCGCCTCGCAGGCGCTGGAAGACAGCAAGTCGGACATCGGCTGGGGCCACCAGATCCGCTCCTACGTGCTGGACGACTCGCGTATCAAGGACCTGCGCACCGGTGTCGAGCGCAGCGACTGCCAGAAGGTCCTGGACGGCGACCTCGACCAGTACCTGGAAGCGAGCCTCAAGCAGGGGCTGTAAACCGCACACAACTGCCGCGGTACCCGGCCTGGGGCCAGTACCGCGTGCCCTGCCCGACAGGGGCACCGAACACCTGATGGAAAGAATGACGAAATGAGCGACCTCAAGACCGACGTGCAAGACCTGCAACAGGAAGAAAACGCCCTGATCGCCCTGCGCAAGGAAAAGCTTGCCGCCGAGCGCGCCAAGGGCAATGCCTTCCCCAATGACTTCCGTCGCGACAGCTACTGCAACGACCTGCAGAAACAGTACGCGGACAAGACCAAGGAAGAACTGGAAGCTGCAGCGATTCCGGTCAAGGTCGCTGGTCGCATCATGCTCAACCGTGGCTCGTTCATGGTTATCCAGGACATGACCGGGCGCATCCAGGTCTATGTCAACCGCAAGACCCTGCCCGAAGAAACCCTGGCCGCGGTCAAGACCTGGGACCTGGGCGACATCATCAGCGCCGAAGGCACCCTGGCCCGTTCCGGCAAGGGCGACCTGTACGTCGAAATGACCAACGTGCGCCTGCTGACCAAGTCGCTGCGCCCGCTGCCCGACAAGCACCACGGCCTGACCGACACCGAGCAGCGCTACCGCCAGCGTTACGTCGACCTGATGGTCAACGAAGAAACCCGCCACACCTTCCGTGTGCGTTCGCAGGTGATCTCGCACATCCGCAAGTTCCTCATCGAGCGCGACTTCCTCGAAGTCGAGACGCCGATGCTGCAGACCATCCCTGGCGGTGCCGCGGCCAAGCCGTTCGAAACCCACCACAACGCCCTGGACATGGCCATGTTCCTGCGTATCGCGCCGGAGCTGTACCTCAAGCGACTGGTGGTTGGTGGCTTCGAAAAAGTCTTCGAGATCAACCGCAACTTCCGTAACGAAGGCGTTTCGACCCGGCACAACCCAGAGTTCACCATGCTCGAGTTCTACCAGGCCTACGCCGACTACCGCGACAACATGGACCTCACCGAGGAACTGTTCCGCGAGCTGGCCCAGCTGGTACTGGGCAGCACCGACGTGCCGTACGGCGACAAGGTGTTCCACTTCGGCGAGCCGTTCGCCCGCCTGTCGGTGTTCGACTCCATCCTCAAGTACAACCCGGAACTGACCGCTGCCGACCTGCAGGACGTTGACCGTGCCCGCGAGATCGCCAAGAAGGCCGGCGCCAAGGTGCTGGGCCACGAAGGCCTGGGCAAGCTGCAGGTGATGATTTTCGAAGAGCTGGTCGAGCACAAGCTGGAGCAGCCGCACTTCATCACCGAGTACCCGTTCGAAGTGTCGCCGCTGGCCCGTCGCAACGACGACAACCCGGCGGTCACCGACCGTTTCGAGCTGTTCATCGGTGGCCGCGAGATCGCCAACGCCTATTCCGAGCTGAACGATGCCGAAGACCAGGCCGAGCGCTTCCTGGCCCAGGTGGCCGAGAAGGACGCCGGTGACGACGAAGCCATGCACTACGACGCCGATTTCGTACGTGCCCTGGAATACGGCATGCCGCCGACCGCAGGTGAAGGCATTGGTATCGACCGCCTGGTGATGCTGCTGACCAACTCGCCATCGATTCGCGACGTGATCCTGTTCCCGCACATGCGTCCGCAAGCCTGAGCCGTTTGAATCAGCCGCCTTTCGAGGCGGCTTTTTCTTGCCTGAAGCTTTATGTTGTCTGTACCGGCCTCTTTGCGGGCGCGCCCGCTCCCACAGCTCCTGACTGTTGTGGGGCCCCTGTGGGAGCGGGCGCGCCCGCGAAGAGGCCGGCACAGACGAAACACTGTCCATGAGGTACCCCCGTGACACCCGCAATGCCTCACCAGGGCGCCGCCGGCATCGCCACCGCCGTCGCCGAAAGCGTGCAATACCAGGGCCGCAAGACTGCCCGCCAAGGCAGCGAACAGCGTCGCCAGCTGATCCTCGACGCCGCCATGCGCATCGTCGTGCGCGACGGCGTGCGCGGGGTGCGCCACCGCGCAGTGGCCGCCGAGGCTGGCGTGCCATTGTCGGCCACCACCTATTACTTCAAGGATATCGAGGACCTGCTCACCGATACCTTCGCCCAATACGTCGAGCGCAGCGCCGCCTACATGGCCAAGCTGTGGGCCAACACCGAGGTGGTGTTGCGCCAGTTGCTCGCCCAGGGCGACGGCAGCCCGCAGGCGCGGGCACGGCTGGCCGACGAAGTGGCGCGCATGACCGCCGACTACGTACAACGCCAGCTGTTGAATCGCCGCGACTACCTGATCGCCGAGCAGGCTTTCCGCCAGGAGGCGCTGCTGTGCCCGCGACTGGCCGAACTGGTGTGCGCCCACGACCAGATCCTGTTGCATGGCACCCGGCAATTGCTGCAAGTGGTCGGCTCTCGGCAACCGGAACAGGACGCCCAAATGTTGACGGCGATTATCGAGCAGATGGAATATCAGGGCCTGCTCAAGGACGCGAACGCGCAAGCCGATGGGCAGATGCTCGCTATGCTTACCCGATACCTGCAGCTGGTGCTGGCATCGGCGTGAGCCGAGACTGACTTTTCAAGGAGAACCGGATGAAAGCCTGGCGTGTGGTGCTGTTGACTCTGTCATTCCTGCTGCTGGGCGGTTGTCTGGTGACCTTCCACGAGCCGTTGCCCAGCAACCAGGCGGCGCCCAAGGCGCTGCTGGGCAAGTGGAGCAGCAAGGATGCCTGGGGCGAGCCGCTGAAGCTGGTGATCAGCCGCAGTAGCGGCGATGCCTACAAGGCGGTGGCCACGGCCAAGGGCAAGGCCCCCGAGGAATACGTGTTCACCGTGTCGCGCCACGGCAACCGCTGGTACCTGTCGGCTGGCGTGCCCAAGCGCCTGGGTGGCAACTTCCTGATCGGCGGTTTCGATATCGTCGATGGCAAGGAACTGGTGATCTACAACCTGGATGTCGAGCAGGTGCAGCAGGCGGTGGACAACAAGGAGCTGATCGGACGCAGTACCGAAGTGCCGGAAGACAACGGTGACGGCGTGCTGATCGACAGCCCGGCGGCGCGAGTGCTGGCGTACCTGGACGACCCGGCCAACTCCGACCTGTTTGTCGAAGTGGCGCGGTTCCAGCGCTCCGGCAAATGACCGTGCTGGCTTCTTCGCGGCTGAAGCCGCTCCCACAGGGACCGCACCGGTTTCGAGCCTGATGCAGTACCTGTGGGAGCGCCTTTAGCCGCGAACAGGCCGGTACAGGTTTCTTGTACTAGAAAGGAGTCCCCGGTGGACGAATACCAGCAAACCATCCGTGCCCTGTCCGACCGCATCGTCGCGGCGCAGACCCCGATCCGGGTCCTGGACGCGGTGAAGTGGGACGACAACATTCGCCAGGGCTTCCTCAAGGCCAAGGGCAAGGAGCCGCCGGCGGTCGACCATGCCTACTACCAGTCGCGCCCGCTGTCGTTCGATTCCAGTGCGGTCAAGGCCGAGTTCCAGGGCATCGAGCGCGACATCATCCGCCAGCTTGGCCAGTTCAACCCGGTCGGGCAGATCATGAAGCGCATGTGCCGCGAGTACCGCATGGTGATCCGCATGCTCGAGGCGCGCGGCACCGAGGACTTCGGCCTGATTTCCCAGGAGCTGTACGGCGCGGCCTCGGATGCCTTCCACGCCGGTGATCCGACCCTGGCCGACCTGGGCCTGATGCTGTCGGACTACCTGAACAACATCGATGGCCGTGGCGACCTCAAGGACGAACCGAAGAACCTCACTGCCAAGGAGGCCGTGGCCATCCTCCAGCGCCGGCTGAACACAGTGTTCGGCGAAGCGGAGGAAACCATCCGCGTGTTCGAGTCCGACGGTATCGTCGCGGACGCCGCGGCCGGGGCGGACTACATCAAGGTGCGCGCCGACGCCATGTTCAACGCCCGTGACGTACGCGCCCTGGAGGTGCACGAAGGGCTGGTGCACGTGGGCACCACGCTCAATGGCCTGAACCAGCCGATCTGCACCTTCCTGGCCAAGGGCCCACCCTCGTCGACGGTGACCCAGGAAGGCCTGGCCATCCTCATGGAAGTGATCGCCTTCGCTTCGTACCCCAGCCGCCTGCGCAAGCTCACCAACCGCACCCGCGCCATCCACATGGTCGAGGAGGGCGCCGATTTCATGCAGGTGTACGGCTTCTTCCGCGAGCAGGGCTTCGAAATGGCGCAAAGCTACAGCAACGCCAGCCGGGTATTCCGTGGCTCGGTGCCCAACGGCCTGCCATTCACCAAGGACTTGTCCTACCTCAAGGGCTTCATCATGGTTTACAACTACATTCAGTTGGCCGTGAAGAAGGGCAAGCTCGAACAGATCCCGCTGTTGTTCTGCGGCAAGACCACCCTGGAAGACATGCGCACCCTGCGCCAACTGGTCGAGGAGGGCCTGGTCGAGCCGCCCAAGTACCTGCCTGAACAGTTCCGTGACCTCAACGCGCTGTCAGCCTGGATGTGTTTCTCCAACTTCCTCAACCACCTGAGCCTGGACCGTATTGAAGCCGACTACGCGAACATTCTCTGAGCGCTGCCGCCTGCTGGCCCTGGGCTTGGCCGCACTGGCCGTGGCCGGGTGCAGCAGCTTGCTGTTCTATCCCGAGCCTGGCCAGCCGTTCACGCCGGAGCGGGCCAGGCTCGAGTACCGCGATGTCACCCTGACCACGGCCGACGGTATCCGCTTGCACGGTTGGTGGTTGCCGGCCAAGGCCGGGGTCGCGGTCAAGGGCACGGTGCTGCACCTGCATGGCAACGGTGGCAACCTGCCGGGGCACCTGGGCGGCAGCTACTGGCTGCCGGAGCAGGGCTACCAGGTGCTGATGATCGACTATCGCGGCTATGGCCTGTCCCAGGGCGAGCCGAGCCTGCCTGAGGTGTACCAGGACATTGCGGCGGCCATGGCCTGGCTGGACCAGGCGCCTGAGGCCAAGGGCAAGCCGCTGGTGCTGCTGGGGCAGAGCCTTGGCGGGGCGATGGCCATCCACTACCTGGCGGCGCACCCCGAGCAGCGTCAGCGCTTCAGCGCCCTGGTGTTCGACGGGGTGCCGGCCAGCTATCGCGCGGTGGGGCGCTTTGCCCTTGGCACTTCCTGGATGACCTGGCCGTTGCAGGTGCCGCTGTCGTGGCTGGTGCCGGATGGCGACAGCGCGATCCACTCGATCGAGCAGCTGAGCAGCCCGCCCAAGCTGTTCTTCCACAGTATCGACGACACCCTGGTGCCGCTGGACAACGGCATTCGCCTGTACCAGCACGCGCCACCGCCACGGGTGCTGCAGCTGACCCGCGGCGGCCACGTGCAGACCTTCGCCGACCCGACTTGGCGCCAGGTGATGCTGCGTTTCCTCGACGACCCTGCCCATTTCAACGGCCTGCGGCGGCTGGCCGAAGTGCCCAACTACCCTGACGAGAAAAACAAGCAATGAGTGAAGAACGCAACGCCATCCCGCTGATCCTGACCGGCATCGGCAGCATCATCGTGACGGTGGGGGCCTTGTGGTATTACGGTTACCTGCATTTCGCCAAGCCCGAAGATGCCCTGTTGCTGCAGGACTTCACCATGCTCAAGACCGTCCCCGGCGAGGACTACAAGGTTTCGCTGGACCCGGCAGCGCAGGTGGCGCAGTGCGTGGACGGGGTGCTGGTGCTGTTTGACACCCAGCAGAAGGGCCTGACCGGCGTGCTGGTCGACAACCGCAAGCGCGCGGTGCGTTGCATGGGCGAAGAAACCCCGCAGCAGGTGCAGTGATCCTCGATCTTCATTGCCTGTGCTGGCCTCTTCGCGGGCACGCCCGCTCCCACAGGGATCGCGCAAAGCTCGGAACTGGCGCCGTACCTGTGGGAGCGGGCGTGCCCGCGAACAGGCCAGTTCAGGCAAAAGAAAGCCCCGCTTCGATCGCGGGGCTTGTCAGTCCAGCTAGCCAGCCTTACTGCTGTACCTGGCTCACCGAACGCGGGGCCACCGGCTGGTTGTCGTTGGAGATGGTCACCTCCACCCGACGGTTCTGCGCACGCCCCGAGTTGCTCGAGTTGTCCGCTACCGGGTACTCCTTGCCATAACCCTGGGAAACGATGCGTGCCGGGTCGACGCCGGCACGCACCAGCGCCATGCGCACGCTGTTGGCGCGGCGTTCGGACAGGCTCTGGTTATAGCTGGCCGAGCCAACGCTGTCGGTGTACCCCTCGACAATCACCTTGCGCTCCGGGTTTTCCTGGAGGAACTGCGCCAGCTTGGTGATGTTCGGGTAGGCGTTGCTCTTGAGTTCGGCCTTGTTGAAGTCGAACAGCACGTCGCCGAAGGTGACCAGGGTGCCGCGATCGGTCTGCTTGGCGTTGAGGCTTTCCTGCAGCTTGGCGATCTGCGCATCGCGGGCATCCAGCTTGGCCTGGGCACGCTGCGCCGAGGCGTTCTTCAGCTCACCTTCGGCAGTACGCAGGGCGATGGTCTGCTTGGCCACCTCGACGCGCTGGTTGGTCAGGTAGGCCAGCTGGTCGACCTTCTGCTCGTCTTCACGCTCCATGTAGGCCTTGTCGGCCTTGTTCAGCCAATCCTGGGCGTCCTTGGTTTCCAGCGCCGCGACCTTGCTCGACTGTGGGTCGCTCTGCAGCGCGGAGAAGTTGCTGCGGGCCGCTTCCAGGTTGGCATTCGGGTCGTGCGAGCAGGCAGCGAGGCCGACGCTCAGGGCCAGCAGGGCGGGAATCATGACGTGGTTGCGCATAGTGTTCATCCTTTGATCGTGTGCGAAGGCAGAGGTTGGCGGGGCAGGGCTCACTGAGCGCTGCGCAGGCCTTCCTCACGTACGTCCTGAACGCCCTGGCGGGCATCCTGCACGGCCTTCTGGGCCTTGGCCGCCTGTGCCTTGCGTTCGGCGAGGCGGGCGTCCCACTCGGCCTGCTCGGCCAGGCGCTTGGCTTCGTCGTACTTCTTGTCGTGCATGGCGATTTCGGCCTGCTTGAACTTGTCCTGGGCCGCCTTCATTTCCACGGCGGCGAACTCGGTGCCGCCAGCGCTGACGGCAGCGTTCACGGCAGACTGGGTTACCGCATACTGCTCGGTCGGCGGGTTGCCTGCACAGCCGGCCAGGACCAGGCTACTGCCCAGGGCCAGCGCGGCCAGCCTGAACCCGCGCACCTGCGTGGATGACGGTTTGCTAATGCGGGATTTGTTGATGGTCAGTTCCATTGGATCACTCCTGTTTACGACGTTGTCCGTAGCAGTCCATCGCTATTCCCTGACCTCCGCGCGCTTCAGCTCAACGGTGCACAACGCCGGTGTGCAGGGTTTTAGCGTGATGGCTATTGGCTGTGACTGAGTCGTTTTTCGGATAGTTCAGAAAAAAGTGCCGTTTTCAGGCAACTATTTCTGACTGATCGGTCAGCGCGGGTGTGACCGGAACTTTCTGTTGCGGCCGCAGTATCCCGGGCCTGAGCAGGCCCGGAACAGGCTGCAGGGGTTATTTTTCACTGTCGTCCGCAGGGTTGCTCAGGTTGTGCAGATGCTGCCGTGACAGCGAAAGGAAACGCGGGGTAGGGCCGATGTCTTCGTACAACGGGTCGCCTTCTTCGTCGGTGGCGATGACCTGGCGGCCTTGCACGTAGGGGAAGCTGGCTTCCAGCTCTTCGAGGGCGGCAGCGACCAGTTCACCGAGCAGTTCCTCTGCGGTGCGCTTGGGGTACATGTCGATCAGCGCGGCCAGGCGCGCTTCGGATTCCAGGTCCAGGTGCAGGACATGGCCGGTGCGGCTGAGGGGGCCGGCGGCATTCTGTTCCCAGTGCTGGGCAAGTTCACGGATTTTCATGATGGCCTCTGTTTACGCCTGCTGGTGTGCATGGCATGGGAGTGCTGTGCTTTCACTTTAGTTTGCTTTGCCCGACCACGGCTTGCCATTGCCGCCCGGCTGTGGGCACTCTTCGGCAGAGGTGCCCACAGCTGCGGCGGAGAAAGGCCAATGACCGATATCGATGTGCGTTTGCGAGAAGATGTCCATGTGCTGGGTGAGCTGCTTGGCGAAACCATTCGCCAGCAGCATGGCGAGGCGTTCCTGCAGAAGATCGAGGACATCCGCCACAGTGCCAAGGCCGACCGCCGCGGCGCTGCCGAACAACTGAGTTCGACCCTGGCCGACCTGGCCGAAGAAGACCTGTTGCCGGTGGCCAGGGCCTTCAACCAGTTTCTCAACCTGGCCAACATGGCCGAGCAGTACCAGCTGATCCGCCGCCGTGATGCCGATCAACCCGAGCCGTTCGAAGCCCGGGTGCTGCCGGAGTTGCTGGCGCGCCTGAAACAGGCGGGCCACAGTGACGATGCCCTGGCCCGGCAGTTGGCCAAGCTTGATATCCAGCTGGTGCTCACCGCGCACCCCACCGAAGTGGCGCGCCGCACCCTGATCCAGAAGTACGACGCCATTGCCGGCCAATTGGCCGCCCAGGACCACCGCGACCTGACCGCAGGCGAACGCCAGCAGGTGCGCGAGCGCCTGCGTCGGCTGATCGCCGAAGCCTGGCACACCGAGGAAATCCGCCGCACCCGGCCGACACCGGTGGACGAGGCCAAGTGGGGCTTCGCGGTGATCGAGCATTCACTCTGGCACGCCATCCCCAGCCACCTGCGCAAGGTCGACAAGGCCCTGCTGGAGGCCACCGGCCTGCGCCTGCCGCTGGAAGCCGCGCCGATCCGCTTCGCCTCGTGGATGGGCGGCGACCGCGATGGCAACCCCAACGTGACCGCAGCGGTCACCCGCGAGGTGCTGTTGCTGGCGCGCTGGATGGCTGCCGACCTGTTCCTGCGCGACATCGATGCACTGGCCTCGGAGTTGTCCATGCAGCAGGCCAATGCGGCGCTGCGCGAGCGGGTCGGCGACAGCGCCGAACCCTACCGGGCCGTGCTCAAGCAACTGCGCGAGCGCCTGCGGGCAACCCGGGCCTGGGCGCATGCGGCATTGGCCGGCAGCCAGCCGGCCGGTGCCGACGTGCTGGTGGACAACCGCGAGCTGATCGCACCGCTGGAGCTGTGCTACCAGTCCCTGCACGAATGCGGCATGGGCGTGATTGCCGAAGGCCCGCTGCTCGACTGCCTGCGCCGCGCGGTTACCTTCGGCCTGTTCCTCGGCCGCCTGGACGTGCGCCAAGACGCCGCCCGCCACCGTGATGCGCTGAGCGAAATTACCGACTACCTGGGTCTGGGCCGTTATGCCGACTGGGATGAAGAGCAGCGTATCGCCTTCCTCCAGGCTGAGCTGAACAACCGCCGGCCCCTGTTGCCCACGCACTTCCGGCCACAGGCGGATACTGCCGAGGTGTTGGCCACCTGCCGGGAAATCGCCGCCGCGCCAGCGGCCTCGCTGGGCTCTTACGTCATCTCGATGGCCGGTGCCGTCTCGGATGTGCTGGCGGTGCAACTGCTGCTCAAGGAAGCCGGGCTGACCCGGCCCATGCGCGTGGTGCCGTTGTTCGAGACCTTGGCTGACCTCGACAACGCCGGCCCGGTGATGCAGCGCCTGCTTGGCCTGCCGGGCTATCGCGCCGGGTTGCGCGGGCCCCAGGAAGTGATGATCGGCTATTCCGACTCGGCCAAGGACGCCGGTACCACCGCCGCGGCCTGGGCGCAGTACCGGGCCCAGGAAGAGCTGGTGCGCATCTGTACCGAGCACCAGGTCGAGCTGTTGCTGTTCCATGGCCGCGGCGGCACGGTTGGCCGCGGCGGTGGCCCGGCTCATGCGGCCATCCTGTCGCAGCCGCCGGGGTCGGTGGCGGGGCGTTTCCGCACCACCGAGCAGGGCGAGATGATCCGCTTCAAGTTCGGTTTGCCGGGCATCGCCGAGCAGAACCTCAACCTGTACCTGGCCGCCGTGCTCGAAGCCACCTTGTTGCCACCACCGCCGCCGCAGCCGGCCTGGCGCGAGGTGATGGACCAGCTGGCCGCCGATGGCGTCAAGGCCTATCGCAGCGTGGTGCGTGACAACCCCGACTTCGTCGAATACTTCCGCCAGGCGACGCCAGAGCAGGAACTCGGGCGCCTGCCGCTGGGTAGCCGCCCGGCCAAGCGTCGTGCCGGTGGCATCGAAAGCCTGCGGGCGATCCCGTGGATCTTCGGCTGGACCCAGACCCGCCTGATGCTGCCGGCCTGGCTGGGCTGGGAAACCGCGCTGAGCAACGCCCTGGCCCGCGGGCAGGGCGAACTGCTGGCGCAGATGCGCGAGCAATGGCCGTTCTTCCGCACCCGCATCGACATGCTCGAGATGGTCTTGGCCAAGGCCGATGCGCAGATCGCCGAAGCCTACGACGAACGTCTAGTGCAACCGCACTTGCTGCCGCTGGGCGCGCACCTGCGCGACCTATTGTCGCAGTCGTGCCAGGTGGTGCTCGGCCTGACGGGGCAGCCGGTGCTACTGGCGCACAGCCCCGAGACGCTGGAATTCATCCGCCTGCGCAACACCTACCTGGACCCGCTGCACCGCCTGCAGGCCGAGTTGCTGGCCCGCTCGCGCAGCCGCGAAGCCGCTCTGGACAGCCCGTTGGAGCAGGCCTTGCTGGTCACGGTGGCGGGCATCGCGGCGGGCCTGCGCAATACCGGCTGAGGGCCGGCGCAAGGTATCCCGGGGGCATGCCAGGCATGCCATGCAGCTGCACGAGGAGGGCGGTTGCGCCGGGCGCAACCGCCAGCCAGGCAAGCCGTAGGTGGCGCATTCCTGCAACTTTGGGACGCTTGTCTGGCTGCCGGGCGCTGTGTATCTTGAGCAGCCTTCTGACCGATTTATGGTCATACCCGATTTTCCGGACTTGGCCCTGGTCGCCGAATCCATTGAATTTCATAAAAAAATTTGAGGAGCACGAGATGCGCGTAATTCTGCTGGGAGCTCCCGGGGCCGGTAAAGGTACTCAGGCAAAGTTCATCACCGAAAAGTTCGGTATCCCCCAGATTTCCACCGGTGACATGCTGCGTGCCGCCGTCAAGGCCGGTACCCCGCTGGGCCTGGAACTGAAGAAAGTCATGGATGCCGGTCAGCTGGTCTCCGACGAGTTGATCATCAGCCTGGTCAAGGAGCGCATCGCCCAGCCTGATTGCGCCAAGGGCTGCCTGTTCGACGGCTTCCCACGTACCATCCCGCAGGCCGAAGCCATGGTCGCTGCCGGTGTCGACATCGACGCCGTGGTCGAAATCGCCGTGGACGACGAGGAAATCGTCGGCCGCATGGCTGGCCGTCGCGTGCACCTGGCCTCGGGCCGCACCTACCACATCCAGTACAACCCGCCGAAGGTGGAAGGCAAGGACGACGAGACTGGCGAAGAGTTGATCCAGCGCGACGACGACAAGGAAGAAACCGTTCGCCATCGCCTGTCGGTCTACCACAGCCAGACCAAGCCGCTGGTGGACTTCTACCAGAAGCTGTCGGCTGCCAATGGCGGCAAGCCGAAGTACAGCCACATCGAAGGCGTCGGTTCGGTCGAAGCCATCACCGCCAAGGTCCTGGCAGCCCTGAGCTGATCAGCGCCTGACGCACCCGACCACGGCCCGCTTGCGGGCCGTGGTCGTTTTCGGCTGAGGCCGCACGGCGGCCCTTTAGGGACACGACGCCGCCACTGTTCTATACTGCCGCTCTTTTTTCTTCGCACCTGGATACCTGTTCGATGACCACCCTGCTGGCCCTGGATACCGCCACCGAAGCCTGTTCCGTCGCGCTGCTGCATGACGGCAAGGTAACCAGCCATTACGAGGTGATCCCGCGCATGCATGCGCAGAAGCTGCTGCCGATGATCAAGCAGTTGCTGGCTGACGCTGGCGTGGCCCTGAATGCGCTGGATGCCATCGCCTTTGGCCGCGGCCCGGGTGCGTTCACCGGTGTGCGTATTGCCATTGGCGTGGTCCAGGGCCTGGCCTTCGCCCTGCAGCGCCCGGTGTTGCCGGTATCCAACCTGGCCGCCCTGGCCCAGGGCGCCTTGCGTGAGCAAGGCGTGCAGCAGGTGGCTGCCGCCATCGATGCGCGCATGGACGAGGTGTACTGGGGGTGCTACCAGGCCACGGCGGGCGAAATGCGCCTGGTCGGCCACGAAGCGGTGTTGCCACCCGGACAGGTGGCGCTGCCGGCGGGCAGCACTGGCGAGTGGTTCGGTGCCGGTACCGGCTGGGGCTATGCCGAGCGCCTGGCAGTGCAAGTGGCGGCGAGCAATGCCGGTGCCTTGCCCAATGCCGTGGATATCCTCAGCCTGGCCAGCTTCGCCTGGGCGCGCGGGGAGGCGATCGCCGCCGACCAGGCGCAACCGGTGTACCTGCGCGACAACGTGGCGACGCCAAAAAAATTCTGAGTGCTGTTCGTCGGTTAGCGCCGACAGCCGAAAACCTTTTGCGCGATCTGTGGTCCAGTTATCACTCGAGCATTAGCGATGGATTCCTGATGCTGCTAAATTGCCATCATCGATCCTGAGTGCTGATGCCATGCGTATCGACGGTTTTACCCCGCAGTCCTACCCGCTCAAGCGCACGCCACGCAAGGCTGCAGTGCGTGACGAGGCCATCGAAGACGCCGAGCTGGTCGAGGAGGCAGAAGCCACCCCGCAGGACGCCACTGCACGCCGCCGTAGCGGTGGCCTGCCGGCCCGCCAGCAGGACATGATCTTCCCCCGTGCCCGCGACCGTCGCACCGCCACGGCGCTGGCCAGCTACCTGAGCACTGCCGGTTTTACCGACTGGGACATGGATGTACTGGGGCTGGACCTGTACATTTGAGGGATGACGCCATCCCCCCTGCCTTATTTTCTCGGTTGTCCGTCCTGGAGCGAAAACGCCTGGCGCGACTACCTGTACCCCGCCGACGCCAACAGCAATGAAATGCTTGGCTTCTACAGCCAGGTGTTCAACGCGGTCGAGGGCAATACCACGTTCTATGCACGCCCGGCCCCCGGCACCATCGCCCGCTGGGCGCAGGTCATGCCCGCACATTTTCGCTTCACCGCCAAGTTTCCCCGGGATATCAGCCACGCCAGCGACCTGCGTGAGCAACTTGAGCCTGCCTGCGACTTCACCCGCCTGATGGCCCCGTTGGGCCAGCGTGTATCGCCGTACTGGCTGCAGTTGCCAGCGCAGTTCGGCCCCGCACGGCTGGCTGAGCTTTGCCAGTTTCTCGATCAGGCTGGGGTGCCGGTGGCGGTGGAAGTGCGCAACCAGGCCTTCTTTGCCAAAGGTGAAGAAGAGCGGCTGCTCAACCGCCTGTTGCACGAGCGTGGCGTGGAGCGCATCTGCCTGGACCCGCGTGCGCTGTTCAGTTGCACCTCGCGCGACCCGGCAGTACTGCACGCGCAGGCGAAAAAGCCCAAGGTACCGCCACGCCCCGCAGCGTTCAGCCAGCACCCCCAGGTGCGCTTCATCGGCCATCCGCAGCTGGAGGCCAACGAGGCGTTTCTCACCCCCTGGGTGGCCAAGGTGGCCAGCTGGATCGAGGAGGGCCGCAGCCCCTACGTGTTCCTGCACACGTCGGACAACCGCCTGGCTGCTGCCCTGGCCCAGCATTTTCACCAGCGCCTGATGCGCCGCCTGCCAGGCCTTGCCGCGCTACCGGAATTGCCGCGTGCGCCCGAGGTCGAACAACTGGGGCTACTATGAGCACTCCCTGACTGCCGGAGGTTGAACCATGGATGTGCAAACCCTGCGAGCCGAAGCCTTCAAGGCTTTGCATGAGCGTGACAGCGCTTTCGTCATCCCCAACCCCTGGGATGCCGGCTCTGCCAAGCTGCTGGCCAGCCTGGGCTTCGAAGCGCTGGCGACCACCAGTGCCGGCCTGGCTTTCAGCCTGGGCCGACCCGACGCCGAAGGCGCCTTGAGCCTGGACGATACGCTCGGCAATGCCGGCGAAATCGTCGACGCTACGGCATTGCCAGTGGCGGCGGACCTGGAAAACGGCTTCGGCGACCTGCCGGAAGATTGCGCCCAGGCCATTCTGCGCGCTGCCGAAGTGGGCCTGGTGGGCGGCTCCATCGAAGATGCCAGTGGCCGTGGCGATGTGCCGATCTATGACCTCGGGTTGGCAGTAGAGCGTGTGCGCGCAGCCGTGCAAGCCGCGCGTAGCCTGCCGTTCCCGTTCACCCTGTGCGCCCGCGCCGAGAACCTGTTGCACGGCCGCCTGGACCTGGACGACACCATCCAGCGCCTGCAGGCCTATGCCGAAGCCGGCGCCGATGTGCTCTATGCGCCCGGGCTGCGCACTGTCGAGGAAATCCGTGCGGTGGTGCAAGCCGTTGCGCCACGGCCGGTGAACGTGCTGATGGGCATGCCAGGCGTGCCGCTGAGCGTCAACCAGCTGCAGGACCTGGGCGTGCGCCGTATCAGTGTCGGCTCGTCGCTGGCCCGCGCCGCGCTGGGGGCGTTCCACCGGGCCGCGCTAAAAATTCGCCAAGAGGGCACGTTCGCCTACGCTGAGCAGGCATTGCCGTTCGCCCAGCTCAACGAGCTGTTCCGCCGCTGATGCGGGCAGCGCTGGCGCTGCTGGTCGGCCTGCTGGCGCTGGTCGGGCTTGCCTGGCAGTTGGGCTGGCGGCTACCGTCGGTGTGGAACCCCTGGGCTCCGCTGGACGTGCGCCAGCCGCCCAACCTGCTGACCCCATACAAGCTGTCACGCCTGCGGGATGACCCGCTGCTGTGTCGCCAGGCGCTGGCAACCAGCCGCCTGCGCTACCGCGCGCAAGCCGACAGCCCACCGTCGGCCGACTGCCCGTTGCATAACGTATGGCGCATCGAAGGCGGCCAGGCGCGGCTCAGTAGCAGCTTCCTCGCCAGTTGCCCGCTGGCAGTGGCCTACGCGCTGTTCGAGCAGCACGGCTTGCAGCCGGTGGCGCAGCGGGTGTTGGGCCAGCCGGTAACGCAGGTCGATCACCTGGGCAGTTTCGCCTGCCGCAACCTGTACCATCGCAAGCAGGGCAGCCTGAGCCAGCACGCCACGGCCAACGCCCTGGATATCAGCGGTTTTCGCCTGCAGAACGGTCAGCGTATCGTGCTGGCGCGTGACTGGCAGGCGGGCGGGCGCAAGGCGGACTTCCTCCGCCAGCTACAGCAGGCGGCCTGCGACAGTTTCAGCACGGTATTGGGGCCAGACTACAACGCGGCGCATCGTGACCACTTTCACCTGGACATGGGGCGCTGGCAGGTGTGCCGTTAGCCTCGGGCGTTCAGGCGTGCACGCGCACGTTGTTCAGCACCACCGGGCGCGCCCAGTGCAGGTCGAACGCCAGGTCGGTCTGCTGCTTGGCCAGGGTGCTGTCGTCGAACGGTTCGGGCGCCGGGTCCAGCAGGTCGGTCTCGAATTCGGCGATGGGCAGGAACAACGGCCGCGGGGCAGGGCCCGGGCCTGGCTCGGCAAGCGGCTGGCCCTGGCTCATCACCACCGGGCGTAGCCAGCTGTTGCTGATATCCAGCTGACGCTGCTGCTCGATCAGTTCGACCGCGCTGAACGGCTCGGGGGCAGGCGGCAGCAGGTTGGCTTCGAGTTCGGCCTTGGGCAGGAACAACGGCTCGGGCGGTGCCACCACGGTGTCATGCACCGGGCAGGCCCGCTGGGCGTCGATCAGCGCCAGGGCGCGGGCGCCACCGATGGGTTCGCCGCTGTCCTGGTCGTAGCGGACGAACGACTGGCTGACGCTATCCGCTGGCTCTTCCTGCTGCTCGGCCATGGCCCGGGCAAAAAAATCCTGCCACAGGTGGCTGACGCCCCCGAGTGCCTGGGTATTGTGCTGACTGTAGTTGCCGACAGGCGACAGGTAGGTCAGGCCGATGGGAAGAGTATCTGTCATGGCAGTCGCGCGCGTTGTGCTCTGGCAGAATAGCGGAATATTGCCTGTATCGGCCGTGATGGCCGATACCTTAATGGCTGGGTTCAATTTTCAGGTGTGAATGATGGAAGAGCAGGGCACAGGTATCCGGGTCGAGGCACTGTCGGCGGAATTCAAGGCGCAAGCTGCGGCGTGGGCCGAACGCCTCGGCTTGCCGCTGCAGGACGAGGCCGCCGGGTTTGCCGTGCAGGTCGGCGTCGATGGCCTGCAGATCCAGCAGTTGGGCCCGCAGGCTCCGGGGCCGGTACGGGTGGACTTCGTCGAGGGCCAGGCTGCGCACCGGCGCCAGTTTGGCGGCGGCACCGGGCAGATGATCGCCAAGGCCGTGGGGGTTGCCCAAGGGGTACGACCGCAGGTGCTCGATGCCACGGCCGGCCTGGGCAAGGACGCCTTCGTGCTGGCCAGCCTGGGTTGTCAGATGACCCTGATCGAACGCCAGCCACTGATTGCCGCGCTGCTGGAGGACGGCCTGGCGCGGGCCCGGGCCGATGAAGAGGTGGCGCCGATCGTCGGCCGTATGCGCCTGCTGACCGGCAATGCCATCGAGCGCATGCGTGCCTGGGAAGGGGAGGCGCCGCAGGTGATCTACCTCGACCCGATGTTCCCGCACCGCGACAAGAGCGCCTTGGTGAAGAAAGAAATGCGCGTGTTCCGGCCATTGGTAGGCGACGACCTGGACGCCCCGGCCCTGCTCGAAGCGGCCCTGGCACTGGCCAGCCATCGGGTAGTGGTAAAGCGCCCGCGCAAGGCGCCGATCATCGACGGGCCGAAGCCGAGCCACAGCCTGGAGGGTAAGTCGAGCCGGTATGACATTTACCCGAAGAAGGCGCTGAAGGCCTGACCCCAAGGGCTGCAATACCCCTGTAGGAGCGGCCTTGCGTCGCGATGGGGCGCGCAGCGGCCCCCGGCCTACAGCTTCGCCACAAACACTGCCGGGGCTGCTTAGCAGCCCTTCGCGACCCAGGCCGCTCCGCTGGGTATCAGGGGCGAAACGCCCGCAAGAACACCCCGACCACTTCGCGCACATGGGCCTCGGCCTCGTCGCCCTCCAGCGGCCCCGCACAGCCCAGCAGCAAGCGATAGTCCGGCGCGCCCTTGACCAGGCAGAAGAAATGCTCCGCCGCGCGCCGCGGGTTGTCGACACGTAGCAGCCCGCGCTCATGCGCCCCGCGCAGCAGCGCTTCCATCCCGGCCAGTACGCGCTTGGGCCCGGCCTCATAGAAATACTCGCCGAAGCTGGGGTCCAGGCTGCCCTGGGCCATGATCAGGCGGCACAGCTTCACGGCTTCATCGCTGCTGACCAGCGCCTGGAAACCGCGGGCGATAGTCAACAACACCTCTTCCACCGCTGCCCCCTCGGGGTATTCGAACAGCAGGTCGGGCAGCTGCAACTGACAAGTGGCCATGACCGCCGAGCAGAACAGGGTCTGCTTGTCGGTGAAGTGGCTGTACACGGTGAGTTTTGAAACACCTGCCGCCGCAGCGACCGCATCCATGCTGGTGTTGGCATAACCAAGGCTGAGAAACAGCGCCTTGGCTGCCTCGAGAATCGCCTCGCGCTTGGCCAGGTCCTTGGGCCGGCCCGGGCCTATGGGTGCGTCGTGGGACATGGGAACCCGCATTTTTTCAAAAGGTTGCTCATCTTACCGGCTCGAACGGCTTGCGGCTGCAGGTAAAACCCTGGAACAGGAAAGTCATGCCATGCGTCGATGTCTGGTTGATATCAAATTAAAGGCCTAATAGCATCATCGGCCGTTTTTGCCCTACCGCTTTGCTTTCGAAGGATCGAACATGCTTTCCCCCTCCCTGAGCCCGCGTGCCGTTGGCCGGCTCGCATGCGCCCTGTTGGCCATTTTCGTGGGTACCGCCAGTGCAGCGCCGATGGGCACACCCGGCGACCAGGACCTGATTCGTGAGCGCCAGAACCGCCTGCTGGAAGAGCAGCAACGGCGTCTGGAACAGTTGAAGGAGCTGCCTGGCAAAGGCGCCGAAACGGCCGCGCCGGCCAAGCCCGTCGACAGCCGATGTTTTCCGATCAGCGATATCGTGCTGGACGGCGCCGATGCGCTGTCTTCCTCGGAGCGCGAGCGCCTGCTCAAACCCTATCTCGGCCAGTGCCTGGGTGTCGCGCAGCTGAACGCGCTGCTCAAGGACATCACCGACCTCTACATTGGCAAAGGCCTGGTCACCAGCCGCGCCTACCTGCCCCAGCAGGACCTGTCCAGCGGCCACCTGAGAGTCATCGTGGTGGAGGGGCGCCTGGAAGGCCTGAAACCGGCGCCAGGCAGCAAGCTGTCGGTGCGCGAACTGGGCATGAGCTTTCCTGGCCGGGTTGGCGACCTGCTGGACCTGCGCCAGATCGAGCAAATGGTCGATCAGCTCAACCGCCTGCCTTCCAATCAGGCGCAAATGGAGTTGACCCCGGGCAAAGCGGTGGGGGGCAGCGAGGTGGTCGTGCGCAATACCCCACAAAAGCCTTGGCGCGTGGGCCTGTCGCGCAGCAACGACGGCCAGCGCAGTACCGGTGAGCAGCAGTGGGGCAGCAGCCTGGAATGGGACAGCCCGTTGGGCCTGGCCGACCAGCTGATGCTGCGTGGCAGCCACGATGCCATCAGCGACCACCAGAAAACCTCGCACAGCGCCATGCTCTACTACAACCTGCCGTTCGGCTGGTGGAACCTCAGCTACAGCTATAGCCAGAGCGAGTACCGCTCGCTGGGCGAGGCTTCGGGGTTCAATTTCAAGCAGACCGGTGACAGCCAGAACCACCAGTTGCGCCTGGAACGGGTGATCCACCGCGATGCCCAAAGCAAGACCTCGCTCAACACCGGCCTGAGTTACCTGCGCACCAACAACTTCATCGAAGACAGCAAGCTGGACACCAGCAGCAACCGCCTGAGTGAAGCGCAATTTGGCATCAACCACGGGCGACGTCTCGGCAACGCCTTCGTCAACTTCGACCTGGGCATGCAGGACGGCATCGGCGCCCTCGATGCCCAGCGTGAAGACCAGCGCAGCAGTAGCGGCAAGCGCCAGCCCAACGCCCGCTACCGCAAGTACACCGCCACGGTCAGCTACCTGCAGCCGTTCACGCTATGGGGTGAGCAGCTGGTGTTCAGCAGCCTGGTCACCGGCCAACGCAGCGAAGACCTGCTGTTCAGCCCGCAACGCATGAGCCTGGGCAGCCAGTCGTCGATCCGTGGTTACAAGGACCAGAGCCTCAATGGCGACAGTGGCTACTACTGGCGCAACGATGTGCGCTGGAGCCGGCCGGTGGCCTGGGACTGGTTGCGGCCGGTGCTGACCGAGTATGGCCTGGGCCTGGCCTACGACGTCGGTGCCATTCGCCATGATCGCTACAACAGCGGGCAAAGCGGCCGGCTGTCCAGCGATGCAGTCGAGCTGTTCGCCCGCGGCAAGCACCTGTCCGCCAGCGTGACCTTCGCCCACTCGCTCGAGCGCCCCGCCGCCATCGAAGCGCGGGAAACGCCGGTCTACTTCCGCCTGGACTTCTTCCTTTAACACCGTTTTTCCCGAGTACCGACATGGACGTTCGTCAATTCGCCTTCCTGGTCCGCCAGCCTGCGGCTGCCCTGCAACCACGCCAGACCTTCTGGGGCCTGTCCAAGCGTGGGCTGGCTTTCATGCTGGCCAACATGATGTTCTGGCAGCCGCTGGTGGCCATGGCCGACGGCATCGTGGTCAACGGCAGCGGCACCCACCTCGGCCAGGCCGGCAACGGCGTGCCCATCGTCAATATCGCTGCGCCCAGCGCTGCCGGGCTGTCGCACAACAAGTTCAGTGACTACAACGTCGGCCAGCAAGGCGTCATCCTCAACAACGCCACCGGCCGCACCCAGGCCACCCAGCTGGGCGGGATCATTCTCGGCAACAGCAACCTCGGCGGCCGTGCGGCGAGCACCATCCTCAACGAGGTCAATGGTGGCAACCCGAGCCAGCTCAAGGGCTACACCGAGGTGGCCGGGCGCTCGGCCCATGTCATCGTCGCCAACCCTTATGGCGTCACCTGCAACGGCTGCGGTTTCATCAACACGCCGAAGGCCACGCTGACCACCGGCAAGCCGGTAATCGAGAACGGGCAACTGCAGCGCTACCAGGTGGAACAGGGCAGTGTCGCCATCGAAGGTGCCGGGCTCAACGCCAGCAACGTCGACCAGTTCGAGATCATTACCCGCAGCGCCAGGATCAACGCCGAGATCCAGGCCCGCCAGCTGGCGCTGGTGGCCGGCAGCAACGACGTGGATGCACACAGCCTGGCCGCCACTGCCCGTAGCGCCGACCCGGCTCAGGCTCCGCAGTTGGCCATTGACTCCTCGGCATTGGGCGGCATGTACGCCAACACCATCAAACTGGTGGGCACCGAGGCCGGCGTGGGGGTGAAGCTGGACGGCAAGCTGATTGCCAGCGGCGGCGACATCCAGCTCGATGCCAACGGCCAGCTGCGCCTGGCCGAGGCCACTGCAGCCAACGGCTCGGTGGCGATCAAGGCCGACCAGCTCGATGCCCAGGGCACGGTGTATGCCGGCAATGCACTGCAGGTGCGCACTCAGGGCGACCTGAACAACCGCCACGCCCTTGCTGCCGGGCAGCGCATCAGCCTCGACAGCGGTGGCCGCCTGAGCAACCAGGGCATCATCGAAGCGGGCGTCAACGCCGACAATAGCCGCAATACCACCGGCGACCTGCGCCTGAACGCCGCGCAGGTCGACAACCATGGTCACACCGTGGTGGCCAGCCGCGACCTGAATGTCACGGCGCGGCAAGGCCTGAACAACCAGGGTGGCACCCTCGCTGCCCAGCGGCAGCTGAGCGCCAGCGCCGCCACCCTCGATAACCGCAATGCCGGCAGGCTGGTGGCCGGCGGCCAGGCCGAGCTCACCGCTACCGGCCTGCTCAATGGCCAGGGCGGGCTGATCGACGGCGCGACCGTGAACGCCAAGGTCGGCCAGCTGGACAATACCGCCGGCACGTTGCGCGCCGGCCAGCACCTTGGCCTGACGGCCAATGCTGCGGTGGATAACCGTGGCGGCCAGCTCACCAGCCTGCAGACCCTCAGCCTCGAGGCTGGCCAGGTGAACAACAGTGATGGCGGACGCATCGCCAGCAACCAGGCGCTGCGCGCCAGTGTCACCGGGCTCGACCAGCACAATGGCGGCCGCCTGACCAGTGCCAGCGAACTGAGCCTGGACCTGCACAAGGGCCAGCTGAACAACCAGGGCGGCCTGATCAATGCGCCGCGCCTGACCCTGGCGAATCTCGACAGCGTGGATAACCGCCAGGGCGAGATTTCCAGCGCACAGGCCTTTGCACTGGTGGCCCGCAGCCTCGACAACAGCCTCGGCAAACTGCTCGGCAACCAGAACCTGACCGTGCAGCTGGAACAGGCGCTGAACAATACAGGCGGCCTGGTTTCTGCAAGCGGCGTCGCGGTACGTGCGGCCAGCCTGGACAACCATCAAGGTACCCTGACCAGTCGTGCCAACCTGGCACTGCAGGTGGCAGGTGCCAGCAACAACCAGGCCGGCGAGATTTCCAGCGTCGGCACCACCAGCCTCAAGGGCGGCAGCCTGGACAACCAGGCTGGGCAGGTGAGTGCTGATGGCGCGCTGCAGGTGGCCCTGGACAATGCCTTGGACAATCGCCAGGGCTTGCTCGGCTCTGGCGGGGCGATCGACCTGCAGGCCGGCAGCCTCGACAACCGCCAGGGCGGCAGCCTGGTTGGCGACGCTGGCCTGGCTGCGCGGGTCGCCGGGCTGCTGGACAACCAGCAAGGCGAGATCAACGTCAAGGGTGGCCTCGACCTGCACGCCGGCAAACTCGACAACCGCACCGGCAAGCTGCGCGCCGGCCAGGAGGCGCGGCTGGAGGTCGACCAGCTGGACAATCGCCAGCAAGGGCTGCTGAACAGCCTGGCGGCGTTCAGCTACAAGGGCACGCAGCTGGACAACCGTGGCGGCCTGCTCAGCGCCGCCGGGCCGCTTCGCCTGGAGGGCGCCAGCCTGGACAACAGCGGCGGCAGGGTTTCCAGCCAGCGCGCGCTGGTGGCCCAGCTTGGTCGCATCATCAACCAGGGTGGCGAATTGGTCGCGCAGGGCGACCTGCTGCTCACCGGCACCAGCCTCGACAACCGCAGCAACGGCCTGGTCGGCGGTACCAGCGCGTTGCAGCTGAATGTGGCCGACATCGACAACCGTGGCGGGGAGATCTCCACCAGCAAAGGCGTGACGCTGCAAGGCAGCCGTCTGGACAACAGCGACAGTGGCAAGGTCCTTGCCGGTAGCAGCCTGCAACTGCAGATGGCCGAGCTGATCAACCGTAACCTGGGCCTGCTGTCTGCTGCGGGCCCGCTGACCCTCGTTGGCCAGCAACTGGACAACAGCCTCGGGCGCCTGGTCAGTGGCGGCGACCTGGACATTGGCTTGGCGGGCGGGCTGGCCAACCAGCAGGGGCTGATCACAGCCGAAGGGCGCCTGGGCGCCACGGTCGGTAGCCTGGACAACAGCAGTGGCAAGCTCTCCAGCGCAGCCGACCTGACCCTGGCCAGCGCAGGCGCACTGCGCAACCGCAGCGGCTCGATCACCACCGACGCCGGGTTGGCCCTCACCAGCGGCAGTCTCGATAACGGCGCGGCTGGCCTGCTCAGCAGCAAGGGCGCGGCCAGGCTCGACACCGGGACCTTCGACAACGGCCAAGGCGCACAGCTGCTCAGCGGTGATCGCCTCGACCTGAAAACGGGCCAGCTCAACAACGGCCAGGGCAGCCGCATCGCCAGTGAAAAGGCCCTGGTCGCCAGCGTTACCGGCCTGGCCCAGGACGGTGGCCAGCTGTTCAGCAAAAGCGCCTTGACCCTCGACCTGAACCACGGCCAGCTGCGCAACCGCCAGGGCCTGATCAACGCCCCCCTGCTGGTGCTGAACAACCTTGCCGAGGTGGATAACCAACAGGGCGAGATCTCCAGCGCCCAGGCCTTCACCGTGGCCGCGCGCAGCCTGGACAACAGCCATGGCCGGCTGATCGCCGAGCAGGGCCTGACCCTGCGCATCGAGCAGTTGCTGAACAACCTCAAGGGCCTGGTATCGGCCGATGGCCTGGGCCTGCACAGCGGCAGCCTGGACAACAGCCAAGGCCTGATCAGCAGCCGTGCCGGCCAGCTCGTGGCGGTGGACGGTGAGCTGCTCAACCAGGGCGGTACGTTGATCGCCGACCAGCAACTGGAGCTGCAGGCCGCCAGCCTGGTCAACCAGCAGGGGCAGGTGTCGGCAGGTGGCGCGTTGCAGGCCCGGGTCGGCAAGCTCGACAACCAGGCGGGCGTGCTGGTTGCCGCCACCACCCTCAAGCTCGGCGGTGAGGTACTGGACAACCGCCAGGCTGGCCTGGTGGGCGCGAGCCAAGGCCTCGAAGTGCAGGTCAAGGCCGTGGACAACCGCGGCGGCGAGCTGTCCAGCAAGGCAAACGTGACCCTGGGCGGCGAACGCCTGGACAACAGTGAGGGCGGCAAGGTGCTGGCCGACGGCAAGCTGCAGATGGCCGTCGCGCAAGTGATCAACCGCAGCAAGGGTGTGCTCTCGGGCAAGGCCGGCCTGGGCTTGACCGGCAACAGCCTGGACAACGCCGGCGGCCTGCTGCTCAGCCACAAGGCCCTCGATGCAACGCTGCAAGGCACGCTGGACAACCGCCAGGGCCTGATCAGCGCCGAGGGCACCCTTGGCCTGGCGAGCAACCAGCTCGACAACCGCGCCGGGAGTGTTACCAGTGCCGGTGACTTGACCCTCAAGCACTCCGGCAACGTGCTCAACCAGGCTGGCGAACTGGTCACCGATGCCGCGCTGCACCTCAGCGCGGCCCAGGTTGGCAACAGCGACCAGGGCACCATCAGTGCCAAAGGGCCAGCCACCCTTCGCGCCAACAGCCTCGATAACAGCCGCCAAGGCCGTATCGACAGCGGCGCCAGCCTGGGCCTGGTCACCGGGCAGTTGTACAACCGCGACGCCGGGCGCATCGCCAGTGACGGCGCGCTCGACATCAACGCCAGCGGCCTTGATCAGCAAGGCGGCCAATTGTTCAGCAACAGCGCGCTGACCCTCGACCTCAACCATGGCCTGCTGGACAACCGCCAAGGCTTGCTCAACGCACCGTTGCTGGTGCTCAAGAACCTTGACGGGGTGAACAACCAGGGCGGCGAAATCTCCTCGGCGCAGGCCTTCACCCTGGCGGCCCGCAGCCTGGACAACAGCAACGGCAAGGTACTCAGCAACCAGTCGCTGATGCTGCGCATCGACCAGGCCCTGGGCAACATCAAGGGCCTGATCGCCGCCGCGTCGCTCGATGCCCGCGCTGCCAGCCTGGACAACAGCGGCGGCACGCTGACCAGCCGTGGCGACCTCGGCCTGCAACTGGCCGATGGCCTGAGCAATGGCCAGCAAGGCCTGATCAGCGCCGCCGGCCTGCTGGCTATCGCCGCCCGTTCCGTGGATAACCAGGCGGGCTCGCTGCTGGGCAACGCCATTCGTGTCGACTTCGGCAGTGCCACGGGCGACCTGAACAACGACAGTGGCCTGATCACCACCCCCGGTGCGCTGACCCTCGATCACCTGCGCGACCTGAGCAACCGCAGTGGTGAGATTTCCACCCGGCAAGACCTCGGCCTGGCCGGCCGCAACCTGGACAACAGCGCCGGCAAACTAATCAGCAGTGGCCAACTGAATGTTACCGCCCGGCACCTGAACAACCAGGGCGGGCTGGTTTCGGGCTGGCAGGGCCTGGGTGTCAACCTGGGTAGCCTGGACAATCGCCAGCAGGGCACCTTGTCCAGCCGCAACGGCGCGCTGGACGCCCAAGTCAGCGGCGACTTGTTGAACAGCGCCGGTGGCGCCTTGGTCAGCCAGCAAGCCTTGAACGTGACAGCGGCGAACCTGGACAACAGTGGCGCCGGCATCCTTTCCAGTGCGGGTGGGCAGCGCCTGACCGTCAGCGGCCTGCTGAACAACGCCCAGGGTGGCTTGATCGACAGCGCCGCGGCCCTGACCCTGAACGCCATGGCCCTGGGCAATGGCAGCGGCAGCATCAGTGCCGGGCAGGCGCTCGAAGTGAATGCCGGCAGCCTGGACAACAGCGCCGGCAGCCTGATCGGCAACGCCGCCGTTACCCTCAAGCTGCTCGGTGCCCTTGGCAACAACCACGGCAAGCTCGCCAGCGCCGGCCCCCTGCGCATCGACAACGCCACGCAGATCGACAACCAGGCTGGGCAGATCGCCAGCCAGGGCCTGCTGAGCCTGTTCGCCGCCCGCCTGGACAACCGCAACCGTGGCACCCTGGCCGCCAACCAGCAGCTGACCCTGGCCGTTGACGGCCAACTGCTGAACAGCGCCGATGGCCTGATCTACAGCCAGAACGGCGGTGCCGATGTGCGCGCCGCCAGCCTGGACAATGCCAAGGGCACCCTGCAGAGCCAGGGCGCCTTGCGCCTGGCCAGCGGTGATATCGACAACCAGAGTGGCCGCATCCTCGCCGACGCTGGCGACCTCGATGTCAGCGCCGGCAACCTGAACAACCGTGGCGGCGTGCTGTCCAGCCTGCACGGCACGTTGACCGCCGACCTGCGCGGTGTGCTGAGCAACGGTTACGACCAGGCCAACAACCGCCAGGGTGGCATCACCCAGGCCCAGGCCCTCGACCTCAAGGTGCAGGGGGGCATCGACAACTATGGCGGGCGGATTGCGGCACAGGCCGGCGACGCCCTGGTCACCACCGGCGATTTCGACAATCGCAACGGTGGCCTCTACGCCCAGGGGCTGGTCAAGGTCAGCGGTGGCAATTTCGACAACAGCGGCGACAACGATGGGCAGATCGCCGGCCAACGCATCGACCTCGACCTCAGCGGTGCACTGAACAACCGCCTGGGCATCATCGAAAGTGACAGCACCCTGGCGATCAAGGCGGCCAGCCTCGACAACCAGACCGGCCAGTTGCGCGCCCTGGGCAGCGGCGGTGCTACCCGCCTGCAGCTCGGTGGGCAATTCGACAACCGCAACGGCAGCCTGGAAACCGCAAACAGTGACCTCGGCCTCGACGTTGGCAGTTTCCTCAACGCCGGCGGCAGCCTGCTGCACGTCGGCAGTGGCAACTTCGACATCAGCACCGCCAACGTCACCGGCGCCGGTGGCAGTATCGTCACCCGCGGCGGCCTGACCCTCAACGCTGGCAGCTGGAGCAATAGCAACGTCATCCAGGCCGGGCGCCTGACGCTCAATGTCGGCAACTTCAGCCAGACCGCCAACGGCCAGTTGCTGGCCAGCGAAGCGCTGGTCGGCAGCGGCAGCGACTGGAGCAACGACGGCCTGATCGCCAGTGACGGCAGCCTCAGCCTCAACCTTGGCGGCACCTATGCCGGCAATGGCCGCCTGAGCAGCCGTGGCACCCTCGGCCTCAGCGCCGCACAGGTGAACCTGGGCAGCGCCGGCAGCATTGCCGGCGGTGGCGCCACCAGCGTCTCGGTAGCCGGGCAGCTGAACAATGCCGGGCGCCTGACCTCTGCTGGCGGGCTCAACCTCGGCGCGGGCGGCGTCAACAACCAGGGTACCCTGGGTGCTGGCGAAGCACTGAGCGTGACCACTGGCGCCCTGGTCAACAGCGACCACGGCCTGATCTTCAGCGGCAAGGACATGGGCCTGCGGGTCGCCAGCCTGAGCAACAGCTATGCCGACGTCTACAGCCTGGGCAGCCTGACCATCGACCGCGACGGCCAGGGTGGCCTGGCCAGCAGCATCGTCAACCGTTCCGGCTCGCTGCAGAGCGACCTGTCGATGAGCCTGGCGGCGAGCACCATTCACAACGTGCGGGCGGTCCTGCAGACCGAGGACAAGGGCATCTACACTGCCCGCGTCGGCGAGGTGGCCTGCATCGAGGGCTATAACGCCGGCGACTGCGGTGGCAAGCGCAACCACGTCTGGGAAATCGTCCAGCGTGACAAGTTCGAGGTGATCGACGCCAGCGCCGCCTCCAGCATCACCACCGGCGGCAACCTGACCATCCACGGCGGTGACTTGCTCAACAGCAGCAGCACCATCGGCGCTGCTGGCAACCTGGTAGCCACGGTCGGCAACCTGACCAACAGCGGTGTGGAAACCGGCGAGACCGAAACCACGCGCATTTTCCGTTCCGAGCGCACCCGCAACGCCGGTGCCTGGTACCAGCTCGCCAGCTCGATCACCAGCAAATACTGGTATGAAAGCCCCGGTTACAACCCTGACAACCTGGGCGGCCTGCAAGCCGACCTGGCCAGGTTCATCGGCATGACCGAAGCGGAGCTGGTGAGCCTGGGCAGCACCCGCAAACTGGCGGCTGGCGACCAGAGCTACGCCGCCGTGATGCAGGCCAATGGCGCAGTGAGCATCAGCGCTGGCAATGGCATCGACAACAGCGTCGTGCGCCCGGGCTACGCCTACATCGGCAGCGGTGCGCGTACCGATACCACGGCACCTGGCACGGCATTCTCCACCCGCATCACCCTCAACCAGCAGTTGCCGCCAGACCTGGCCCAGCAGCAGGTCAACCCGCTGGCGCTGCCCGGTTTCAGCCTGCCCAGCGGGCAGAACGGCCTGTTCCGCCTGAGCAGCGAGGCGGGCAGCACACCCGCCAGCGGCCCGCAAAGCTGGAGCATGGGCGGCGCGAGCCTGAGTGTGGCGCAGCGCCAGCAGCCGTTGCCGCTGGCCCAAGGGCGTATGCTCAGCATCGGTGCTGCCGACCAGGCAACCGCTAGCGGCACCACCCTGAACACTGCCGACCGCACGCAGGCGAACGTCGCCGGCAACGCCAGCGTCGTCGACACCAGCCTGCCTGGCAACGTGGGCGGCCCCGCGCTGCCAGGTCGCTCGGCCGTGGACGACGGCATCAGCCAGGCCTCCACGCTCAATGGCCAGGGCCCGCTCACCCTCGAGCGCGTGCAAGGCCTGCCCGACAGCAGCGTGCGCAGCAACCCGCACAAGTACCTGATCGAAACCAACCCGGTGCTCACCGACCTCAAGCAGTTCATGAGTTCCGACTACCTGCTGGCGAACCTTGGCTACAACCCGGACGAAAGCGCCAAGCGCCTGGGCGATGGCTTCTACGAGCAGAAACTGATCCAGCAGGCCGTGCTCGCCCGTACCGGGCAACGCTACATCGATGGCCAGAACACTGACGAACAGCTGTTCAAGTACCTGATGGACAATGCCATCCAGAGCAAGCAACAGCTCAACCTGGCCGTGGGCGTGAGCCTCACCTCCGAACAGGTGGCGGCGCTGACCCATGACATCGTCTGGCTGGAAAGCGCCGAGGTGAACGGCGAGCAGGTGCTGGTGCCGGTGCTCTACCTGGCGCACGGCAACAATCGCCTGGCCCCCAACGGCGCGCTGATCGCCGGCAACGATGTCAACCTGATCGCCGGCCAGAACCTCGACAACGTCGGCACCCTGCGCGCCAGCAACAACCTCTCGGCCAAGGCCGGCAACAACCTGGTCAACAGCGGCCTGGTCGAGGCTGGCAACCGCCTCGACCTGCTGGCTGGCAACAACCTGGTGAACAAGGCCGGCGGCATCATCGCCGGGCGGGACGTCAGCCTGGCCGCCGTACAGGACGTGATCAACGAACGCACCCTGACCTCGCACCAGAGCAGCAACGGCAGCTACGCCCAGCAGCGCGACTTCGTCGATAACGCCGCCCGCGTGGAAGCCGCGAACAACCTGGCGATCAACGCCGGGCGCGACCTGAGCAACCACGGCGGCGTGCTCAGCAGCGCTGCCGACACCAGCCTGAAGGCTGGTCGCGATGTGAAGCTGACCTCGGTCGAGCAGGTCGTGGTCAACGACCGCGGCGTACGCCACACCGACAGCAGCGTGACCCAGAACGGCTCGAGCGTGCAGGCCGGGCGTGACCTGATTGTCAGCGCCGGGCGCGATATCAGCGCAGTGGCCAGTGCAATCGAGGCCAAGCGGGATGTGGCGATGGCGGCGACGGGCGATCTGCAGCTGGCAGCGGCCACCAACGAGCAGCACTCGGCGAGCAAGACCCGGAAAGTCACCAGCCAGGAGGACCATGTCCAGCAGGTGGGCAGCACCGTGGTGGCTGGCGGCAATGTGGCATTGAAGGCCGGAGACGACCTTGCCCTGAGCGCCAGCCGCGTGACTGCAGGCGATGAGGCATACCTTTACGCCGGCGGCGATGTGCAGCTGGTCGCGCAGGAGAACAGCGACTACAGCTACTACCGCAAGACCAAGACCAGCCACTCCGGGCTATCCAGCAGCCAGAAGACCCGCATCGACAGTTCGACGGCCATCACTCAGCAAGGCTCGTCGGTCAGTGGTGACACGGTGGTCGTTCGCGCCGGGCAGGATATCGGCGTGTCGGGCAGCAGCATCGTGTCGACCAACGACACCAGCCTGCTGGCGGGCCGCAACGTGCAGATCGACAGCGCGACCGAAACGTTCGAGCAGAGCCATGCGAGTTCGAAGAAGAAGTCGGGCCTGCTCAGCAGCGGTGGCATCGGCTTCACGTTGGGCTCGACCAGCCTGGAAAAAACCTCGACCAGCACCAGTGAGAACGCCAAGGCCAGCACCATTGGCAGTGTGCTGGGCAATGTCACCATCGAGGCGGGCAAGGACCTCGGCATCAAGGGGTCGGAGGTTATCGCCGGCAAGGACATCACCCTGGTCGGGCAGAACGTCGAGATCACTGCTGCCGAAAACCACAACAGCAGCGAGCAGACCTCCAAGAGCAAGAGCAGCGGCCTGACCCTGGCGCTGTCCGGTACGGTTGGCAGTGCCATCGACACCGCTTACCAGATTACCAGGCAAGCGACCCGGGAAGAGGACAGCCGGCTTTCTGCCCTTCAGGGCATCAAGGCCGGCCTGACCGGTGTTCAGGCCTGGCAAGCTGCCCAGCAGAGCGGCGGCATGACGGCGGCTAATGCTAGCCAGTTCGTGGGCATCGCCGTATCGCTGGGCGGGCAAAAGTCGAGCTCGCGGCAGACCCAGGAACAGACCGTCAGCCAGGGCAGCAGCCTGACCAGTGGCAACGACCTGAGCATTGTGGCCACCGGCAACGGGGCCGGCAGCGGCGGCGACATCCGGGTCCAAGGCAGTCAACTGAAGGCCGGCAACGACCTGCTGTTGTCCGCTGAACGCGACATCCATCTTGAGGCTGCGGCCAATACGCAAAAGCTCGATGGCAAGAACAGCAGCAGCGGCGGCGCTATTGGCGCCAGTATCGGTGGTGGTCCCGACGGTGTTGGCCTGAGCATCTTTGCCAACGCCAACAAGGGCGCCGGCAACGAGAAAGGCAACGGCACGACCTGGACCGAAACCACCCTCGATGCCGGTAATGAGGCGACCCTGCGCAGCGGGCGGGATACCGCGCTCAAAGGCGCGCAGGTCAACGCTGCGAAGATCACCGCCGACGTGGGGCGTGACCTGACGCTACAAAGCCTGCAGGACACCGACAACTACAAGTCCAAGCAGAGCAACGTCAGCGGCGGGCTGAGCGTCACCGTCATCGGTACCGGCGGGGCGAGCGGCAGTCTCAGCGTCAGCAAGACCAAGCTCGATTCCAAGTACCAGAGCGTGCAGGAGCAGACCGGTCTGTTCGCCGGCAAGGGCGGTTATCAGGTCGATGTCGGCAAGCACACCCAGCTCGACGGCAGCGTCATTGCCAGTACCGCCGATGCCGACAAGAACCGCCTGAGCACCGGCACCCTGGGCTGGAGCGCTATCGCCAACAAGGCGGAGTTCAAGAGCCAGATGGCCAGTGCCAGCATCAGCGGTGGCAACAGTGGCACTGACAGGTTCACCAGCAACATGCCAAGCGGCACGTTGATCGCCTACAATCACAGCGGCAGTGCCAGCGGCACCACGGCTTCGGCCGTTTCCGAGGGCACGCTGGAAATCCGTGACCCGGGCCGGCAGCAGCAGGATGTGGCCAGCCTCAGTCACGACGTCGAGCATGCCAACGACAGCATCAGCCCGATCTTCGACAAGGAGAAGGAACAGCGGCGGCTGCAGCAGGTGCAGCTGATTGGTGAAATCGGCACACAGGTATCGGACATCGTCCGTACCGAGGGGCAGCTGAAGGCCGACAAGGAGGCGCGTGCGGAACTTGATGCACGCGGCATCCCGGCGCCGGGTAAAGGGGCAAGCGATGAGGCGGTCAAGGCGTACCAGGAACAACTGGTCGCCACTGAGGCTTACCAGCGCATCATGGGTAAGTACGGCACCAGTGGTGATTACCAGCGCGTGACCCAGGCCGTGACAGCGGCACTGCAAGGTCTGGCGGGCGGTGATATCGGTTCTGCGCTGGCAGGCGCATCGGCACCATACCTCGCGCAGGTAATCAAGAAATCCACTGGCGACAATAAAGCACTCAACGTCATGGCCCATGCAGTGCTGGGTGCCGTTGTCGCCCAGGCGCAGGGCAACTCGGCGGCGGCCGGTGCAGCGGGTGCGGCCGGCGGCGAGCTGGTTGCCCGCCTGATCACTCAGCAGTTGTATGGCACCAGCGACAGCAACTCGCTCAGCGAAGAACAGAAACAGACCGTTTCTGCGCTGTCGACGCTGGCAGCCGGGCTTTCGGGTGGCCTGGTGGAAGGTAATAGCGCTGGGGCGGTCGCAGGTGCTGGTGCGGGGCGTAACGCGGTTGAAAACAACCTGCTGGCGAACAAGTACGGCGTTGAACGGCTGGATGCAGCCAGCCGGGCGTTGTACGAGAAGCTCAAGGCTGCTGGTATTGGCAGCATTGATGAGTTGCACGAGCGGTATAAAGCCTGTGGAGGAAATGGCAACTGCGAGGTTGGTATTCGTGATGAATACCGGCAGCAGGAGAAACAGGCTGGGGAAAAGCTTGTTGAGCTGTACCAGAGCGGCAGGCTGAGCAAAGCGGAATACGACCTTCTGGTAACGGATTACGCCATTGCGATGATGAGGGGGGTAGTGGACGCGCAGAAGAGCGACGCCGACGCGAGCTTCCTTGATGTCTATGCGCTGTCGGGCAGCGACTGGTCGCCTATGGGCGTTGTTGCCAATCGGTATGTGAAGGAGATCAGAAAGAGTGAGCTGTTTGCGGAGTGGAGAGGGCAAGGGTTAAGTGAGGAGGCAATCATTGAGCGGGCACGTCAGGATGGCTTGCTCGGCTCGACTTTGGCGCCGGTGGATGTGCCAGGGATCATCAGCCTTGTCGATAACGGCGCTACTCCAAAAGATATTCTACAATTAGCGGCCACTGTAATCCTGGGCAAAGCGCTTGGTGGCTCTACGCCGGCTGGCAAAGGGCACGGCGATTCGCTACTTTCAGGGAGTAAGCCTGCTACATCTGCAGTCTCCAGAGTAGACCTTCGGGAGGATCTTGCAGCACAAGCAGGGATTCCTCGAAACTTGGTGGACGAGCCTCAAAATATCTGGGGGAAATCCATCGATGATATTCGGCAGTCATTCAGGATGGATGGGGCTACGTTAAAATATGATCCGCCGAGGAAAGATTCTTCTGGTAATGCGCAGGCGTACTTTGTTGAAGGTGGAACAACAGGGATTTTCAAAATTCAATATAGTCCATCTACGGCTGGATCGGGAAAACAGTCCATCCATATAGGGGAATATTACAAGATTACCTATATTGACGGTAAGATAGCTAAGGTTCTTGATCCTGCTACCTATAGGCCGACATTTAAAGATGGGCGGCCGGTTTATGATAAGGGTACGACCTATTATAATCCGCAAGGCCAAGAAGTTTTGTTCAATCCTTCGAATAATTTGTGGGAGCCCAAATGACTATTTCGATTTCGTGGAGTGCCCCTATTCTCCCCTCTATATCACTTGCTGGCATACCTCTGGGCATGCATGTGGAAGATTTTGAGAGGGCGATCAAACAATATGTTGTAGATGATAAAGCGGGCTTATATAAATTTACTGATTCTCCCGTGTTGCTCATGATGAAAAGCTTTGACTCTGACGGGTGTGGTGGGTATGGTTTTTTTGTGCATGACTTAGATTTGACTAATTGGCAGCTATATTACGATCGTCCAGATCATCCTGGCGTCGAGACAAGGGCGCTTCATGTCCTCGTTCGCGAATGGAAAATTTATGCTATTAAAACTTGGCTTTATGAAAGTGTTGCGCAAGGCTATAAGCCGGTAAGCTCGTATCAAGGTAAGCTGCCAGAAGGGATTGGCTTGGGTGATCTGGTTCGTGACTTATCACCCTATACGGAGCTCGAATTTGATAGTTCAGAGGAGTGGTTTTATACAGACGAAAAATACGGTGGACTAGAAGTTTGTGGGTATGGTAGCGATTTGAGCGATGATCCAGATCAAATAATAACGTCTTTGACAGTTATTGCGGGGGGCAGCTGACGTATTCAAACGGATAATACTGCTGGTTTGTCCCGATGGGTTTATAAGGCCCCGATTCCTATCGACTGGTATTAGCCGACAACAGACAAGCGCGTGCAGGCGGAGGCGGGGACTATTCTCAACGCGCTGGGGGTTGGTTGGGGCAATACGTGGCGGTGGACTGGATGGTGATGCGGAGGAAAGTTCAGTGAGCAACTTTCGAGTCACAAGTTTTTGGGCAGAATACCAATACCCATGTACTCAGAGAAGCCCAATGGCCGTTATGCCACACAAGAGTTTCCACCGGTTCCAGTTGCGCATGGTTTTCCCAATGTTGTCGATAAGAATGAAGTTAGTGTATCAATGGCGCCAGAACGGCGAATACACGATATGATCTCGATAATGGATATTCTTTCAAAACGAACTGTGCCGGTCAGGTGGGCGTATTAACTTCCACTCCGGTTAATAATGCCGTACCAGCAAGACGCTTAATGCGCTTAAAACAGCACTAAAGAGCGATGACCTCGTTGACTGTGGCAATAAATTGACGAAACTTTTTTGACGCATGCAGATATGCACCACTCGTCGATTATTTGACATTTCGTCAGGTCCAAGCACGCGCTAACGCTGCCGCCGAAACCATCTAATCCCTTGATCTTAAAAGACAACCAGTCATGATCGGGACAGCGCTCCGTATGTACCACAACGCGGCGCAAGCCCCAGGCAGTACGCCGCGCTGGCCTAGACTCCGCTGAAGGGCCTGTAGGAGCACTGCAGCATGCGCCAGCAACCAACCGTTGTTTTCATTTCAACGATTCCGCCCCATTGCGGAACCCGTCCGCAACCCCCGCCGCTTGCGCCACCGCCCGTGGCCCCGCGCCATGCAACCTCGTGCGGCACCGTCTGACGCATTGTCGGGTGCCATTGTTCATTGATCCTCGGCCAGTTCAGTCAGTGGCCGATAAGGATGGCTAAGAAAGCTAACAAGTGGAGGACAGGGACCGTTTTTCATGGGAGGCACGAAGACAATGCCAGACCATAAAAAAACGATACGCGTGATGCTGATCGATTGTCGCCCGCTGGTGCTCCTGGGCCTTCACGATCTGATCAATGCCAGAAAGCCCCGCATGGAAGTGAGTGGCCAGGCCACTACCTATGCCCATGCGCTGGACCTTGCCGATCAGTCGCGGCCCGATGTCATTTTCTTCAGTTTTTTTCCTGATGCACTGGACCCGGTCGAGGTGGTTGCCGGCCTTGCGCGCACGGGCGACATGAAAGTGCTGGTGCTCAAGGGGTTGTACGAGACGGTCCCCGTTGCACATGCCATCGAGGCGGGCGCACGTGGCATCGTGCTGGCGGAAGACTCGACCGAGTCGATCATCCGCGCCATCGTCAAAGTCCATCATTGCGACACCGGGCTGGACCGGGCCTGGGTCAGTAGTCTTTCCGGTTATGCCTCGACCAGGCATGTGCCGCTGAAATGCAACCTGGCACACGCGAAACATGCCCGGCTGACGTTGCGCGAGCAGGAACTGGTCCGTGCCATCGTTGGCGACCCGTCCGCCAAGTACATGTGCATCGCCGGGCGCTTGGGCATCAGCGAACACACCGTGCACAATCACCTCAGCAGCATCTATCAGAAGCTCAACCTCACCAACCGCATCGACTTGCTGATGTATGCGGTCAAGCACGGGCTCACCAGTGGCGAAGAGCCGCCTGCATCCACAGGCGGGGAGTACGACTGAGGCCCAGGCACAACGCAGCAGGCTGACGGCGCCTGGCGGGCGCCCGGCCTGTCGTTGTGTGGTGGTCTGTTGGCGTTGAAGGGCGAAGTTCGTTGGTGGCCTGCAGAAACGCTGCGAGGGTGGCTTTTCAGGCCACCCTCGCAGGTTTTCACTCAATGTTCATACGCTCCCATTGAAAATGTCGGTGTTGAGGATGTCGACCCCGACCAAGGTGATGGTCGTCGTCTGCCCGCCGGATTCGGCAATGGTCACGATGCTGTCTGCGCCGCTGTTGTCGATCGACTGCACGACGGCATTCGGATCGCCATTGAGCACCAGCTTGTCGCGTTGCCCCGCACCGGCATCGAACCCGCTGACCTGGTACAGCTGCTCATCAGCCGACAGGTCGACGTTGAACGCATCGCGCTGGCCGGTGGTGCCAACCAGCGAGAAGTCGAACGCTGCGTTGTCCGCTTCGTTGGCGAACAGGTTGGCGTCGAACGTACTGCTTGCGGAGTCGCCATCCTTGTCCGTCAGCGTTGCACTGAACTGCAGTTTGATGTCGCTGGCCAGGTTCTCGGTTTCCTTGATGAACTCGATCACCGGGATCTTGATTTCGCCCCGCCCCATCGTCAGTTGCACGGCATCAATCAGCGACGAACCTGCCTTCTGAATCAGGAACGACACCTGGCCGCCAGCCTCTGGGGTGAGGGTGTTCACCTCGGTCAGGTTCGACGTCGTTCCATCGGCGTAGTAGATGCGGTAGTACAGGTCCTCGGTGGCGGTGTCGTAGCCCCCTACGGAGTTGTCGATGTAGACCTTCATGCCCGTCAGCAAGGTTTCCGGGTTGACCACGAAGCTTTCATCGGCGGAGCTGATCGCCGCCAGGTTGTCACCCTGGAACAGGTTGTTGGCGACGCCGATACCGGACGTGCTGACGTTCATCGACGCGGGGTCGATGTACGACGGCAGGGGATTGGTCTGCAGCTGGGCTTCGGTCGGGTCGGTAGCCCCGATGCCTATGCCGGTGAAGATGTCTGCCGTCGAGGCGAGCGCCTTGGCGGAGAAGAACACGATCTCCTCGGATGCCGACGGAATGCTTGGGTCACTGGTTTTAGGGATCAGCAAGGTACGCACTGGGTCCGGGCCGCCGGCATCCAGCGAGCCGTTGGCACTGCTGAGCGTGGTGACCGAATGGAAGCCTTGCACCAGGTCCAGGGTGTAGCTGCCATTGGCGTAAGCCGTCAGCGTGTAGTCGATCGTGGTGTTGGCCGTTGCGGCGTTGTTGTCGAAGTCCCCGGTCAAGGTGCCAGTGAAGTGGAACGCGCCATTGGCATCTGGCGAAGGCGACGTCTCGGTGAGGGTGCCAGTACCGGTCGTGGTGGTGTTGTCGGGCCGGACCAGGGTGAACTGGCCACCCACCAGCGAAATGTCCAGGCCGGTCGCACCCAGGCCGTCGGCACCGATCGTATTGTTCCAGAAACCGTATTGCGGCAGGATGCTGCCGGTTCCGATCAGGTTGCCGAAGGCCAGGGATGGCCCATCATCGTGGAACACCAGGTTCTGCCCGATGTTGAGGGTGGCCTGGGCGCTGTCGCCGTCCTTGTCGGTCTTGATCGCGGTCAAGGTCACCAGGTTGTCGGCGGTCAGGGTCTTCACGTCATCGGGGTTGGTGGGGTCGGGGTGGACGATGGCGCGGAGCTGGTCGAGGGTGACGGTGCCATTACTGGCGACGCTGACCGTGAACACCAGCGCGTTGGTAGTGGCCGTGCGGCCCTCCACCACGGTGCCATTGAGCGACAGGTTGACCGCCTCGCCGGTGGCCGTGTCCGTCAGGCCCGAAGCGCCTGCCACCACGCCGAGGGCGTAGGTGAGCGTGCCAGCGCCATCGGCGCCGAAGGCCGAGGTGAAGTTGGCGGCGAAGCTCTGGCTGGCGTTGATTGCCAGGTTGGTTTCATCGACGGTCAGGGTCGGCTCGGTGCCAGTGGTGCTGATGCTCGGGCCGTCATCCTTGAATACCAGGTTCTGCCCGATGTTCAGCGTGGCTTGTGCGCTGTCGCCGTCCTTGTCGGTCTTGGTCGCGGTCAAGGTCACCAGGTTGTCGGCGCTCAAGGTCTTCGAGTCGTCCGGGTTAGTGGTGTCGGGGTGGACGATGGCGCGGAGCTGGTCGAGGGTAACGGTGCCGTTACTGGCAACGCTGACCGTGAATACCAGCAGGTTGGTGGTGGCCGTGCGGCCTTCCACCACGGCGCCATTGAGCGACAGGTTGACCGCTTCCCCAGTGGCCGTGTCCGTCAGGCCGGAGGCGCCTGCCACCACGCCGAGGGCGTAGGTGAGCGTGCCGGCGCCATCGGCACCGAAGGCCGAGGTGAAGTTGGCAGCGAAGCTCTGGCTGGCGTTGATTGCCAGGTTGGTTTCATCGACGGTCAGGGTCGGCTCGGTGCCGGTGGTGCTGATGCTCGGGCCGTCATCCTTGAATACCAGGTTCTGCCCGATGTTCAGCGTGGCTTGTGCGCTGTCGCCGTCCTTGTCGGTCTTGGTCGCGGTCAAGGTCACCAGGTTGTCGGCGCTCAGGGTTTTCGAGTCATCCGGGTTAGTGGTGTCGGGGTGGACGATGGCGCGGAGCTGGTCGAGGGTGACCTCACCGTTGCTGGCCACACTGACCGTGAACACCAGCAGGTTGGTAGTGGCCGTGCGGCCTTCCACCACAGTGCCATTGAGCGACAGGTTGACTGCTTCCCCAGTGGCCGTGTCCGTCAGGCCGGAGGCGCCTGCCACCACGCCCAGGGCGTAGGTGAGCGTGCCTGCACCATCGGCACCGAAGGCCGAGGTGAAGTTGGCGGCGAAGCTCTGGGTGGCGTTGATCGCCAGGTTGGTTTCATCGACGGTCAGGGTCGGCTCGGTGCCGGTAGTGCTGATGCTTGGGCCGTCATCCTTGAATACCAGGTTCTGCCCGATGTTGAGCGTAGCCTGGGCGCTGTCGCCGTCCTTGTCGGTTTTGGTCGCGGTCAAGGTCACCAGGTTGTCGGCGCTCAGGGTCTTCGAGTCATCCGGGTTAGTGGTGTCGGGGTGGACGATGGCGCGGATCTGGTCGAGGGTGACGGTGCCGTTACTGGCAACACTGACTGTGAATACCAGCAGGTTGGTGGTGGCCGTGCGGCCTTCCACCACGGCGCCATTGAGCGACAGGTTGACCGCTTCGCCGGTGGCCGTGTCCGTCAGGCCTGAGGCGCCTGCCACCACGCCGAGGGCGTAGGTGAGCGTGCCGGCACCATCGGCGCCGAAGGCCGAGGTGAAGTTGGCAGCGAAGCTCTGGCTGGCGTTGATCGCCAGGTTGGTTTCGTCGACCGTCAGGGTCGGTTCCGTGCCGGTGGTGCTGATGCTCGGGCCGTCATCCTTGAATACCAGGTTCTGCCCGATATTCAGCGTGGCCTGGGCGCTGTCGCCGTCCTTGTCGGTCTTGGTCGCGGTCAGGGTCACCAGGTTGTCGGCGCTCAAGGTCTTCGAGTCATCCGGGTTAGTGGTGTCGGGGTGGACGATGGCGCGGAGCTGGTCGAGGGTGACGGTGCCGTTACTGGCAACGCTGACGGTGAACACCAGCAGGTTGGTGGTAGCCGTGCGGCCTTCCACCACGGCGCCATTGAGCGACAGGTTGACCGCCTCACCGGTGGCCGTGTCCGTCAGGCCCGAAGCGCCGGCCACCACGCCCAGGGCGTAGGTGAGCGTGCCGGCACCATCGGCACCGAAGGCCGAGGTGAAGTTGGCGGCGAAGCTCTGGCTGGCGTTGATCGCCAGGTTGGTTTCGTCGACCGTCAGGGTCGGTTCCGTGCCGGTGGTGCTGATGCTCGGGCCGTCATCCTTGAATACCAGGTTCTGCCCGATATTCAGCGTGGCCTGGGCGCTGTCGCCGTCCTTGTCGGTCTTGGTCGCGGTCAGGGTCACCAGGTTGTCGGCGCTCAGGGTCTTCGAGTCATCCGGGTTAGTGGTGTCGGGGTGGACGATGGCGCGGAGCTGGTCGAGGGTGACGGTGCCGTTACTGGCAACGCTGACGGTGAACACCAGCAGGTTGGTGGTGGCCGTGCGGCCTTCCACTACAGTGCCATTGAGCGACAGGTTGACCGCCTCTCCGGTGGCCGTGTCCGTCAGGCCCGAAGCGCCTGCCACCACGCCCAGGGCGTAGGTGAGCGTGCCGGCACCATCGGCGCCGAAGGCCGAGGTGAAGTTGGCGGCGAAGCTCTGGCTGGCGTTGATCGCCAGGTTGGTTTCATCGACGGTCAGGGTCGGTTCCGTGCCGGTGGTGCTGATGCTTGGGCCATCATCCTTGAATACCAGGTTCTGCCCGATATTCAGCGTGGCCTGGGCGCTGTCGCCGTCCTTGTCGGTCTTGGTCGCGGTCAGGGTCACCAGGTTGTCGCCGGACAGGGTCTTCGAGTCATCGGGGTTAGTGGTGTCGGGGTGAACGATGGCGCGGAGCTGGTCGAGGGTGACGGTGCCGTTACTGGCAACGCTGACCGTGAATACCAGCAGGTTGGTAGTGGCCGTGCGGCCTTCCACCACGGTGCCATTGAGCGACAGGTTGACTGCCTCGCCGGTGGCCGTGTCCGTCAGGCCCGAAGCGCCTGCCACCACGCCCAGGGCGTAGGTGAGTGTGCCGGCACCATCGGCGCCGAAGGCCGAGGTGAAGTTGGCGGCGAAGCTCTGGCTGGCGTTGATCGCCAGGTTGGTTTCATCGACGGTCAGGGTCGGCTCGGTGCCGGTGGTACTGATGCTCGGGCCGTCGTCTTCGAAGACCATCTTGGAGCCGATTTCAGCGGTAGCGGTAGTGACCTGAAGTAGCTTCAGGCCGCCGATATCGAAATCGGCATGGGTATCGCCCTTGGCGTCCACGGCAGCGCCATTCTGGATGAGCACACGGTTGTGATCCTGTGTGGTGGTGTACTCGATTCGTTGGCCGGCGGTAATGCCAGTGAGGGTAGCGACCCCCGAGGCAAAGGTGATGACGATGTTCGGGTCATTCACCGACCCGTTCGAGTTCTCGACTACCTGCCCTGTGGCGATATTGATGACGCGAACGTTGGTGATCGCCACTGCGGCATCGTTGCTGTACCCATTGATGAAGTTCACCCCAGGCTCAGCGGCCGTGCTGTAGGCGCTGACCGTGACCACGGCGCTCTTGCCGCTTTGCAGTTGCACCACATCGAAACTGGCCGACTTCACATTGAACACCGCGGTGTAGTCGATGTTGGCTTCAATATCCGCTTCGTTCTGGTCCAGGTTGGGAATGGTCACATTCTGCCGGGCGCCGGTGACGAAGGAGAAACGGATACCTTCCTGCTCCACGATCATCTGGTTGTTGGTGCCGAAGGTGGTCGGGCCACCCGCCTGGCTGGTGTTGATCGTATCGCCCGTGTTGATGCTGGCACCGCTCGACTGGTCGGCCGGGTCTTTCCCGGTGGCGATGATGGTCGGGTCGCTGATACGCAGGATGCCGCCGTCATTGACCACGGTCGGGTTCGCGGTGGTGAACATGAGGAACAGGTTCTGCCCGGAAGGCGCATTGGCCAGGCTGAATTGCAGGTCCTGGTTGGTGCCGATGAATACCTTGTTCAGCAGGTTGACGGCATCGTCCGGGTTGCTGGTGTTCGGGTGCAGCAGCGGTTGGTATTCCACCGTCCAGATCTTGCCGCCGCTGACGGGCGAGCCGGTTTCTTCGATGTAACCGGCAAACACGATCGCACCTGCTGGCCCGCCCGCACGGCCCAGCACGATGTTGTTGTTGCTGGTATCGGTGTAGAGCAGGATGCTGACGCCATCGAGCGTATCCAGCCCACTGTCGAGGCCATTGAGCGGCGCGCCAGCGCTGTTGGTGAAGCTGACGTCGGTGATGGTGCCGCCCGGTGCCGGGGTGATGGTGAATGCATTGCTGCCGGTGTTGCCCACGGCCCCGGTATAGCCACTCAAGGCAGCACCTGCCGGGGTACCGGCGCCCAGTGCGGTGAGGCGGGTCGAGAACGCGGAGGGCAGGGAGGCCACCAGGATGTCGTTGTCGTCGGCATCCGAGGCCGGGCTTGGTGTGGCTGTGCCATTTTGCAACCCGGCCGTTTCGTCCAGCGTCACGTTCACACCGGTCGCGGTGATCACTGCACTGTCGGTGAACGACGTCGTCGCCAGCACGTCGTCAGCCGTGCCGAACACCTGGTCGGCACCCGCGCCGGTCGCGCTGAGCAGGAAGGTGGCGCCCGCCGAGTCGTCGGGGTTGACGTACCACGAGGTGGTAATGCTGCCGTTGACCTTGCCGTCCAGGTCGCCAGCGCCGCCGTCGGTCACGTACCACGGGTCGTGGCCTTCGCCGGCGTCGGTGGCGAGCACATCGTCGGGGGTGCCCCACAGGTTATCCGCACCAGCGCCGGTGGCATGGTCCACCTCGAAAGCGACCGTGCTGCCAGCCGCAAAGCCGCTGGCCGTGACGGTGGCGGTGCTGCCAGGGCTATAGTCGCTGAGGTCGGTGGTGACGGTAGGTGGGGAGATGGGGGGCAGGTCATCGGCGGGGCTATTGTGTTTGTCCGTTGGCGATGCGTTCTTCTTGTTCATGGTCATGGCTCTCTCGCAAGCGCTGCCAGTTGTCGAGGCCTGGCTGCAGACCTCCGCTACAGGCCTCAACTATGGATAAGCGCCACGGGCGGCGCATCGGCGGATACTCCCAGGCGGCCTGGGAGTATTGGACTACCTGGCGCTGCCGGCGGGTGAGCGAAGGCGTACGCGCCTATGCTGTCGGACACGCTCTGGTGTGCGGCCCAGCGCCCAGGTCGTTGCGCTGAAGGTGATGCCGGAGGTGCGGGCAGCGCTGCGCATCCCGGTGAAAAAAACCTGAAGATGGTGAAAACGTGGCGTGATTTTTTCTGCCGGCGCTGGCTTCCCGGCTCCGGTTCGCTGATTTAATATACTTGCCAGTATAAATATTCAGACGTGCACCTCGCGAAAGGATTCATCATGTTGCGCCATGCCTTGTCCATCGCCCTGTCCACCGCCGCCGTGCTGTTGCTGGCAGCGTGCGGCCAGGAAGCCGTCCCACCCGCCGCGCCACGCCCGGCGCTGGTGGTGCAACCGCAGCCGGCCGAAGCCGCTGCCGACAGTTACCCCGGTGAAGTGCGGGCGCGCTTCGAGCCGGAGCTGGCCTTCCGCATTGCCGGCAAGGTCAGCAAGCGCCTGGTCGAGGAAGGGCAGCGGGTCAAGGCCGACCAGCCGTTGGCCGAACTCGACCCGCAGGATGTGCGCCTGCAGCTGGAAGCCAATCGTGCCCAGCTGGCGGCCGCCGAGGCCAACCTGTCGTTGGTGCGTGCCGAGCGCGATCGCTACCAGAAGCTGCTGGACCGGCAGATGGTCAGCCGTTCGCAGTACGACAACGCCGAAAACCTCTACCGCGCCGGGCAGGCCCGCCTCAAGCAGGCCAAGGCCGAGTTCGACGTGGCCGGCAACCAGGCCGAATATGCCGTGCTGCGTGCACCGCAGGCCGGGGTGATCGCCAAGCGCCAGGTAGAAGTGGGCCAGGTGGTCGCGGCCGGGCAGACCGTATTCACCCTTGCTGCCGATGGCGAGCGGGAAGTGCTCATCGGCCTGCCGGAGCAGCACTTCGCCCGCTTCGCCGTAGGCCAGGCGGTGAGCGTGGAACTGTGGTCGCACCCGCAGGAGCGCTTCCAGGGGCGCATCCGCGAGCTGTCGCCGGCCGCCGACCCGCGCTCGCGTACCTTTGCCGCACGCATTGCCTTCACCTCCGCTGCCACGCCGGCGGAGCTGGGCCAGAGCGCCCGGGTGTACATCGCCCACGAAGGCTTGATCCCGTTGGCCGTGCCGTTGTCGGCGGTTACCGCAGAGAACGGCCAGGCCTACGTCTGGCGGGTCAACAAGGACAGCCGCCTGGAGCGGGCGCTGGTGCGCCTGGGGGCCTATGGTGCCGACAGTGTGCCGGTGCTGGAGGGCCTTGCCGTGGGTGACTGGATAGTCGCCGCCGGTGGCCACGTGTTGCGCGAGGGCCAGGAGATACGCCCGGTAGACCGCACCAACCGTGTAGTGAACCTGACGGCCAAGGAGTAAGTCCCGATGGGTTTCAACCTTTCTGCCTGGGCGCTGCGCAACCGCCAGATCGTCCTGTTTCTGATGATCCTGCTGGCGGTCATTGGCGCGATGTCCTACACCAAGCTCGGCCAGAGCGAAGACCCGCCGTTCACCTTCAAGGCCATGGTCATCCGCACCCTGTGGCCGGGTGCCAGCGCCGAGGAAATGTCGCGCCAGGTCACCGAACGCATCGAGAAGAAACTGATGGAAACCGGCGAATACGAGCGGATTGTCTCGTTTTCCCGCCCCGGTGAGTCGCAGGTTACCTTCATGGCCCGTGACTCGCTGCATTCCCGGGATATCCCCGAGCTGTGGTACCAGATCCGCAAGAAGGTCGCGGACATCCGCCACACCCTGCCGCCGGAAATCCAGGGCCCGTTCTTCAACGACGAGTTCGGCACCACCTTCGGCAATATCTATGCGCTGACCGGCAAGGGCTTCGACTATGCCGTGCTCAAGGACTATGCCGACCGTATCCAGATCCAGCTGCAGCGGGTCAAGGACGTCGGCAAGGTCGAGCTGGTCGGCCTGCAGGACGAAAAAATCTGGATCGAGTTGTCCAACCTCAAGCTGGCCACCCTCGGTGTGCCCTTGGCGGCCGTGCAGCAGGCCCTGCAGGAGCAGAACGCGGTCAGCACTGCCGGCTTTTTCGAAACCCCCAGTGAGCGCCTGCAGTTGCGGGTAAGCGGGCGTTTCGGCAGCGTCGAGCAGATTCGCCAGTTCCCCATTCGCGTGGGTGACCGCACCTTCCGCATCGGCGATGTCGCCGAGGTACACCGGGGCTTCAACGACCCACCGGCACCGCGCATGCGCTTCATGGGCGAGGATGCCATCGGCCTGGCGGTGTCGATGAAGGACGGCGGCGACATCCTGGTGCTGGGCAAGGCCCTGGAAGGCGAGTTCGAGCGCCTGGCACGCAGCCTGCCGGCCGGCATGGAGCTGCGCAAGGTGTCCGACCAGCCGGCGGCGGTCAAGGCTGGCGTGGGCGAATTCATCCAGGTGCTGGTCGAGGCGCTGGTCATCGTGCTGCTGGTGAGCTTCTTCTCGCTGGGCCTGCGCACCGGCCTGGTGGTGGCGCTGGCGATTCCGCTGGTGCTGGCCATGACCTTTGCCGCCATGCATTACTTTGGCATCGGCCTGCACAAGATCTCCCTGGGCGCACTGGTGCTGGCGCTGGGCCTGCTGGTGGATGACGCGATCATTGCGGTGGAGATGATGGCGATCAAGATGGAGCAGGGCTACGACCGGCTCAAGGCGGCCAGCCATGCCTGGAGCAGCACCGCCTTCCCGATGCTCACCGGCACCCTGATCACCGCGGCCGGCTTCCTGCCGATTGCCACGGCGGCCTCCGGCACCGGCGAGTATACCCGTTCGATCTTCCAGGTAGTGACCATTGCCTTGCTCACCTCCTGGGTGGCCGCCGTGGTCTTCGTGCCTTACCTGGGCGAGCGCCTGCTGCCCGACCTGGCCAGCCTGCATGCCGCCCGCCATGGCACGGATGGCCACGCGCCAGACCCGTACGCCACCCCGTTCTACCAGCGCGTGCGGCGGCTGGTGGAGTGGTGCGTGCGGCGGCGCAAGACCGTCATCCTGCTGACCATTGCCGCCTTTGTCGGCAGCATCCTGTTGTTCCGCTTCGTGCCCCAGCAGTTCTTCCCAGCCTCCGGGCGCCCGGAGCTGCTGGTCGACCTGAAGCTGGCCGAAGGCAGCTCGCTGGCCAACACTGCCGAGCGGGTCAAGCAGTTGGAGGCGCTACTCAGGCAGCAGGACGGCATCGACAACTATGTGGCCTACGTGGGTACCGGCTCGCCGCGTTTCTACCTGCCACTGGACCAGCAACTGCCGGCGGCGAGCTTCGCCCAGTTCGTGGTGCTGGCCAAGTCGATGGAGGACCGTGAGCGCCTGCGCAGCTGGCTGATCAGCACCATGGACCAGCAGTTCCCCGACCTGCGCGCCCGCGTCACCCGCCTGGAAAACGGCCCGCCCGTGGGTTATCCGGTGCAGTTCCGCGTCACCGGCGAGCACATCGAGAAAGTCCGAGCACTGGCCCGCGAAGTGGCCGACAAGATCCGCGAGAACCCGCATGTGGTGAACGTGCACCTGGACTGGGAAGAACCGAGCAAGGCGGTATTCCTCGAAATCGACCAGGACCGGGCACGTGCCCTGGGCGTCAGTACCGCGCACCTGTCGAGCTTCCTGCAAAGCTCGCTGACCGGGACCACGGTCAGCCAGTACCGCGAGGACAACGAGCTGATCGAGATCCTGCTGCGCGGTACCCACCAGGAACGCCACGAGCTGGGCAACCTCGGCAGCCTGGCGTTGCCGACCGACAATGGCCAGAGCGTGGCCTTGTCGCAGGTGGCAACCTTGGCCTACGGCTTCGAGGAGGGCATCATCTGGCACCGCAACCGCTTGCCGACGGTGACGGTGCGCGCCGACATCTACGACCAGCAGCAGCCGGTGACGCTGGTCAAGCAGATCGAGCCGACCCTGAAAGAGATTCGCGCCAGGCTGCCCGATGGCTACCTGCTGGAGGTAGGTGGCACGGTGGAGGACTCCGAGCGCGGGCAGAAGTCGGTGAACGCCGGCATGCCGCTGTTCGTGGTGGTGGTGCTGAGCTTGCTGATGATCCAGCTACGCAGCTTCTCGCGCACGGTGATGGTGTTCCTCACCGCACCGCTGGGGCTGATCGGCGTGACCTTGTTCCTGCTGGTGTTCCGCCAGCCGTTCGGCTTCGTCGCCATGCTCGGCACCATTGCCCTGGCGGGGATGATCATGCGCAACTCGGTGATCCTGGTGGACCAGATCGAGCAGGACATCGCCGCCGGCCAGGAACGTTGGCAGGCGATCATCGAAGCCACGGTGCGGCGCTTCCGGCCGATCGTGCTGACCGCACTGGCGGCGGTGCTGGCGATGATCCCGTTGTCGCGTAGCGTATTCTACGGGCCGATGGCCGTGGCGATCATGGGCGGATTGATCGTGGCCACAGTGCTCACCCTGCTGTTCCTGCCGGCGTTGTATGCGGCGTGGTTCAGGGTGAAGAAGGGCTGAAGTTCATAGCGTAGGGCTTGGCCCTCCTTTCGCGATACATGGCCGCCCCTACAGGCCCTTGCAAGCTGTGTTGGAGCGGCCTGGTGTCGCGATGGGCTGCCAGGCAGCCCCACCGCCATCACAGCGCGCCAAAGACCTTCTTGGCCAGGCTGGTAGCCGCTTGAGCCGGGTTCTGGCGAATGCTCTGCTCTTGCTTGGCGATCATCTCGAACAGGCCATCAAGCGCCTTCTCGGTCACGTAGTTCTCGATATTGGCGTCGTCCTTGACCAGCCCCAGGCCTTTGGCCTGGGCGGCGAAGGCATTGTACTGCTGGGCCACGCCAACCTTGTCGGTGGCCTGCTTGACGATCGGCAGGAACTTGGCACGGATCTGCTCGCGGCTGCTCTTGTTCAGGTACTGGGCCGCCGAATCGTCACCACCGCTGAGGATGCCCTTGGCATCGGTCACGCTCATGTTCTTCACGGCATCCACCAGAATCGCCTGGGCCTGCGGCACGGCAGCCTCGGCGGCCTTGTTCATGCTGGTTTCCAGGGCTTCGACCTGGTCACCCTTGCCGAACATCTTCATCGCCTTGGCGGCCTTGCCCAGGTTGCCCGGCAGCTCGATACGCACGTCCGGGTTGTTGCTGAAGCCGCCCGGGGCGCTCAGCTGCTTGACGGCCAGTTGCGCGCCCTGGGTCAGGGCATCTTTCAGGCCGCCGGTGGCGTCTTTCTGGCTCAGGTCGCCCAGCGACAGGGCCAGTGCACTGGCCGACAGCAGCAGGCCGGCGCACAGGGTGGTGAAACGCAGGGAGGTGCGGATCATGAAGCTTTCCTTGTAAACAGATGAATACGGGTTTCAGCGGACCGGATCGACCTTGATCCGCAGCGGTTGCGGGTCATGGCCATCCAGCCGGACAGCATGCTGTTCGGTGTTGATGAACAGCAACTTGCCATCCAGTTCGATGCGCGCGCTGAGCGCATAGCGGTGGCCGGGCTTGACCTGGGCCGGGTCGTAGGCGAGGTGGAAGGGCAGCGGTACGTTGCCTTTGACCGGGCCGGCCTGGCGCGCCAGGACCACGGCCGGGGCATCCATCAGCGACACGTCCTGCAGCTCGACGCTGAGCGTGGCGGTCGGTGGCAGGGCGCTGCGCTGCAGGTAGAACACCTCGCCATCCAGGCTGGCCTGGCTGGACGGGGTGTGGCTGGAACAGGCTGCGAGCAGGGATGCGCAACACAGCATAAAGAGCTTTTTCATGGCGTCTCCGTTTTCCTTGGAGCTGGCTTGTGGCCAACCCCAGGGACTTTAGCGGATTTTCCCGGCTGCCGAACCCTTTACAGGGTCGAACTTTCCAGCCCGTCGTCGCGGTGCAACGCGACCTGGCGGATCGACAGGCGCAGCTCGGCCGACAGTACGCGCTTGGCCACGCCTTCGGCCAGCTCGCCAAGCTTGTCGTGATAGCCCAGCTTGCCTTGGCTGTCGGCCTGCAGCACGCCCTGCTCGAGCAAGGTCTGGATGAAGTGGCGGAACAGCGTCTTGTCGAAGAATTCCGGGGCGTTCAGGCCATGCAGGATCGACAGGCGCTGGGCCATCATCACGCACAGGTCTTCCAGCGCTTCGGCGCTGAGGCTGTGTTGCCCGCTGTTGAGCAGCAGCGAGGTGGCCATGTAGAAGCGCTGCAGGGTCTGGGTGATGGTGCGGGCGAGCAGGGTCAGCAAGACGAACTGCCGTGAACTCGGCGCGGGGCGGATGTACACGTCGTTGTCTTGGCGCAGCAGGCCCTGTTCGACCAGCGCGGCCAGCCACTGGTCGATCACCTCGTCCAGCTGCTGCGGTGTCCAGCGCAGGAACAGTTCGGCCTGCAGATACGGGTACAGCGCGTGCACGTAGCGGCCCAGCAACTCCCGGCTCAGGCGTGAGCTGCTGAGGAAGAAGCTGGCCAGCAGGGCTGGCAGGGCGAAGATGTGCAGCACGTTGTTGCGGTAATAGGTCATCAGCACCGCGTTGGCTTCATCCAGGTACAGGATGCGGCCCAGGGCGTCCTTCTGCTCGGCCACCAGGTTCATGCTGCGCACATGTTCGATCAACGCCTGGCCGTCGCCCTCGGGCAGGGTGGTATGCGGCGAGTAGGGCACCTGACGCAGCAAGGCCAGGTACAGCTCGAGCACGCGGGTCAGGGCACGTTCGTCCAGGGCCAGGCGGCTGGTGGAGAGCAGCGCCAGGGCCACCAGGTTGACCGGGTTGATCGCCGCCGCCTCGTTGAGGTGGCGTGCCACGGTTTCGCCCAGGCGGGTGGTAGTGGCGTTGAGCCAGGCCGGGCGATACTGCGGGCCGTGGTCCTGGTCGCGCCAGCCAGGCTGTTGCTGGTCGAGGAAGCCGGCGAGGCGGATCGGTTCGCCGAAGTTGACGTACACCTGGCCAAAGCGCTGCTTGAGCGCGCCGAATACCTTGAAGATGTCGAGGATCGACTCCTTCTTCTTGCTGGCCCCGCGCAGCTCGCCCAGGTAGGTACGGCCTTCCAGCACGCGCTCGTAGCCGATGTACACCGGCACGAAGACGATCGGCGTGCGCGACGAGCGCAGGAAGCTGCGCAGGGTGATGGCCAGCATCCCGGTGCGTGGCTGCAGCATGCGCCCGGTGCGCGAGCGGCCGCCTTCGACGAAGTACTCCACCGGGAAACCTTTGGTGTACAGGGTGTGCAGGTATTCGTTGAACACTGCGGTGTACAGCGGGTTGCCCTTGAACGTGCGGCGCATGAAGAAGGCACCGCCACGGCGCAGCAGGTTACCTACCAGCGGCATGTTGAGGTTGATGCCTGCGGCCACGTGCGGCGGGGTGAGGCCGTTGCGGAACAGCAAATACGACAGCAGCAGGTAATCGATGTGGCTGCGGTGGCAGGGCACGTAGATCACTTCGTTGCCGGGGGCGATGCCTTGCACCTGCTCGATGTGGTTGACCTTGATGCCGTCGTAGATCTTGTTCCAGAACCAGCTGAGCACCACTTCGAGGAAGCGGATGGCGGTGTAGGTGTAGTCCGAGGCGATCTCGTTGCCATAACGCAGCGCCTGGGCTTCGGCCTTGGCCAGCGGCAGGTTTTCGCGTTGCGCCTCGTCGAGGATGGCCTGACGCACCTGCGGCGCATGGACCAGGCCCTTGACCAGGGTGCGCCGGTGCGAGATGTCCGGGCCGATGACGGCGGTCTTGAGGTTGCGAAAGTGCACGCGCATCAGGCGCTGGGCCATGCGCACGGTGCGTTCCTGGCCTTTGTTGTGCTGCACCAGTTCGCGCAGGTGGATCGGCGCCGAGAACTGCACGCGGGTCTTGCGCCCCAGCACCAGCACGGTCAGCAGCCGGCGCAGGCGCCCGGTAACCGCCCAGCTGTCGGCGAACAGCAGTTTCCACGGGCTGGACTCACTGGCCGGGGTCTGGCCCCAGAACACGCTGACCGGGATGATCTGGGCGTCCTCTTCGGCATGCTGGCCCACGGTCGCGACCAGGCGCTCCAGGGTCGGTGGCGCGCCACGCTTGTCGTGGCGGCCGAGCCAGTCCGGGTCCGGGGTCAGGTAGAAGAATGCGGCCGGCTCCTGCAGCGGGCCCACCGCCACCGGCAGCACCGGGCGCGGCAGCCCCGCCTTGGTGCATTCATGGTCAAGCACCACCAGGTCAGTGAGCGCCGGCGAGGGCAGGGCATAGAACACCGGGCGGCTGCGGTCGAGCTTGAGGGTGAGGGAGGACTGGTTGATGGTCTCGGAGCGCACCCACAGGTACAACAGGCGACGCAGGGCGCCGAAGATCAGGCGGCGCAGGGGGGAACGGGTCATGGGGTGTGTGCCCTGGGTGTGAAATTCAGTGGGTATCTGGCCAATTAGTCTGCCGTATCCGCGCAAGTTCAGCAAAAATCGCCGAACGGCGCGACGGTCATCAAATTTTTTTGTTCTGTGTCATATACTCGGCCTGCCACTTGCAGGATATTTGCGCAAGCGGCGTCGACACGTGGCGGAGGCTTCGTGTCTACAAGGCGATCTTCACAATAAAAATCCGGAGTAGTTCAGATGTCGTCTCGTGAGACTGGGAATGTAAAGTGGTTCAACGATGCCAAGGGTTATGGCTTCATTCAGCGCGAAGGTGGTGCGGATGTGTTCGTCCACTATCGGGCGATTCGCGGTGAGGGGCATCGTACCCTGGTCGAAGGGCAGCGGGTGGAATACGCCTGCGTGCAGGGCCAGAAAGGCCTGCAAGCCGAAGACGTAGTAGGGCTCTGAACCCCTGCTGTAGAGGCCGATTGACGCGGCCAGTGTAGGAGCGGCCTCGTGTCGCGAAAGGGCTGCAAGGCAGCCCCTGCGGTGTGGCGAGCAACGCTGACAACCGGGGGGCGCCATGTGGCCCTTTCGCGACCCGAGGCCGCTCCTGCAGTAGAAGCGGGGGGCTGTCTCAGGTACGCCAGGTGATCTCCTCTTCACCGTCGGCGCTGATGCGGACCCAGCGGTCGGCATCCTCTTCCCCGTCTTCTTCCACCCAGCCACCCGGCGCGCAGCGCACTTCCACACCCAGTGCGGCGAAAGCGGCGCGGGCGCAGGCAACGTCATCGGCCCAGGGCGTCTGGTCGCTTTCCAGGTAAAGGCTGTTCCATTTCCCTACAGCTTTGGGTAACCAGGTGACCGGAATGTTACCGGCCTGGCATTTGAAGGTCTGGCCTTTCTGCTGCCATTCGCTGCACGGGCCGATCGCCTGGGCAAGCCACTCGGCAATCTGCTTGTGGTCGACGTCGGCGTCCTTCAGGTAGATCTCGATATCAGGTTGGCGCATAAGGGCTCCGGTGTGCTCAGTCTTGGCGCAGGAAATAGTCATAACGCATGGAAACCGTGACTTCGAACGGCTCGGCCTGGTCGATCACCCGGGCACGCCTTGCGGCACTGGCGCGCCAGCCGTGCGGAGTCATGGCCAGCAGGTCGGCGCGGGCCTTGGGCGCGACCAGGCTCAGGCGAAACTCGAGGGTTTCGCTGTGGGCATGGGCCATGCCTTCGGGGACCAGTGCGAGGTGCTTGTCGTCGGCGTAAGGGCGTACTTCATCGTAGAGCACTTCGCGCAGTTCCATCAGGTGGCCGCTGGTGGGGCCGACCCGCATCAGGCCGCCGCCAGGGCTGAGCAGGCGCTTGGCCTCGGCCCAGTCGAGCGGGCTGAACACGCTTGCGATGAACTGGCAGCTGGCGTCGGCCAGCGGCACCCGGGCCATGCTGGCGACCATCCAGGTGACCTCGGGCGCGCGGCGGCAGGCGCGCTTGACCGCCTCGCGGGAGATGTCCAGGGCATAGCCCTCGGCGGCTGGCAGCGCCTGGGCGAGCTGCGCGGTGTAGTAGCCCTCGCCGCAACCGATGTCCAGCCAGGCGGAGGGCTGGCGCTCGGCGGCCAGTTCGGCCAGGCGGCGCGCCACCGGGGCGTAGTGGCCGGCCTCGAGGAAATCGCGGCGGGCCTCGACCATGGCCTGGTTGTCACCCGGGTCGCGGCTGTTCTTGTGCTGCACCGGCAACAGGTTCAGGTAACCCTGGCGGGCGCGGTCGAAGCGGTGGCCGGCCGGGCACACCACACCGTTGTCGAGCCGGCTCAGCGGCGCTTGGCAAAGGGGGCAGGCGAGCATCAGGCGAGCAACCGGACCAGGGTCTGGTAGTAGATTTCGGTCAGCAGGTCGAGGTCGCTGGCCAGGATCCGCTCGTCAACCTGGTGGATGGTGGCGTTGACCGGGCCAAGCTCGACCACCTGGGTACCCATGGTGGCGATGAAGCGGCCGTCGGAGGTACCACCGCTGGTGGACGGCTGGGTGTCGCGACCGGTGACGCCCTTGATGCTGGCCGATACGGCGTCCAGCAGCTCGCCCGGCTCGGTGAGGAACGGCAGGCCCGACAGTGCCCAGTCGATCGACCAGTCCAGTTCATGCTTGTCGAGAATGGCCGACACCCGCGCCTGCAGGCCTTCGACGGTGGACTCGGTGGAGAAGCGGAAGTTGAACAGCGCGCTCAGCTCGCCCGGGACCACATTGGTAGCGCCGGTGCCAGCATTGAGGTTGGAGATCTGGAAGCTGGTCGGTGGGAAGAACGCATTGCCTTCGTCCCAGTGCTCGGCGGCCAGTTCGGCCAGAGCCGGGGCAGCCAGGTGGATCGGGTTGCGCGCCAGGTGTGGGTAGGCCACGTGGCCCTGCTTGCCGCGTACGGTCAGCTTGGCGCCCAGCGAGCCACGGCGGCCATTCTTGACCACGTCACCCAGCAGGGTGGTGCTGGATGGCTCGCCGACGATGCACCAGTCCAGGCGCTCGTTGCGCGCTTTCAGGCGCTCGACCACGGCCTTGGTGCCGTGGTGGGCCGGGCCTTCCTCGTCGCTGGTGATCAGGAAGGCGACTTTGCCACGGTGGTTCGGGTAGTCCTGCACGAAGCGCTCGCTGGCCACCACCATGGACGCCAGGCTGCCTTTCATGTCGGCGGCGCCACGGCCGCAGAGCATGCCGTCGGCGTCGATCAGCGCCTCGAAGGGTTCATGCTGCCATTGTTGCACCGGGCCGGTGGGCACCACGTCGGTGTGGCCGGCGAAGCACAGCACCGGGCCGTCCTGGGTACCGTGGGTGGCCCAGAAGTTGTCGACGTCCTCGATGCGCATCGGTTCCAGCTGGAAGCCCACGGCGCCCAGGCGGTTCATCATCTGCGCCTGGCAGTCGGCGTCGACGGGGGTGACCGAGGGGCGACGGATCAGGTCGCAGGCCAGTTGGAGGGTGGGCGAAAGCTCGGCTGGGGCCGTCATGGGGGACTCCGGGGCAAGGCAAGGCGGGAGAAATCTGAGGGGCGTTATCTTATATCAAACCGTCAGGCCAATGGGGCCGCTTTGCGGCCCTTTCGCGACACAAGGCCGCTCTTAAAAGCTATCGCGCCACATCTGACGGGATGCGATCCCATGTAGGAGTGGCCTTGTGTCGCGAAAGGGGCGCAAAGCGCCCCCAAAGAGCTCAAGCCTGTTGCGCCTCGGCGGCCTTTTCCCCAGGTTTGGGCAACGACGACAGAAACGCCATCACCAGCGCTGCCACATAAGGCAACGATTGCACCAGCAACATCGCCACCCAGAAGCGCATGTCCGAACTCGGCAGCCCCTGCACCAGATAGATGCCCAGTGCCGCACCCCACAGCAGCAACATGATGAACAATTCTTCCCGGGCCTCGGAAATCGCCACCAGCAAGCCATGGCTGTCGGCGTTCTTCGGCGTGCGGAAGAACGGCATGCTGCTGGTGAAGAAACCGTACAGCACGGCCTTGGCGATGGTATGCGACAATGCCAGCCCGGCCAGTGCCGCGGCAAAGGCGTCCTTCAAGTTCACCCCCACTGCGCGCCGGTAGAGGAAAATGATCTTGCCGACCTTGAAGAAGAACAGCGCCAGCGGCGGGATGGCGAAGATCATCAGCGGCGGGTCGACCCGGTGTGGCACGATGATCATCGCCGCCGACCACAGCAGCGCGCCGACGGTGAAGAAGATGTTCATGCCATCGGCGATCCAGGGCAGCCAGCCGGCCAGGAAGTGGTAGCGCTGGCCACGGGTCAGCTCGCTGCCCTTGCCGCGCAACAGCGCGCTGGCGTGGTGCTTGATGATCTGGATGGCGCCATAGGCCCAGCGGAAACGCTGCTTCTTGAAGTCGATGAAGGTGTCGGGCATCAGGCCCTTGCCGTAGCTGTTGTGGGCGTAGGCCGCCGACAGGCCCTTTTCGAACACGCGCAGGCCCAGCTCGGCGTCCTCGCAGATGCACCACTCGGCCCAGCCCAACTCTTCCAGCACGCTGCGCCGGGTCATGGTCATGGTGCCGTGCTGGATGATCGCGTCACGGTCGTTGCGGGTGACCATGCCGATGTGGAAGAAGCCCTTGTACTCGCTGTAGCAGAGCTTCTTGAAGGCGCTTTCGTGCTGGTCGCGATAATCCTGCGGCGACTGCACCACGGCGATTTTCGGGTCGGCGAAGTGCGGCACCATGTGCTTGAGCCAGTTGCGGTCGACGCAGTAGTCCGAGTCGATCACCGCAATCACTTCGGCGTCCTTGGCGGTGTGCGGGATCAGGTAGTTCAGTGCGCCGCCCTTGAAGCCGGCCAATGGCGCGACGTGGAAGAACCTGAAGCGCTCGCCGAGCTTCTCGCAGTGGGCCTTGAGCGGCTCCCAAACGGCCGGGTCCTTGGTGTTGTTGTCGATCACCAGCACTTCGTAGTCGGGGTAGTCCAGTGCGGCCAGGGCGTCGAGGGTCTGCTTCACCATCTCTGGCGGCTCGTTGTAGCACGGCACATGCACCGACACCTTGGGCCGGTAGGCGCTGTCGGCCTGCACCGGCAGGAATTCGCGGCGGCGCTTGTGTATCCATACCGCCTCGGCCAGTTCGTGGGCCTCGGTGAGCAGGACGATGAATACCCCCAGCGCGCCAAGGGCCAGCAGCACGCCCACGGTCAGGCTGAACCAGGTGCTGTATTGCTGGCTGTAGTCGTAGGCGATCCACACCAGGACCGAGCCGCACAGGAACGTGATGAAGGTCAGGAAGGTGCGGCCGCGCTGGCGCAGGGCAGAGCCGTCGATGAACAGCACGGTCAGCGCAATCAGGGCCAGGACCACCGAGGCCACTGCCAGGGCACGCCATTGCGGGATCGCCACCACCGGGCCGTCGAAGTTGAACTTCTGCTGGCGCTCGGCGTTGTACACCCCCCAGTAGGCGCCCACCGAACCTTCGTCACTGGCTTTCCAGGGCTGGTCATAGGCTTCGATGACGAAGTAGTTGTACCCACGGCGATTGAGGGTATTGACCAGGGTGCGCAGGTAGATGGCCTGGTCGGCCTGAGTGGCATCGGCACCCCCGCGCATGCGGCCGTTGCTCGGCCAGCCGACTTCCGACAGCAGCAGCGGCTTGCGCGGGAACTGGTGTTTCAGTTCGCGGGCGCGGTCGAGGACGAATGCGACCGAATCCTTCATCGGCACGAACTCCCAGTACGGCAGGATGTGCGCGGCGATCAGGTCGACGTGCTTGGCCAGCTGCGGGTTTTCTTTCCAGATGTGCCACTGCTCACTGGTGGTCACCGGTACCTTGACCGCTGCACGTACCCGGTCCAGGTACTTGATCAGGTTTTCCGGGGTGACCTCCTCGCGGAACAGCGCCTCGTTGCCGACCACTACCCGGACGACGCTGCGCGAGGTGTTGGCCAACTGGATGGCGGTGGCGATCTCACGCTCGTTGCGCTCCAGGTCCGGGCTGATCCAGATGCCCAGTGTGACCCGCAGGCCGAACTCCTCGGCCAGCCGCGGGATATCGGCCTGGGTGCCTTCCACGGTGTAGATACGGATGCTGTCGGTCAGTTTGCTCAACTGCTCCAGGTCCTGGCGCATCTCGTCGTCAGTGGGGTACTGGCCCTTTTGCGGGCTTTCCCCCAGGCGGAACGGCGAATACGAGAAACCGGAGATCTGCTCGGGCCAGGCAGGGGCGGAAACCGGGCGATTGATCAGCGCCCAGAACCCGGTGAACAACGCGGCGATGGCCAGGACCACGACCAGGTTCAGGCCGAATTTACGTGAAGACATTGTCGTCCATTTGTGTCGAAGTGATACGACATTAAAGCAGGGTTGGTAGGCTCTTTCCTAACGATGCAGGCGATGGGCCCACTGGCATATAATGCGCGCCGGTTTTTTGGGGTATGAGCATGAGCACAGAAGATCCACGCTTCGCGGGCGTTGCCCGGTTGTATGGCGACCAGGGGTTGCAGCGCCTGGGCCAGGCCCATGTGGCCGTGGTCGGTATTGGCGGGGTAGGCTCGTGGGCGGCCGAAGCGTTGGCCCGCAGTGGTGTGGGCGAGATCACCCTGTTCGACCTCGACGACGTCTGCGTCAGCAACACCAACCGCCAGGCCCATGCCCTGGAAGGGCAGGTGGGGCGGCCCAAGGTCGAGGTCATGGCCGAGCGCCTGCGGGCGATCAACCCGGCCTGCAGGGTGCATGCGGTAGCCGACTTCGTCACCCGTGACAGCATGGCCGAGTACATCAGCGAAAACCTCGACTGTGTGATCGACTGCATCGACAGCGTCATGGCCAAGGCCGCGCTGATTGCCTGGTGCCGCCGGCGCAAGATCGCCATTGTCACCACCGGTGGCGCCGGCGGGCAGATCGACCCGACGCAGATCCAGATCGCCGACCTGAACAAGACCTTCAACGACCCGCTGGCTTCGCGGGTGCGTTCCACCCTGCGCCGCGACTACAACTTCTCGCGCAATGTCAGCCGCAATTATGGCGTGCCGTGCGTGTTTTCCAGCGAGCAGCTGCGCTATCCCAAGGGGGATGGCAGCGTGTGCCTGCAGAAGAGTTTTGTCGGTGAAGGTGTGCGCCTGGACTGCTCGGGTGGCTTCGGCGCGGTGATGATGGTGACCGCGACCTTCGGCATGGTGGCAGCAAGCAAAGCGGTAGAGAAACTGGTGGCCGGTGCACGACGGCCGTCGGAGCGCGCCAAGCCTGAGTAAAACCCTTCCGCTTTGCTTGGCCCCTGTAGGAGCGCCCTTGCGTCGCGATGGGGCGCGCAGCGGCCCCACGATTGCAGCTTCGCCGCGAACCTGCAGCTTCACCGCTGATTGCAACTTCGCCGCGAACTTGCAGCTTCGCAGTGAATATGGCCGGGGCCGCTGCGCGCCCCATCGCGACGCAAGGCCGCTCCTACAGGCCTTGGGTTCAGGCAGCCGAGGCTAGCTCCGCCATCCGCTGCAACACTGCATGCAGGCCATTGCTGCGCGACGGTGACAGCTGGCGCTCCAGGCCCAGCTGGGTAAACCACTCACGCAGATCAAGCTCGGCCAGCTCTCCACTGGGCAACCCCTGCACCCGCACCAGCAGCAACGCCAGCAGCCCGCGCAACAAGCGGGCGTCGCTGGTGGCCTTGAACTGCCACGCGCCTTCGACTTGCTCGGCTACCAGCCACACCAGGCTTTCACAGCCATGCACCCGGTTGGCCTCGGTCTTTTCAGCCTCAGCCAAGGGCTCCAGGCGGTCGCCCCACTGCATCAGCAGGCGCGCACGCTGTTCCCAGCCCTTGCTTTGCTCAAACGCCTCCAGCGCCTGGCAGGCCTCTGCTGGCAGGTTCATCGCAACAGCTCCAGGCCCTGGTCCAGCGCGTCGAAGAAACGCTGCAAGTCATCGCTGTCGTTGTACAGCCCCAGCGACACGCGAATGGCCCCCTCCAGCCCCAACCCCTTGAGCAGCGGCATGGCACAGTGGTGCCCGGCACGCACGGCAATACCTTGCTCGGTCAGCAGGTGGGCGATATCAGCGTTGTGCACGCCTTCAATGACGAAACTGGCCAGGGCTGCCTGTGGTGCGCCAAGGATGCGCACACCATCGCGGTCTGCCAGGCCACGCAGCAAGTGCTGGTGCAGACTGGTTTCATGGCGTTCGACCGCCTGGGCATCGAGGCTGGCCAGGTAGTCCAGGGTCGCGCCCAGGCCGATCACGCCGGCAATCGGCGGGGTACCGGCCTCGAAGCCCAGCGGCGCAGGGCGGAAGCTGGCGCTATGGTACTCGGCCAGTTGCACCATCTCGCCGCCGAACTGCCAGTGGCGCAACCGCTCCAGTGCCTGGCTGCGGCCGTACAGCACGCCGACGCCTTCCGGGCCGTACAGCTTGTGGCTGGAGAACACATAGAAGTCGCAACCCAGTTGCTGCACATCGTGGCGGCCATGCACCACGCCCTGGGCACCGTCGACCACGGTCAGCGCGCCTTGCGCGCGGGCATGCGCCAGCAGTGCCGGTAGCGGCTGCCAGGTACCCAGCACGTTGGACAGCTGGCTCACCGCCAGTACCCGGGTACGTGGCCCGATCAGTTGCAGTGCCTGCTCGAGGTCGATGCGGCCCTGGCCATCCAGCGGCAGCACTACCAGGCGCAGGTTGCGCCGCTGCGCCAGTTGTTGCCAGGGCAGCAGGTTGGCGTGGTGCTCCAGGGCGCTGACGGCAATTTCATCACCGGCCTCGAAGCGCTGTTCCAGGCCATACGCCAGCAGGTTCAGCGCCGACGTGGCACCGTGGGTGAACACGATCTGCCGCGAATCTGCCGCATTGAGCCAGGCGGCGACCTTGTCGCGACTGGTTTCGAAAGCCTGGGTCGCGAGTGCGCCGGGCAAATGCTGGGCTCGGTGCACGTTGGCTGCGCCATGGCCGTAGTAATGGCTCAGGGCATCGAGCAGGGCTTGCGGCTTCTGGGTGGTGGCGGCGCTGTCCAGGTAGGTCTGGTGCTGCCGTTGCAGGGCGGCGATCGCGGGGAAATCGGCACGCCAGGGGGAGGGCTGGAACATGGTCGCGGGGCCTGGAAGGAAAATCGGGTCTGGCGAGGTGCCAGACCCGATCTTAACATTTCAAGCGCTGAGAATCCGCTGCTGCAGGGTTCTCAGTTGTGCGCGTGCAGCGCCTCGTTCAGCTCGATGGCCGACTTGTGGGTCTTGCACTCCACTGCACCGTTCAGCGAGTTGCGGCGGAACAGCAGGTCGGTCTGGCCGGCCAGGTCGCGGGCCTTGACCACTTTCACCAGCTGGTTGTTCTCGTCCAGCAGGTTCACCTTGGTACCGGCGGTGATGTACAGGCCGGCCTCGACGGTGTTGCGGTCGCCCAGCGGAATACCGATACCGGCGTTGGCGCCGATCAGGCAGCCTTCGCCAACCTTGATGACGATGTTGCCGCCACCGGACAGGGTGCCCATGGTCGAGCAGCCGCCGCCCAGGTCCGAGCCCTTGCCGACGAATACGCCAGCCGAAACGCGGCCTTCGATCATGCCTGGGCCTTCGGTGCCGGCGTTAAAGTTGACGAAGCCTTCGTGCATGATGGTGGTGCCTTCGCCGATGTAGGCGCCCAGGCGGACACGGGCGGTGTCGGCGATGCGTACGCCGGCCGGGACCACGTAGTCGGTCATTTTCGGGAACTTGTCCACCGAGAACACTTCCAGCAGCTCGCCCTTCAGGCGCGCTTCCAGTTGCAGCTCGGCCAGTTCGGCCAGGTCGACTGCGCCCTGGTTGGTCCAGGCAACGTTCGGCAGCAGCGGGAAGATGCCGGCCAGGCTCACACCGTGCGGCTTGACCAGGCGGTGCGACAGCAGGTGCAGCTTGAGGTAGGCCTCTGGGGTCGAGCTCAGTGCGGCGTCTTCGGCCAGCAGGGTGGCGACCAGTGGCTTGTGGCTTTCGGCCAGGCGGGTCAGCAGGGCTGCCTGGGCGGCGTCGACGCCTTTCACGGCTTCGGCCAGTTGTGCAGCCTGGGCAGTGCTGAAGGCGATGGCCTGATTGCCGCCTTGGTAGCCGAGGATCGGCGCTACCGCTGCAACCAGCTCTGCGCTCGGGTTGAGCAGTGGTTGTGCGTAGAATACTTCCAGCCAGGCGCCCTGGCGGTTCTGGGAGCCGACACCGAAGGCCAGGCTGAACAGGGTATTGGACATGTGATTACCTCGTGCGAAATAGGGTAGGGGCTCAGGCCAGGGCAGTGGCGTAAAGGTCTGGCTTGAAGCCGACCAGGGTGCGCGTGCCAAGGTCGAGCACCGGGCGCTTGATCATTGACGGCTGGGCCAGCATCAATTCGACGGCCTTGGCCTGGTCGAGGTCGGCCTTGCTGGCGTCGTCCAGCTTGCGGAACGTGGTGCCGGCACGGTTGAGGATGATTTCCCAGCCGTGTTCGTTGCACCAGCGGTTCAGGCTGTCACGGTCGATGCCTTGGGTCTTGTAATCGTGAAATTCGTAGGCGATGGCTTTTTCGTCGAGCCAGGTACGCGCTTTTTTCATGGTGTCGCAGGCTTTGATGCCGTAGAGCGTGTAGGTCATTGTGTACATTGAGGCCACAGGCTGCCCCAATCTCTCCATTTTCGAATATCAGTCGCGGGATTATGCGGGAACCATCCTTTGAGCGCCACGGGGGAACATGCCTTGGGGCTGTAGCGCATGCGCCCCACGTCTCATCATGTTACATATTCATCCCTCACCTGCGACTATCGTGCAGCGGTCTCGTTTCCCGTTACCCCGCTAACATGTTGTTTCAATGGCGCTCTCTCGCCCTGCTGTCGATCTTGATTCACAAAGGAAGCCTTCCCGGATGCAGTCCGCCTATACCGTCCTCATCCTGCTGACGCTGGTCAGCGTGTCGAAGCTGGTCGGTCGCATGATTCCGCTGCCCCTGCCGCTGGTGCAGATTGCCGCTGGTGCCTTGCTGGCCTGGCCGACGCTGGGCCTGCATGTGGCCCTGGACCCCGAACTGTTCCTGTTCCTGTTCCTGCCACCTTTGCTGTTCGCCGACGGTTGGCGCATTCCCAAGCGCGAGCTGTGGCGCATCCGCGGGCCGGTGGTGGCACTGGCCGTGGGGCTGGTGTTGTTCACTGTGGTCGGGGCCGGCTATTTCATCCACTGGTTGCTGCCTGGCATTCCGTTGCCAGTGGCTTTCGCCCTGGCGGCAGTCTTGTCGCCGACCGACGCCGTGGCAGTGTCGGCCATTGCCCAGGACCGCCTGCCCACCCCGCTGATGCACATGCTGCAAGGCGAGGCCCTGATGAACGATGCGTCCGGCCTGGTGACCTTCAAGTTCGCCCTGGCGGCAGCGATCACCGGGGTGTTCTCGTTGACCGATGCCAGCTTCAGCTTCGTCCTGGTCGCCCTCGGCGGCCTTGCCGTGGGTGTCGCCCTGAGCTGGCTGATCGGCCGCCTGCGGGCGTGGATGATCGCCCGCGGCTGGGACGACCCGGCCACCCACGTGGTGTTCATGTTGCTGCTGCCGTTCGCCGCCTACGTGCTGGCCGAGCGCCTCGGCGTGTCGGGCATCCTCTCGGCGGTGGCGGCCGGCATGATGCAGAGCTGGCTCGACCTGCTGCCCCGGCAGACCAGTACGCGCCTGCTCAACCGCAGTGTCTGGTCGTTGCTGGAGTTTGCGTTCAATGGCCTGATCTTCCTCCTGCTGGGCCTGCAATTGCCCGACATCATCAAGGCCGTGGTCAGCCATGAGGCCACCGTATGGCCGACCCTGGCCTGGCGTTGCCTGGATGTGGTGGCCATCTTCGCCGCGTTGATCCTGCTGCGCTTCATCTGGGTGCAGAGCATCTGGCGCTCGATCGGCGTGGTCCGGCGCTGGCGCGGCAAGCCAGCGCTGGTACTGATGCCCACGGCGCGCTCCTGCTGGCTGTTGACCTTGGGCGGCGTACGCGGTGCGGTCACCCTGGCCGGTGTGATGTCGATCCCGCTGCTGATAGAAGCGGGCAAGGCGTTCCCCGAGCGTGACCTGCTGATCTTCATCGCGGCCGGGGTGATCCTGCTGTCGCTGATCACCGCCTGTATCAGCCTGCCGCTGCTGCTGCGCGGGGTGACCAAGAGCCCGGACGAGCGCTTGCACCAGGAAGTGCAGGAGGCCTGGCGGCGTACTGCCGAGGCGGCGATCCACGCCCTGGAGGCAGAGGAGGTGATCGACAGTACCGCGCCGCAGGATGCCGCCCAGGCGACCTTGGCGACCGAACTCAAGGCGCGCCTGATGGCGGAATACCGGGATGAGCTGGACAGCTACAACGACAGCGCCGAAGCCAAGGCCCTGGCGCAACAGATGGACCTGCTGGAGCGACGTCTGCGCCTGCGCGCGCTGCGGGCGCAGCGGCTGGAGCTGTACAACCTGCATCGTCAGCACCTGGTGGGTGACGAGGTGGTGCGCCAGGTGCTGGGCGAGCTGGACTTGAGCGAGGCGAACCTGGGATCGGTCAAGTAGACCGCAGGGGCCGCTTTGCGGCCCTGTGGGAGCGGGTTTACCCGCGAATCAGGCGACGCGGTGAATGGCACCGGCTGTGCCGGTGTTCGCGGGTAAACCCGCTCCCACCGCTACTGCACAACACTCAAGAACTGTACGGGCCCTGTCGAATCAGCGGTTCTGCAGGAACTCGCGAATCCGCTCCGCCGCCTCGATGCACTCGGCCAGCGGCGCGACCAGCGCCATGCGCACGCGCCCGGCGCCCGGGTTCACCCCATCCACTTCGCGCGACAGGTACGACCCCGGCACCACCGTTACATGCTGCGCCTCGAACAGGTCACGGGTGAATTCGGCATCGCCACCCGGTACCTTGGCCCACAGGTAGAAGCTGCCATCCGGGCGCTGCACGTCCAGCACCGGCTGCAGGATATCCAGCACGGCATCGTACTTGGCGCGGTACTGGTCGCGGTTCTCGCGCACATGCGCCTCGTCCTGCCAGGCGGCAATGCTGGCCAGCTGGGTTTGTACCGGCATGGCGCAGCCATGGTAGGTGCGGTACAGCAGGAACGGCTTGATGATCTCGGCATCCCCGGCGACGAAGCCCGAACGCAGGCCCGGCAGGTTGGAGCGCTTGGACAGGCTGTGGAACACCACGCAGCGCTTGAAATCGCTGCGGCCGAGTTCCGCGCAGGCAGTCAGCAGGCCGGGTGGCGGGGCGTCTTCGTCGAAATACAGCTCGCTGTAGCACTCGTCGGCGGCGATCACGAAGTCGTGCTGGTCGGCCAGGGCAATCAGCTTCTTCAGGGTGGCCATCGGCACCAGCGCGCCGGTGGGGTTGCCCGGCGAGCACAGGAACAGGATCTGGCAACGCTGCCACACCTCGGCCGGCACGGCGTCGAAATCGGGGTTGAAACCGTTGCTCTCCAGGCACGGCAGGTAGTGCGGGGTGGCACCAGCCAGCAGTGCTGCACCTTCGTAGATCTGGTAGAACGGGTTGGGGCTGACCACCAGGCCGTCATCGGCGCGGTTGACCACGGCCTGGGTGAAGGCGAACAACGCCTCGCGGGTGCCGTTGACCGGCAGGATGTGGCGCTCGGCGTCCAGCCAGCCGGCCGGCACGCCGAAGCGACGCTCGCACCAGTGGCCGATCGCCTGGCGCAAGGCGGGCAGGCCGATGGTGCTGGGGTAGACCGCCAGCTTGTCGAGGTTGTCGGCCATGGCCTGGGCGACGAACGCCGGCGATTCGTGCTTCGGCTCACCGATCGACAGGGCGATGGCGCGTTTGTCCGCCGCCGGCTTCACGCTGCCCAGCAGGGCGCGGAGTTTCTCGAACGGGTAGGGCTGAAGCTGGGTCAGGGCATGGTTCATCGGCGCAAGGTCTCGTCAATCGTCTAGTCGTTAAAAAGTCACGCGGGTCGGGCTGGTATCGCTGGCCTGGCCGGCCTGCAGCTGCTGGACGATGGCCTCCTGCAGGCGGCTGCACAGCTGTGGGTCGGACAGCGGCTGGTTGTCGGCGTCGGTGATGAAGAACACGTCCTCCACCCGCTCGCCAAGGGTGGCGATCTTGGCATTCTGCAGCGACAGGTCGAATTCCAGGAAGATCCGCCCGAGCCGGGCCAGCAGGCCTGGGCGGTCGGGCGCGGTGATCTCGAGGATGGTCACTGGCCGCTGGGCATCGTTGAGGATGGTCACCTGCGGCGGGAAGTCGAAGTGCTTGAGCTGGCGTGGCACCCGGCGCTGGATGATGGTCGGGTAGTCCTCGGGGTTGCGCAGCGCTTCGGTCAGGCCGTCGCGAATCTGCTTGACCCGCTGCGGGTTGTCGCCGATCGAGCCGCCATCGTTGTCCAGCACGATGTAGGTGTCGAGGGTGAACTGGCTGCTCGAGGTGATGATCCGTGCGTCGTGGATGTTCAGGTTCAGCTGCGACATGGCGGCCACCGTCACGGCAAAGAAATCGTGCTGGTCGGGGGCGTAGATGAAGATCTGCGTGCCGCCTTCGAATTCGCGCTGGGTGGTTTCCTTGATCAGCACCAGTGGCCCGCCGTCGGCCGGCTGCTGCAGGATCGCGTCGCTGTGCCAGGCCACGTCGGCGGCGGTGTGCTTGAGGAAGTAGTCATCGCCCAGCTGTGCCCACAATTGCTCGACGTCGTCCGGGTCGGTGCCCTCGCGCACCAGAATGTCCAGCGCTGCGGACTGGGTCTGGCGGATCTGCTCCTCGCGGTCCAGCGGGTTTTCCAGGCCGCGGCGCAGCGCGCGCTTGGTCTCGGTGTACAGCTGGCGCAGCAGGCTGGCACGCCACGAGTTCCACAGGCTGGGGTTGGTGGCGTTGATGTCGGCCACGGTCAGCACATAGAGGTAGTCCAGGCGTGTTTCATCGCCCACGTGCAGGGCAAAGTCGTTGATCACCTGCGGGTCGGACAGGTCCTTGCGCTGGGCGGTGGTCGACATTACCAGGTGGTTCTGTACCAGCCAGACGATCAGGCGGCTGTCCCAGGCTGGCAACTGGTGACGTTCGCAGAACTTCTGCGCATCCACCGCGCCCAGCTCGGAATGGTCGCCCTGGCGGCCCTTGCCGATGTCGTGGTACAGGCCGGCCAGGTAGATCAGCTCGGGCTTGGGCAGGCGGCCCATGAGCTTGCTGGCCAGCGGGAATTTCTCGGACACCGGCGTGTACTGCAGCTTGCGCAGGTGCTTGATGAGGTTGAGGGTGTGCGCGTCGACCGTGTAGATGTGGAACAGGTCGTGTTGCATCTGCCCGACGATCAGGCCGAATTCCGGTAGGTAGCGGCCGAGGATGCCATAGCGGTTCATCCGCCGCAGGTTGCGGTGGATGCCGATTTCGCACTTGAACAGCTCGATGAACAGGCTGGTGTTGCGGATATCGGTGCGGAAGGTGTCGTCGATCAGGTGCCGGTGTTCGCGCAGCAGGCGCACGGTATCGGCGCGCACGCCCTTGATCTCGGGGTGCTGGGCCATCAGCACGAAGATTTCCAGCATGGCGAACGGGGTGCGCTTGAACACGTTCGGCCGGGTGGCTTCTATATAGCCATCATGCAGGCGGAAGCGTGCATTCAGCGGCTGGGTGGTGCCGCTGTCGTCATCGGCGAGGATCACTTCTTCAAAGTGCTGGATGATCAGGTCGCACAACTGGCTGATGCTCATCACCACCCGGTAGTACTGCTGCATGAACTGCTCGATCGCCCGCTTGGGGTTGTCGTCGCTGTAGCCCAGCAGTGCGGCGATGCTGCGCTGGTGGTCGAACAGCAGGCGGTCCTCGGCGCGCCCGGCCAGCATGTGCAAGGCGTAGCGCACCTTCCACAGGAAGTCCTGGGAAGAGGCCAGCAGCTCGTTCTCGCTTTCCAGCAAAAAGCCTTCGCCGGCCAGCGCATGCAGGTTGAGGGTGCCGTACTGGCGGCGGGCCACCCAGAGCACGGTCTGGATGTCGCGCAGGCCACCGGGCGAACCTTTCACGTTGGGTTCGAGGTTGTATTCGGTGTCGTTGTACTTGTGGTGGCGGGCCTTGAGCTCGGCGCGCTTGGCCAGGAAGAAGTCCTTGCTCGGCCACATGTGCGTGGTGTCGGTGACCTCCAGCATGCGCTGGCGCAGGGCCTCGGGGCCGGCGATGGTGCGGCTTTCCATCAGGTTGGTGATGACCGTCAGGTCGGCGCGGGCCTGCTCGGCACACTCGTCGACGGTGCGCACGCTCTGGCCCACTTCCAGGCCGATGTCCCACAGCAGGGTGAGAAAGCGTTCGATGGCGTCGCGGTATTGCTCGTGTTCGGCGGCGCCCAGCAGGATCAGCAGGTCGATGTCCGAATGCGGGTGCAGCTCGCCGCGCCCGTAGCCGCCGACCGCGACCAGGGCGATGCCGCTGTGGTCGCCCCAGTCGAACTGGTTCCATGCCTGTTGCAGGATATTGTCGACGAGCCAGGCGCGGGCCTCGATCAGCGGGCGGATTTCGCCGCCGCTGCGAAAACGCCTGTCGAGCACCTCGCCGGCCTGGCGGATGGCCTTCTTGAAGGCGGCGATGGGGCTCGCCTTGAGGGCCAGTTCCGCCTGGAACTGGCCGCGGTCGAACAGCTCGGGATCCACCTGGGGCATCGCGTCAGGTTCCTGTCGAGGGGTGGCCGTTGGCTGAGTACGCTCAGGCCGAGGTGCGCGGGATGGTGTCGTCCTTGCGCAGGGTGAAGATCTCGTAGCCGGTCGCGGTCACCAGCAGGGTATGTTCCCACTGGGCCGAGAGCTTGCGGTCCTTGGTGATGGCGGTCCAGCCGTCGCCCAGCACCTTGGTGTCGGCCTTGCCCTGGTTGATCATCGGCTCGATGGTGAAGGTCATGCCTTCCTTCAGCTCCATGCCGGTGCCGGCGCGGCCGTAGTGCAGGATCTGCGGCTCTTCGTGGAACACCTTGCCGATACCGTGCCCGCAGAACTCGCGTACCACCGAGAAACCGTTCTTTTCCGCGTGCTTCTGGATCACTTCACCGATGTCGCCCAGGCGGCAGCCCGGCTTGACCAGCTCGATGGCCTTGTACATGCACTCCTGGGTGACCTTGGACAGGCGCTCGGCCCATACCGGCACGGTGCCGACATGGAACATGCGGCTGGTGTCGCCGTGGTAGCCGTCCTTGATCACGGTGACGTCGATGTTCAGCGTGTCACCGTCCTTGAGCGGCTTGTCGTTGGGGATGCCGTGGCAGACCACATGGTTGATCGAGGTGCAGATCGACTTCGGGTAGCCCTTGTAGTTGAGCGGCGCCGGGATGGCCTGCTGGACGTTGACGATGTAGTCGTGGCACAGGCGGTCCAGCTCTTCGGTGGTGACACCGGGCTTGACGTGTTCTTCGATCATTTCCAGCACTTCGGCGGCCAGGCGGCCGGCGATGCGCATCTTCTCGATGTCTTCTGCGGTCTTGATGGTGACGGTCATTACAGGCTCTCTACAGCGCCGCATGCGGCGCGAACAAACGGGAAAGGCCGGATTCTAGCAGAGCAGGGCGCCGATCGGTCGGGATAACATCGGAGAATTGGGCTTCCGTGCAGCCCATCGCCGGCAACCCAGCGCCCAGAGGAACTGCGTTACCCTGGTGGACGCTGCCATCTCTCCATGGGGCCATTCTGGCCTGTTTGGCGGGGGGCTGCAAAAGCCGCTGACGGACGCAACAGTATCCGGGTTCCGTTCGGCCGCTGTCTGTGGTATAAAATGCGCCGCTTTCGGGGACGACCCCGTCAGTACTTAACCCACACACGTGTCGACACGATGACCTGGGTGCCCCGAGTTGCAGAATTCGCGGGTTGGTCATTGGGATACGTGGAGGCCCAACCCGACTTATCAAGGAACTATCATGTCCCAAGTCAACATGCGCGATATGCTGAAGGCCGGTGTGCACTTCGGCCACCAGACCCGTTACTGGAACCCGAAAATGGGCAAGTACATTTTCGGCGCGCGCAACAAGATCCACATCGTCAACCTGGAAAAAACCCTGCCGATGTTCAACGACGCCCTGGCGTTCGTAGAGCGCCTGGCCCAGGGCAAGAACAAGATCCTGTTCGTCGGCACCAAGCGTTCCGCTGGCAAGATCGTCGCCGAGCAAGCTGCTCGTTGCGGTTCGCCATACGTTGACCACCGTTGGTTGGGCGGCATGCTGACCAACTACAAGACCATCCGCGCTTCGATCAAGCGTCTGCGCGACCTGGAAACCCAGGCCGAAGACGGCACTTTCGCCAAGCTGACCAAGAAAGAAGCCCTGATGCGCTCCCGCGACCTGGAAAAACTGGATCGCAGTCTGGGCGGTATCAAGGACATGGGCGGTCTGCCTGACGCTCTGTTCGTTATCGACGTTGATCACGAGCGCATCGCGATCACCGAAGCCAACAAACTGGGCATCCCGGTTATCGGCGTTGTCGATACCAACAGCAGCCCGGAAGGTGTTGACTACATCATCCCAGGTAACGATGACGCCATCCGCGCTATCGAGCTGTACATGACTTCGATGGCTGACGCAGTCATCCGTGGCCGCAACAACGTTGCCGGCGGCACCGAAGTTTACGCTGAAGAAGCGGCTGCACCTGCTGCTGAGTAATTAGACGCTAGCGTCGACTTGGCACGCAAAAAGGGGGCTCTGCCCCCTTTTTGCCACCTTGAAATCCTGCTGTCAGCATCGGCCCCGCATCATGGGCCCTGCTGAGATAGACACAGTGGATTTGCAGAATTGAACGCCCGTGAGCAACGGGTGGAATGGTTGAAAAACTTTCCAAGAGGATTTTGAAATGGCAGCAATTACTGCAGCGCTGGTCAAAGAACTGCGCGAGCGTACCGGCGAAGGCATGATGGATTGCAAGAAGGCCCTGGAAAAGGCCGGCGGCGACATCGAGAAAGCCATTGACGACATGCGTGCCTCGGGCGCCATCAAGGCCGCCAAGAAGGCTGGCAACGTCGCTGCTGAAGGCGCTATCGCCGTCAAGACCGACGGTAAATCCGCCGTCCTGCTGGAAGTGAACTCGCAGACCGACTTCCTGGCCCTGCAAGACGACTTCAAGGCTTTCGTAGCCGACAGCCTCGAAGAAGCCTTCGCCCAGAAGCTGACCGACGCCGCTCCGCTGATCGCTTCGCGTGAAGCTGCGCGTGAAGCGCTGGTCGCCAAGTGCGGCGAAAACGTCAACATCCGTCGCCTGGTGCGCGTTGAAGGTGACGTGGTCGGTGCCTACCTGCACGGCAACAAGATCGGCGCTGCCGTTGTCCTGAAAGGCGGCGACGTCGAGCTGGCCAAGAACATCGCCATGCACGTTGCCGCTTCGAACCCTGAGTTCCTGCTGCCGTCGGAAGTTTCGGCCGAAGCCATCGAGCGCGAGAAGGGCGTATTCCTGCAGCTGAACGCTGACAAGATCGCCGGCAAGCCGGAAAACATCGTCGAGAACATGATCAAAGGTCGTATCTCGAAGTTCCTGGCCGAAGCCTCGCTGGTCGAGCAGGCCTTCGTCATGAACCCGGAAGTCAAGGTTGGCGATCTGGCCAAGAAAGCCGGTGCTGAAATCGTTTCCTTCACCTACTTCAAGGTCGGCGAAGGCATCGAGAAGCCAGTCGACAACTTCGCTGAAGAAGTTGCCGCTCAGGTTGCTGCTGCCAAGCAGTAAGACAGCCCCGTCTGTCGCCCCAAAGAGGCTGCCCGCTCACGCGCGCAGCCTCTTTGTCAAAACGGAGAGGGGTTTATCCGACTCCCTCTTCGCTGGCACCGAAGCGGTGCCACGCTACAGTTAGCAGGCTGAAAACAGCCCGCACGAATTTTCTAAAAGTACGCCGCAGGAGAGACTCGCAATGGCTCAGCAGGTGAGTGGTCGCCAACCTCGCTATAAACGCATTTTGCTCAAACTTAGCGGCGAGGCCCTGATGGGCTCGGAAGACTTCGGGATCGACCCGAAGGTGCTGGATCGCATGGCCCTCGAAGTTGGCCAGCTGGTAGGCATCGGTGTCCAGGTCGGCCTGGTGATCGGCGGTGGCAACCTGTTCCGCGGTGCCGCGCTCAGCGCAGCCGGCATGGACCGTGTCACCGGTGACCACATGGGCATGCTGGCCACCGTGATGAACGGCCTGGCCATGCGCGACGCGCTGGAGCGCTCGAACATCCCGGCCCTGGTCATGTCGGCCATTTCCATGGTCGGTGTCACCGATCATTACGATCGTCGCAAAGCTATTCGCCACCTCAACTCCGGGGATGTGGTAATTTTCTCCGCCGGTACCGGCAACCCGTTCTTCACCACCGACTCCGCGGCCTGCCTGCGCGCCATCGAAATCGATGCCGACGTGGTGCTGAAGGCGACCAAGGTCGATGGTGTGTACACTGCCGATCCATTCAAGGACCCGCACGCCGAGAAATTCGATCACCTGACCTACGACGAGGTGCTGGATCGCAAGCTGGGTGTAATGGACCTGACCGCAATCTGCCTGTGCCGTGACCACAAGATGCCATTGCGGGTATTCAACATGAACAAGCCTGGCGCCCTGCTGAACATCGTGGTGGGTGGCGCTGAAGGTACTCTGATCGAGGAAGGCCAAGCATGATCAACGACATCAAGAAAGACGCGCAGGAGCGCATGACCAAGTCCCTCGAGGCCCTGGGTCGCAACCTGGCGGCAATCCGCACCGGTCGCGCTCACCCAAGCATCCTGGATAGCGTCAAGGTCCCGGCCTGGGGCAGCGAGATGCCGCTGAACCAGGTGGCCGCGATCACCGTCGAAGATGCCCGCACCCTGAAGATCGTCGCCCACGACAAGAACCTCAGCGCTGCCATCGAGAAGGCCATCCTCACCTCCGACCTGGGCCTGAACCCGTCCAGCGCCGGTACCACCATTCGTGTGCCGATGCCGGCCCTGACCGAGGAAACCCGCAAGGGCTACACCAAGCAGGCCAGCGGCGTTGCCGAGGATGCCAAGGTCGCTGTGCGCAACGTGCGCCGCGATGCCCTGGCCGACCTGAAAAAGCTGACCAAGGACAAGGAAATCAGCGAAGACGAAGAGCGTCGCGCCGCTGACGAGATCCAGAAGCTGACCGACAAGTTCGTTGCCGAAGTCGATGCTGCCTTCAAAGCCAAGGAAAAGGACCTGATGGCCGTCTAAGGCCGGGGTTTTTTAATGGAAAAGACCAAGCCAGCGGTGCCGTCCACGGTGCCGCGTCATGTCGCGATCATCATGGATGGCAACAACCGCTGGGCGAAAAAACGCCTGCTGCCCGGCGTTGCCGGGCACAAGGCGGGTGTCGACGCCGTTCGCGCGGTCATCGAAGTGTGTGCCGAATCCGGGGTCGAGGTGCTGACCCTGTTCGCGTTCTCCAGCGAGAATTGGCAGCGCCCCGCCGAAGAGGTCGGTGCGCTGATGGAGCTGTTCTTCTCGGCCCTGCGTCGCGAGGCCAGGCGGTTGAACGAGAACAACATCAGCCTGCGTATCATCGGTGACCGTTCGCGTTTCCACCCGGAGCTGCAGGCTGCCATGCGCGAGGCCGAGGCACTGACCGCCGGCAACAACCGTTTCATCCTGCAGATCGCGGCCAATTATGGTGGCCAGTGGGACATCGCCCAGGCCGCCCAGCGGCTGGCGCGGGAAGTGCAAGCCGGGCACCTGCGCCCGGAGGACATCACCCCGGGCCTGCTGCAGGCGTGCCTGGCAACCGGCGAGCTGCCGCTGCCGGACCTGTGCATCCGCACTGGTGGTGAGCACCGCATCAGCAACTTCCTGCTGTGGCAGCTGGCCTACGCCGAGTTGTATTTCTCCGACCTGTACTGGCCGGACTTCAAACACGAGGCCATGCGCAACGCCCTGGCCGATTTCGCTTCGCGCCAGCGCCGCTTCGGTAAGACCAGCGAGCAGGTCGAGGCTGGAGCTCGTGCTTAATGCTTAAACAACGCATCATTACCGCGCTGATCCTGCTGCCGATCGCGCTGGGTGGCTTCTTCCTGCTCAATGGCGGGGATTTCGCCCTGTTCATCGGCTTTGTGGTAACCCTCGGCGCCTGGGAGTGGGCACGCCTGGCCGGGCTGATGGCCCAGCCGCTGCGCATCGCCTATGCCGTGGTGGTCGCCGGGGCGCTGATGCTGCTGTATATCCTCCCCGAGCTGGCGCCCTGGGTGCTCGGCGCTGCGGTGATCTGGTGGGGGCTGGCCACCTGGCTGGTGCTGACCTACCCGCGCAGCAGCGAGCTGTGGGCCAGTGCCGCCTGCCGGCTGCTGATCGGCCTGCTGGTGCTGCTGCCGGCCTGGCAGGGCCTGGTGCTGCTCAAGCACTGGTCGCTGGGTAACTGGCTGATCCTGTCGGTCATGGTGCTGGTATGGGCCGCCGATATTGGTGCGTATTTCTCCGGTCGTGCCTTTGGCAAGCGCAAGCTGGCCCCGCAGGTCAGCCCGGGCAAGAGCTGGGAAGGCGTGTATGGCGGCCTGGCGGTCAGTCTGGCGATCACGGCGGTGGTCGGCATCAGCCGCGACTGGAGCGTCGGGCAGATCCTGCTGGGCCTGCTGGGTGCCGCGCTGGTGGTCATGTCGTCGGTGGTCGGTGACCTGACCGAAAGCATGTTCAAGCGCCGTTCCGGCATCAAGGACAGCAGCAACCTGCTGCCCGGCCATGGCGGGGTGCTGGACCGCATCGACAGCCTGACGGCTGCCATCCCGATTTTCGCCGTGCTGTTGTGGGCTGCGGAATGGGGTGTGATGTGAGCCGTCCGCAGCGCATTACCGTGCTCGGCGCCACTGGCTCCATCGGCCTGAGCACGCTGGATGTCATCGCGCGCCATCCCGACCGCTATCAGGTGTTCGCCCTGAGCGGCTATTCGCGTATCGACGAGTTGCTGGCCTTGTGTTTGCGCCATCGCCCGGCGTTTGCCGTGGTGCCGGTGGCCGAGGCGGCCGTGCGTCTGCGCGAAGGCCTGGCTGCGGCGGGTTGCGCCACCGAGGTGCTGGAAGGCGAGGCCGGGCTGTGCCAGGTGGCTTGCGCGGCGGAAGTCGACGCCGTGATGGCGGCCATCGTCGGTGCTGCCGGCTTGCGTCCCACCCTGGCCGCGGTCGAGGCGGGCAAGAAGGTGCTGCTGGCCAACAAGGAGGCGCTGGTGATGTCCGGCGCGCTGTTCATGGACGCGGTGCGCCGCAGTGGCGCTGTGCTGCTGCCGATCGACAGCGAGCACAACGCGATCTTCCAGTGCATGCCGGGTGACTATGCGCGTGGCCTGAATGCCGTCGGCGTGCGCCGGATCCTGCTGACCGCCTCGGGTGGCCCGTTCCGCGAAACGCCCGTCGAGGCGCTGCTGGATGTCACCCCGGAGCAGGCCTGCGCGCACCCCAACTGGTCCATGGGGCGCAAGATTTCGGTGGATTCCGCCAGCATGATGAACAAGGGCCTGGAGCTGATCGAGGCCTGCTGGCTGTTCGATGCGGCGCCGGCCAAGGTCGAGGTGGTGGTGCATCCGCAAAGCGTGATCCACTCCCTGGTGGACTACGTGGACGGCTCGGTACTGGCGCAGCTGGGTAACCCGGACATGCGCACGCCGATTGCCAATGCCCTGGCCTGGCCCGAGCGGATCGACTCCGGGGTGGCCCCGCTGGACCTGTTCGCCATCGCCCGTCTGGATTTCCAGGCGCCCGACGAACAGCGCTTCCCTTGCCTGCGCCTGGCGCGGCAGGCTGCCGAGGCCGGCAACAGCGCGCCAGCCGTGCTCAATGCCGCCAACGAAGTCGCGGTCGAGGCATTTCTCCAACGGCGTATCCGCTTCCCGGAGATCGCGCGTATGATCGAACAGGTGCTCGATCAGGAGCCCGTCGTGCCGCTGCCGTCGCTGGACGCGGTGTTCGCCGCCGACCAGCGTGCCCGGGAGCTTTCCCGTGAATGGCTGAGGCGCCACGCTCGCTGATGCAGGCCCACCACGGTTCATGAGGGGGCCGGGCATGACGCCGGCCCGCTGAACATCATTCGGAGATGGATATGACAGCGCTCTACATGATTATCGGCACCCTCGTGGCCTTGGGGGTGCTGGTCACCTTCCATGAATTCGGCCACTTCTGGGTGGCACGTCGCTGCGGGGTCAAGGTGCTGCGCTTCTCGGTGGGCTTCGGCACGCCGTTGCTGCGCTGGCATGATCGCCATGGCACCGAGTTCGTGGTCGCAGCGATTCCGCTGGGTGGCTACGTCAAGATGCTCGACGAACGCGAGGGCGAGGTGCCGCCGGCGCTGCTCGACCAGGCGTTCAACCGCAAGTCCGTGCGCCAGCGCATCGCCATCGTCGCGGCCGGCCCGGTGGCCAACTTCCTGCTGGCCATCCTGTTCTTCTGGGTGCTGGCGATGCTGGGTACCCAGCAGGTCCGTCCGGTGATCGGCGCCGTCGAAGCGGGCAGCCTGGCAGCATCGGCAGGCCTGACCGCAGGTCAGGAAATCGTCTCCATCGATGGCAAGCCGACCAATGGCTGGTCGGCGGTCAACCTGCAGCTGGTCCGGCGCCTGGGCGAGAGCGGCACCCTGCAGGTGGGCGTACGCGACGAGGGCGCCACTGCCGAGCGCCAGCTGCAGGTGAAACTGGACAGCTGGCTCAAGGGGGCCGACGAACCGGACCCGATCCAGTCCCTCGGCCTGCAGCCCTGGCGCCCGGCGATCGTGCCGGTGCTGGCCGAAATCGATCCGAAGGGGCCGGCTGCTGCTGCCGGCCTGAAAACCGGTGACAAGCTGCTGGCCCTCGACGGTATTGCCGTGAACGAGTGGCAGCAGGTGGTCGATGCCGTGCGCGCCCGCCCGCAAGCCAAGGTCGTGGTGCGTGTCGAGCGTGACGGCGCTGCCCTGGAGCTGCCGGTGACCCTGGCGCGCAAGGGCGAGGGCAAGGCTGCTGGCGGCTATCTTGGTGCCGGGGTAAAAGCTGGCGAGTGGCCTGCCAGCATGCTCCGCGAAGTCAGCTACGGCCCGCTGGACGCGGTGGGTGAGGGCTTGTCGCGGACCTGGAACATGAGCGTCCTGACCCTTGAATCGCTGAAGAAAATGCTGTTCGGGGAGCTCTCGGTAAAAAACTTGAGTGGACCGATAACCATTGCTAAAGTGGCGGGCGCTTCAGCCCAGTCCGGCGTGGGGGATTTCCTGAATTTCCTGGCCTACCTGAGCATAAGCCTGGGGGTTCTTAACCTGCTGCCCATCCCGGTTCTGGATGGGGGGCATTTGCTGTTTTACCTGGTCGAGTGGGCGCGCGGTCGTCCGCTGTCGGATCGGGTGCAAGGTTGGGGGGTCCAGATCGGTATCAGTTTGGTCATAGGGGTGATGTTGCTCGCCCTGATCAACGATCTGGGTCGACTATAAAGCTTCGCTCAATTGCGAACCCGCCGTTTTGTCGCGGCGGGTTGTTTATTGCCAGTTGGAATAAAAGGACTTCATGAAACGTCTGCTGCTAACTGCGGTCATGTCCGCACTGATGATCGCTGAAGTTCACGCCGAGTCCTTCACCATCTCCGATATCCGCGTCAACGGCCTGCAGCGGGTTTCCGCCGGCAGTGTGTTCGGTGCGCTGCCGCTGAACGTCGGTGACCAGGCCGATGACCGCCGCCTGGTGGAATCGACCCGTTCGCTGTTCAAGACCGGCTTCTTCCAGGACATCCAGCTGAACCGCGATGGCAATGTCCTGATCATCAACGTGGTTGAGCGCCCATCGGTATCGAGCATCGAGATCGAAGGCAACAAGGCGATCAGCACCGAAGACCTGATGAAGGGCCTGAAGCAATCCGGCCTGGCCGAAGGCGAGATCTTCCAGCGCGCCACCCTCGAAGGCGTGCGTAACGAACTGCAGCGTCAGTATGTGGCCCAGGGCCGCTACTCGGCCGAAGTCGACGCCGAGGTGGTGCCGCAGCCGCGCAACCGTGTGGCGCTGAAGATCAAGATCAACGAAGGCACCGTCGCCGCCATCCAGCACATCAACATCGTTGGCAACAACGTGTTCGACGACGAGACCCTGGCGCAGCTGTTCGAGCTGAAGACCACCAACTGGCTGTCGTTCTTCAAGAACGACGACAAGTATGCCCGCGAAAAACTCTCCGGTGACCTGGAACGCCTGCGTTCCTACTACCTGGACCGTGGCTACATCAACATGGACATCGCCTCCACCCAGGTGTCCATCACGCCGGACAAGAAGCACGTCTACATCACCGTCAACATCAACGAGGGCGAGAAGTACACCGTCCGCGACGTGAAGCTGTCGGGTGACCTGAAGGTGCCGGAAGACCAGGTCAAGTCGCTGCTGCTGGTGCAGCCAGGCCAGGTATTCTCGCGCAAGGTGATGACCACCACTTCCGACCTGATTACCCGTCGTCTGGGTAACGAGGGCTATACCTTCGCCAACGTCAACGGCGTGCCGAAGCCGAACGATGAAGACCACACCGTCGACATCATGTTCGTGGTCGACCCGGGCAAGCGTGCCTACGTCAACCGCATCAACTATCGCGGCAACACCAAGACCGAAGACGAAGTGCTGCGCCGCGAAATGCGCCAGATGGAAGGTGGCTGGGCCTCGACCTACCTGATCGACCAGTCCAAGACCCGCCTGGAGCGCCTGGGCTTCTTCAAGGAAGTCAACGTCGAGACGCCGCCGGTGCCGGGCACCGATGACCAGGTCGATGTCAACTACAGCGTGGAAGAGCAGGCTTCCGGCTCGATCACCGCCAGCGTCGGTTTCGCCCAGAGCGCCGGCCTGATCCTCGGTGGTTCGATCAGCCAGAGCAACTTCCTCGGTACCGGTAACAAGGTGTCGATCGGCCTGACCCGTTCGGAATACCAGACCCGCTACAACTTCGGCTTCGTCGACCCCTACTTCACTGCCGATGGCGTGAGCCTGGGCTACAACGCCTTCTACCGCAGCACCGACTACGATGACCTCGACGTCGACGTGGCCAGCTATGCGGTGGACAGCTACGGTGCCGGCGTCAGCCTGGGCTACCCGATCAGCGAAACCTCGCGCCTGACCTATGGCCTGAGCGTGCAGCAGGACAAGATCAAGACCGGCAAGTACACCGTCGACGAGATCTTCGACTTCCTCGAACAGGAAGGCGACAGCTTCCTCAACTTCAAGGCCTCGATCGGCTGGTCGGAATCGACCCTGAACAAAGGCGTGCTGGCGACCCGTGGTCACTCGCAAAGCCTGACCCTTGAGTCCACCGTGCCGGGCAGCGACCTGTCGTTCTTCAAGCTCGACTACCGTGGCCAGCTGTTCAAGCCGATCACCAACGACTACACCCTGCGCCTGCACACCGAGCTGGGCTACGGTGACGGTTATGGCAGCACCTCGGGCCTGCCGTTCTACGAGAACTACTTCGCCGGTGGCTTCAACTCCGTGCGTGGCTTCAAGGACAGCAGCCTGGGCCCGCGCAGTACACCGAGCGACGGTACGCGGCCTGGCACCATCAAGGACCCGGACCAGGATCCGTTGCCGTTCGGTGGTAACGTGCTGGTGCAAGGCGGTGTCGAGCTGCTGTTCCCGCTGCCGTTCGTCAAGGACCAGCGCTCGCTGCGCACCTCCGTGTTCTGGGACGTGGGTAACGTGTTCGACACCAATTGCGGCAACCAGCCTGATTGCGAGAAGGTCGGGTTCTCGGGCATGGCCAGTTCGGTCGGCCTGGGCGTGACCTGGATTACTGCACTGGGCCCGTTGAGCTTCAGCCTGGCGATGCCGGTCAAGAAGCCGGACGATGCCGACACGCAGGTGTTCCAATTCTCTCTGGGCCAGACCTTCTGAGGTCGGCCCTCGCTTAATGACAACGGTTTATCCAGGAGTGCATCGTGCGTAAGTTGACTCAACTGGCCGTAGTGGCCGCGGCGCTGGTCGCCACCCCGGCTTTCGCCGAAATGAAGGTTGCCGTCCTGAACTATCAGATGGCCCTGCTGGAATCGGACGCCGCCAAGAAATACGCGGTGGATGCCGAGAAGAAGTTCGGCCCGCAACTGACCAAGCTGAAAAGCCTGGAAAGCAGCGCCAAGGGCATCCAGGACCGCCTGATCAAAGGTGGCGACAAGATGCAGCAGCAGGAGCGTGAGCGCCTGGAGCTCGAATTCAAGCAGAAGGCCCGGGACTTCCAGTTCCAGTCCAAGGAACTGAACGAAGCCAAGGCCGTTGCCGACCGCGACATGCTCAAGCAGCTGAAGCCGAAGCTGGATGGCGCTGTCGAGGAAGTGATCAAGAAAGGTGGTTACGACCTGGTCCTCGAGCGTGGTGCGGTCATCGATGTCAAACCTCAGTACGACATCACCCGCCAGGTCATCGAGCGCATGAACCAAGCCCGTTGATATGACCGTGACCATGACGCTAGGCCAGCTGGCCGAGGCCCTCGGCGCTACCCTCAAGGGGCCCGAGGCGCTGCAGATTACCGGGCTGGCCACCTTGCAGGAGGCTGGCCCCGGTCAGTTGAGCTTCCTCGCCAACCCGCAGTACCGCAAATACCTGGACATCAGCCAGGCGGCCGCGGTGCTGCTCAAGGCGGCGGATGCCGAAGGCTTTGCCGGCAATGCCCTGATCGTCGCCGATCCGTACCTCGCCTACGCGCGCATTTCCCACCTGTTCGACCCCAAACCCAAGGCTGTGGCGGGTATTCATCCCAGCGCCGTGGTAGCTGAGGACGCGCAGGTGGATGCCAGCGCCAGCATCGGGCCGTTCGCGGTCATCGAGAGCGGCGCGCGCATCGGCGCCAATGTCAGCGTGGGTGCACACTGCGTGGTCGGTGCCCGTTGCGTGATCGGCGAAGGTGGATGGCTGGCGCCACGGGTGACCTTGTACCATGACGTGACCATCGGCAAGCGCGTGGTCATCCAGTCGGGTGCGGTGATCGGCGGCGAAGGCTTCGGCTTCGCCAACGAGAAGGGCGTGTGGCGCAAGATCGCCCAGATTGGCGGCGTGACCATCGGTGACGACGTGGAAATCGGCGTCAACACTGCGGTCGACCGTGGTGCGTTGTCGGACACGCGCATCGCTGACGGGGTCAAGCTCGACAACCAGATCCAGATCGCCCACAACGTGCAGATCGGTGAGCATACGGCCATGGCCGCCTGCGTCGGCATTTCCGGCAGTACCCGCATCGGCAAGCATTGCACCATTGCCGGCGGTGTCGGCATGGTGGGGCATATCGATGTCTGTGATAACGTTTTCGTGTCTGGAATGACCATGGTGACCCGTTCAATCACCGAACCGGGTGCCTATTCTTCCGGCACTGCCATGCAGCCATTGGCTGAATGGCGCAAGAGCGCCGCGCGTATCCGCCACCTGGACGACATGGCCAAGCGTCTCCAGCAGCTGGAAAAACGCGTCGATACCGTGACCTCAGGTGGCCAGCCGACATCAGAAGGCTGATACCATTCCCTGAGCAAGAGTGAACAGTCGCTAGCTGGCTCCTCTTTGGATTGCAAAAGGAGCGTGTGGTCAGCACCTGCGCTCCCTATTCTTATTACAGGCTTCCCCCCCGAAATGATGGACATCAACGAGATTCGCGAATACCTGCCTCACCGTTACCCGTTCCTGCTGGTGGACCGCGTGACGGATCTGGACTACGAGGCCCAGAGCATTCGTGCCTACAAGAATGTCAGCATCAACGAGCCGTTCTTCAATGGCCATTTCCCGGCGCACCCGATCATGCCGGGCGTCCTGATCATCGAAGCCATGGCCCAGGCGGCCGGCATCCTCGGCTTCAAGATGCTGGATGCCAAGCCTGCCGACGGTACCCTGTACTACTTCGTCGGTTCCGACAAACTGCGTTTCCGTCAACCGGTACTGCCGGGTGACCAGCTTGTGCTGGAGGCGAAGTTCCTCAGCCGCAAGAGCATGATCTGGAAGTTCGAGTGCCGTGCGCTGGTCGACGGCAAGCCGGTTTGCTCGGCCGAGATCACCTGCGCGGAACGCTCCCTATGAATTCGATTGATCCTCGGGCCATTATCGATCCCTCGGCCAAGCTGGCCGATGGCGTCGAGGTCGGCCCCTGGTCGATCGTTGGCCCCGATGTGGAAATCGGGGAGGGCACCGTTATCGGCCCGCATGTTGTGCTCAAAGGGCCGACCCGCATCGGCAAGCACAACCGTATCTTTCAGTTTTCCTCGATCGGCGAAGACACACCCGACCTCAAGTACAAGGGTGAGCCGACGCGCCTGGTGATTGGTGACCACAACGTCATCCGCGAAGGGGTGACCATCCACCGCGGCACCATCCAGGACCGCGCGGAAACCACCGTGGGTGACCACAACCTGATCATGGCCTATGCCCACATCGGCCACGACAGCGTCATCGGCAACCATTGCATCCTGGTCAACAACACGGCGCTGGCCGGCCATGTGCACGTGGGCGACTGGGCGATTCTGTCCGGCTACACCCTGGTGCACCAGTACTGCCATATCGGTGCCCACGCGTTTTCGGGCATGGGCACGGCGATCGGCAAGGATGTACCGGCCTTCGTCACCGTGTTCGGCAGCCCGGCGGAAGCGCGCAGCATGAACTTCGAAGGCATGCGCCGGCGCGGTTTCAGCGACGAGGTGATCCATGTGCTGCGCCGTTGCTACAAGATCGTCTATCGCCAGGGCCTGACCGTCGAAGACGCGCTCAAGGAACTGCACGAACTGGCAGCCCAGCACCCTGAGGTCGAGCTGTTCCGTCAGTCGATCGTGACCTCTGCCCGCGGCATCACCCGCTGACATGGCCCAGCTTTGCGTAGCCTTGGTCGCAGGTGAGGCCAGCGGCGACATCCTTGGTTCAGGCTTGATGCGTGCCCTCAAGGCACGCCACCCTGACGTGCGGTTCATCGGCGTTGGCGGCCCGCTGATGGAAGCCGAAGGGCTGCAATCCTATTTTCCCATGGAGCGCCTGGCGGTCATGGGCCTGGTCGAAGTGCTGGGGCGCCTGCGTGAGCTGCTCAAGCGCCGCAAGCTGCTGATCGAGACCCTGATTGGCGAAAGACCCGATGTGTTCATCGGCATCGATGCCCCCGACTTCACCCTCAACATCGAGTTGAAACTGCGCCAGGCCGGTATCAAGACCGTGCATTACGTCAGCCCTTCGGTGTGGGCCTGGCGGCAGAAGCGTGTGCTGAAGATTCGCCAAGGCTGCGACCTGATGCTCACGCTGTTGCCGTTCGAGGCGCGCTTCTATGAGGAAAAGGGTGTGCCGGTGCGCTTCGTTGGCCACCCCTTGGCCGACACCATCCCGCTTGAGGCCGACCGCCCGGCGGCGCGCGCCAAGCTGGGCGTGGGCGAGGGGCCGCTGGTGGCACTGATGCCCGGCAGCCGCGGCGGCGAAGTCGCGCGCCTGGGGGCATTGTTCCTCGATGCGGCCGAACGGCTGCGCCAGCAGGTTCCGGGCGTGCATTTCGTGTTGCCCTGTGCCAATGCCGCACGACGCGCCCAGATCGAGCAGATGCTTGAGGGGCGCCAGCTACCGTTGACCCTGCTCGATGGCCAGTCGCACCAGGCCCTGGCCGCCTGCGACGCGGTGCTGATCGCTTCGGGTACCGCTACACTCGAAGCGTTGTTGTACAAGCGCCCGATGGTGGTGGCCTACCGCCTGGCGCCGTTGACCTACTGGATTCTCAAGCGGCTGGTAAAAAGCCCTTATGTGTCGCTGCCAAACCTGCTCGCCCAGCGTGCGCTGGTGCCCGAGCTGTTGCAGGACGACGCCACCAGCGAAGCGCTGGCCAATACCCTGGCGCCACTGGTAGCCGATGGCAGCCAGCAGACCGAGCGCTTCGACGAAATTCACCGCACCTTGCGCCGCGACGCCTCCAACCAGGCGGCCGAGGCGGTACTGGCCCTGCTCAAGGACCGTTGACATGCAGATTGGACTGGACTTCAACCTGGTCGAAGACCTTGTCGCCGGCGTCGACGAGGTGGGCCGTGGCCCGCTGTGCGGCGCGGTGGTGACGGCGGCGGTGATCCTCGACCCGGCGCGCCCGATCCTCGGCCTGAACGATTCGAAGAAACTCACCGAAGCCAGGCGCGAGGCGCTGTTCGATGAGATCTGCGAAAAGGCCCTGAGCTTCTGCATCGCCCGCGCCGAGGTCGAGGAAATCGACCGGCTGAACATCCTCCACGCCACCATGCTGGCCATGCAGCGCGCGGTCGAAGGGTTGCACGTGACGCCGAAACTGGCCCTTATCGATGGCAATCGCTGCCCGAAACTGGCGGTGCCTTCGGCGCCGGTCGTACAGGGTGATGCCAAGGTCCCTGCCATCGCTGCAGCCTCGATCCTGGCCAAGGTCACCCGCGATCGGGAAATGAGCGCATTCGAGCTGATCTATCCGGGTTACGGCATTGGCGGGCACAAGGGCTACCCGACCCCGGTGCACCTCGAGGCGCTGGCACGATTGGGGCCTACGCCCATTCATCGGCGTTCCTTTGCCCCGGTGCGGGCTGCGTGGGACGCGCGTGAAGGCGTCACCAACGCCCTGATCTGACCTCTGGGGCCGCCTTGCGGCCCTTCGTGGGCGCGCCCGCTCCCACAGGTATAGCGCCGTTCCCGAGGGCGATGATATTCCTGTGGGAGCAGGCGTGTCCGCGAAGGGCTGCGAAGCAGCCCCAAAAAACATCCCCATTTACGCTACAATCCCGCCCTTGTCGTTCAGCACTGCTACAGGATCTTCCATGTCGGTTCCCTTCGTTCACCTGCGCGTCCACTCCGAATTCTCGCTGGTCGACGGCCTGGTGCGGATCAAGCCGCTGGCCAAGGCACTGGCCGGGATGAACATGCCGGCGGTGGCAATCACCGACCAGAGCAACATGTGCTCGCTGGTGAAGTTCTACAAGACCGCCATGGGCGCCGGCATCAAGCCGATCTGCGGCGCCGACCTGTGGCTGGCCGGCGACGACCCGGAAGCACCGCTGTCGCGTATCTGCTTCCTGGCCATGAACCCCAAGGGCTATCGCAACCTCACCGAACTCATTTCGCGCGGCTGGACCGACGGCCAGCGCAATGGCCTGGTAGTCCTCCAGCGTGACTGGATCGCCCCGGCCAGCGAGGGCCTGATCGCCCTGTCCGCAGGCAAGGAAGGTGACATCGGCATGGCCCTGCTGGCGGGCAGGGACGAAGAAGCCGAGGCCCTGCTGCAGGGCTGGATGGGCATGTTCCCCGAGCGCTTCTACGTTGAAGTGCAGCGCACCAACCGCGCCCGCGACGAAGAGTACGTGCATGCCGCCGTGGCCCTGGCCGACAAGTTCGGGGCCCCGCTGGTGGCGACCAACGACGTGCGCTTCATCAAGCAGTCGGACTTCGATGCCCATGAAACGCGGGTGTGCATTGGCGAGGGCTGGACCCTCGACGACCCACGCCGCCCAAGGATGTACAGCGACCAGCAGTACCTGAAATCGGCCGAGGAAATGGCCGAGCTGTTCAGCGACCTGCCCGACGCCATCGCCAACACCGTCGAGATCGCCAAGCGCTGCAATATCCAGGTACAGCTGGGCAAGTACTTCCTGCCCGACTTCCCCACGCCCAATGGCATGGGTATCGACGACTACCTGCGTCACGTCTCCCACGAAGGCCTGGAAGAGCGCCTGGCGGTACTGTGGCCGAAAGAAACCACGCCCAACTACGAAGAAAAGCGCCAGGTCTATCTGGACCGCCTGAAGTTCGAGCTGGACATCATCATCCAGATGGGTTTCCCCGGTTACTTCCTGATCGTGATGGACTTCATCAAGTGGGCCAAGAACAACGGCGTGCCGGTCGGCCCGGGCCGCGGCTCGGGTGCCGGCTCGCTGGTGGCCTACGTGCTGAAGATCACCGACCTCGACCCGCTGGCCTACGACCTGCTGTTCGAGCGTTTCCTCAACCCTGAACGTATTTCCATGCCCGACTTCGACGTCGACTTCTGCATGGATGGCCGCGACCGGGTGATCGACTACGTGGCCGAAACCTATGGCCGCAACGCGGTCAGCCAGATCATCACCTTCGGCACCATGGCCGCCAAGGCGGTGGTGCGCGACGTGGCGCGGGTGCAAGGCAAGTCGTACGGGCTGGCCGACCGGCTGTCGAAGATGATCCCGTTCGAAGTCGGCATGACCCTGGAAAAGGCCTACGAGCAGGAAGAAATCCTGCGCGACTTCCTCAAGGGCGACGAAGACGCCCGCGAGATCTGGGACATGGCCCTGAAACTCGAGGGTGTGACGCGGGGCACCGGCAAGCACGCCGGTGGCGTGGTGATCGCCCCGACCAAGCTCACCGACTTCTCGCCGATCGCCTGTGACGAAGAGGGCGGCGGCCTGGTAACCCAGTTCGACAAGGACGACGTCGAGGCCGCGGGCCTGGTGAAGTTCGACTTCCTCGGCCTGCGTACCTTGACCATCATCAAGTGGGCCATGGAGATCATCAACCGCGAGCAGGCCAAGAAGAACCTGCCCGAGGTCAACATCGACTTCATCCCGCTGGACGACCGCAAGACCTACGAGCTGTTGCAGAAGGCCGAAACCACGGCGGTGTTCCAGCTTGAATCGCGTGGCATGAAGGAGCTGATCAAGAAGCTCAAGCCCGACTGCCTGGAAGACCTCATCGCACTGGTGGCACTGTTCCGCCCCGGCCCGCTGCAGTCGGGCATGGTGGACGACTTCATCAACCGCAAGCACGGCCGCGCCGAGCTGGCCTATCCGCACCCGGACTACCAGTACGAAGGCCTGCAGCCGGTACTGGCGCCAACCTACGGCATCATCCTGTACCAGGAACAGGTGATGCAGATCGCCCAGGTAATGGCCGGCTACACCCTTGGCGGCGCCGACATGCTGCGCCGGGCCATGGGTAAGAAAAAGCCCGAGGAAATGGCCAAGCAGCGCGGCGGCTTCATCGAAGGTTGTGCCAACAACAATATCGATGCGGACCTTGCCGGTAACATCTTCGACCTGGTAGAGAAATTTGCCGGTTACGGCTTCAACAAATCCCACTCCGCCGCCTATGGCCTGGTGTCCTACCAGACCGCCTGGCTGAAGACCCACTACCCGGCGCCGTTCATGGCGGCGGTGCTGTCGGCGGATATGCACAACACCGACAAGGTGGTGGTGCTGGTAGAAGAAGTGCGCAGCATGAAGCTGCGCCTCGACGCCCCGGACGTGAACTTCTCCGACTTCAAGTTCACCGTCAACGATGACGGGCGCATCGTCTATGGCCTGGGTGCCATCAAGGGCGTGGGCGAGGGCCCGGTGGAGGCGATCGTCGAGGCGCGTGCGCAGGGCGGCCCGTTCAAGGACCTGTTCGATTTCTGCCAGCGTATCGACCTCAAGCGGGTCAACAAGCGCACCCTCGATGCGCTGATCCGCAGTGGCGCGCTGGACCGCCTCGGGCCGCACTTCCATGACGAGATCAAGGCCTACCACGCCCACATCGACATCAACCGTGCCACCTTGCTCGCGGCGCTGGGCGAGGCCATCAAGGCCGCCGAACAGGCTGCCCATACCGCGGACAGTGGCCACGTCGACCTGTTCGGCGGCATGTTCGACGCCGCTGACGCCGACGTCTACGCCAACCACCGCAAGGTGCGCGAGCTGACCCTCAAGGAACGCCTGAAAGGCGAGAAGGACACCCTTGGCCTGTACCTCACCGGCCACCCGATCGACGAGTACGAGGCCGAGATCCGCCGCTTCGCCCGCCAGCGCATCATCGACCTCAAGCCGTCGCGCGACACCCAGACCATCGCCGGCATGATCATCGCCCTGCGGGTGATGAAGAACAAGAAAGGCGACAAGATGGGCTTCGTCACCCTGGATGACCGCTCCGGCCGCATCGAGGCATCGCTGTTCGCCGATGCCTTCATGGCGGCACAGTCCTTGCTGCAGACCGACGCCATGGTGGTGGTCGAAGGCGAGGTCAGCAACGACGACTTTTCCGGTGGCCTGCGCCTGCGGGTGAAGCAGGTGATGACCATGGAGGATGCGCGCACCAAGCTGGCCGAGAGCCTGCGCCTGAAGGTGGCGCACGAAGCGCTCAAGGGCGACCGGCTGAAATGGCTGGGCGAGCTGATTACCCGTCATCGGGGCGCGTGCCCGATCACCCTGGAATACACCGGCAGCGACGCCAAGGCCATGCTGCAGTTCGGCGAGCAGTGGGCGATCGACCCGGCCGATGGGCTGATTCAGGCGCTGCGTGACCAGTTCGGACGTGAGAACGTCTTCCTGCAATATCGTTGAACCGACAAAAATTTAATCTCGACCTGAATGCGCCTGATCCCTTAAGGTAGGGCGCCAAACGGATCAACCGGCCGGCCGCCTGGCCGTAGACCCAAGACGGATGACTATGAACCCGAATTTTCTCGATTTCGAACAGCCGATTGCCGACCTGCAAGCCAAGATCGAAGGCCTGCGCCTGGTAGGCAACGACAACTCGCTGAACATCAGCGATGAAATTGCCCGTCTGCAAGACAAGAGCAACACCCTGACCGAAAGCATCTTCGGCAACCTGACCAGCTGGCAGATCGCCCGCCTGGCCCGTCATCCACGTCGTCCTTACACCCTGGACTACCTGGAGCACATCTTCACCGAGTTCGAAGAGCTGCACGGCGACCGCCACTTCTCCGACGACGCCGCCATCGTCGGTGGCACCGCCCGCCTGGACGGCAAGCCGGTCATGGTCATCGGCCACCAGAAGGGCCGTGAAGTACGCGAGAAGGTGCGCCGCAACTTCGGCATGCCGCGCCCTGAAGGCTACCGCAAGGCTTGCCGCCTGATGGAAATGGCCGAGCGTTTCAAGATGCCGATCCTGACCTTCATCGACACCCCGGGCGCCTACCCGGGCATCGATGCCGAGGAGCGCAACCAGAGCGAGGCCATCGCCTGGAACCTGCGCGTGATGGCACGCCTGAAAACGCCAATCATCGCCACCGTGATCGGTGAGGGTGGGTCCGGCGGTGCGCTGGCCATCGGCGTGTGCGACCAGTTGAACATGTTGCAGTACTCCACCTACTCGGTGATTTCGCCGGAAGGCTGTGCCTCGATCCTGTGGAAGACCGCCGACAAGGCTGCTGACGCGGCCGAGGCCATGGGCATCACGGCCGAGCGCCTGAAGAGCCTGAACATCGTCGACAAGGTCATCCAGGAGCCGCTGGGCGGCGCCCACCGTGACCCGGCCAAGATGTCGGAAAGCATCCGTGCCGACCTGGTGCAGCAGCTGGACATGCTCGGCAAGCTCGACCACGACGCGCTGCTGGCCCGCCGTTACGAGCGCCTGATGAGCTACGGCGTCTGACATGGCCGGGGGCCGCTTTGCGGCCCTTTCGCGACACAAGGCCGTTCCTCCAGGCGATCACATGACCCTGTAGGAGCGGCCTTGTGTCGCGAAAGGGGTGCAAAGCACCCCCGACAATCTCCAGCCATGTGAGGCGCCAATGATCAACCTCACCCCCTGGCTCAACGCCCCAGCCTGGTACATTGCCTTCTCCGGCGGCCTCGACTCCACCGTCCTCCTGCACCTGCTGGCCGATTACGCCCGCAATCACGCATCGCCTCCACTGCGCGCCATCCACGTCCACCACGGCCTGCAACCCGCCGCCGGCGCCTGGCCTGCCCACTGCCAGGCCACCTGCGACAATCTTGGCATCGAACTCCAGGTCATCCACGTCCAGGTCACCTCCGGCCCCAGCCTCGAACAGGCCGCCCGCGACGCCCGCTATGCCGCTTTCAAACAAGCCCTCGGTCCAGGCGACCTCCTGTTCACTGGCCAGCACCGTGACGACCAGGCCGAAACCCTGTTGTTCCGCCTGCTGCGCGGCGCCGGCTTGCGTGGCCTGGCAGCAATGCCAAGGCAGCGGGCGCTAGGGCAGGGCAGCCTGGTCAGGCCATTGCTGGGCTGCTCCCGCCAGCAACTGCAGGACTACGCTCTGGCTAATGGGTTGGCCTGGATCGAAGATCCGTCAAACGCTGACACACAGTTTGCTCGCAACTACCTGCGCGGCGAAGTGTTTCCGCTTCTTCAGCAGCGTTGGCCACAGGCCAGCCAGAACCTCGCCCGCGCCGCCGAGCACCTGGGCGAAGCGCTGGGCCTGCTGGACGAGCTGGCTCAGGGCGACCTGGCGCTTGCGCAGGAGGGCGCACCGCTGGCCTGGCCCGGGCTCGACTCCCTCGACCTGGCCGCCCTGGTTGCGCTGTCGCCAGCCCGCCAACGCAATGCCTTGCAGTACTGGCTGAGCCGGCGTACCCGTTTGCCCGACAGCCGACACTGGGCCGGTTGGGCCGACCTGCGCGATGCCGCCGCCGATGCCCAGCCGGTGTGGCGGCTGGCCGATGGACAACTGCTGCGCAGCCATGGGCGCATCTGGTGGTTGAGCGGCGACTGGCTGCGACTGCCTGGCGCAGGGGCGGCGTGGCCCGACCCCAGCGAGCCCCTGCGGCTACCCGGTAACGGCAGTGTGCGGCTGCTTGGCGCAGCACCCGCGACGGGCTTGCGCATTGCCTATCGCCAGGGCGGTGAAGTGCTGGATATCCCCGGCCGCGGCCGACGCGAGCTCAAGCGCCTGCTCAACGAACTGCAGGTACCGCACTTCCTGCGCCCGCGCCTGCCATTGCTGTACCACGGCGAGCGGCTGTTGGCGGTGGCCAACCTGCCCGGGCTGGTACAGGCGGATTGCCAGCTGCATTGGCAGTTGCCGACGAACGCGCAAGGTTTGAGCTGAAGGGTACATTCGGGTAGACTACCCTCCCTTCTTGATACAGCTTCTGTGGGTTCCGCGAAAACACAGGAGTTGCCGATTACCAAGCAGTTTTTTGCTGGGCTGATTCTGAAAATGACGAGCGAGCTCCATGCCGGGGATACCCCTGGTCTGTACAGACGCGGCAGTTTTTCGAGATGCACTGTGATTGACGCAGGTGATCGGGGGCTTCGGCCTTCCTTCGCTTTCTCCGGCGGCGCTGGCCGCCTTAACGCAGACTTCTAGGGTTTTTCATGACGCGCTACATATTCGTCACGGGCGGTGTTGTTTCTTCATTGGGGAAAGGCATTGCCTCGGCTTCCCTGGCGGCCATCCTGGAAGCGCGGGGCCTGAAGGTCACCATGCTCAAGCTGGATCCGTACATCAACGTCGATCCGGGCACCATGAGCCCGTTCCAGCATGGTGAAGTGTTCGTCACCCACGATGGCGCCGAAACCGACCTCGACCTGGGCCACTACGAGCGGTTCATCCGCACCACCATGACCCAGAACAACAACTTCACCACCGGCCGCATCTACGAGCACGTGCTGCGCAAGGAACGTCGTGGTGACTACCTGGGCGCGACCATCCAGGTCATCCCGCACATCACCGACGAAATCAAGCGTCGCATCATCAAGGGCGCCGGCGATGCCGACGTGGCCCTGGTGGAGATCGGCGGTACCGTGGGCGACATCGAGTCGCAACCGTTCCTCGAGGCCATCCGCCAGCTGCGCGTCGAAGTGGGCTCCAAGCGCGCCATGCTGATGCACCTGACCCTGGTCCCGTACATCGCCACCGCTGGCGAGACCAAGACCAAGCCGACCCAGCACTCGGTCAAGGAGCTGCGCTCCATCGGCCTGCAGCCTGACGTGCTGATCTGCCGTTCCGACCACCCGGTCGATGCCTCGTCGCGTCGCAAGATCGCGCTGTTCACCAACGTTGAAGAGCGTGCGGTGATTTCGCTGGAAGACGTCGACACCATCTACAAGATCCCGGGCGTACTGCATGCACAGGGCCTGGACGACTTCGTCGTCGAGCGCTTCGGCCTGCAGTGCAACGGCGCCGACCTGTCCGAATGGGACAAGGTGGTCGATGCCAAGCTCAACCCCGAGCACGAAGTGACCATCGCCATGGTCGGCAAGTACATGGAGCTGCTGGATGCCTACAAGTCGCTGATCGAAGCGATGAGCCACGCCGGCATCACCAACCGCACCAAGGTCAACCTGCGCTACATCGACTCGGAAGACATCGAGAACCAGGGCACCAGCCTGCTCGAAGGTGCCGATGCCATCCTGGTGCCGGGCGGTTTCGGCCTGCGCGGCGTGGAAGGCAAGATCACCGCAGTGCAGTACGCCCGTGAGAACAAGGTGCCGTACCTGGGTATCTGCCTGGGCATGCAGGTGGCGGTGATCGAATTCGCCCGTAACGTGATGGGCTGGAAAGACGCCAACTCCACCGAGTTCGACCGCAACAGCGGCCACCCGGTGGTCGGCCTGATCACCGAGTGGGCCGATGCCACCGGTGCCGTCGAGACCCGCAGCGAAGCCTCCGACCTGGGCGGCACCATGCGCCTGGGCGCCCAGGACTGCCAGCTGGTCGCCGGTTCCAAGGTGCACGACTGCTACGGCAAGGACGTGATCACCGAGCGTCACCGTCACCGCTACGAAGTGAACAACAACCTGCTGCCGCAACTGGTCGACGCCGGCCTGGTGGTGTCCGGCCGTTCCGAAGACGGTGCGCTGGTGGAAGTGGTCGAGTCCAAGGATCACCCATGGTTCGTCGCCTGCCAGTTCCACCCGGAATTCACCTCGACCCCGCGTGACGGCCACCCGCTGTTCAGCGGCTTCGTCAAGGCAGCCCTGGCTCAGAAGAACAAGGCCTGATCAATGACCCAGAAGATCATTCGCGTCGGTAACATCGAGATCGCCAACGACAAGCCGTTCGTCCTGTTCGGCGGCATGAACGTCCTGGAGTCCCGTGACCTGGCAATGAAGGTCTGCGAAGAGTACGTGCGGGTCACCGAGAAGCTCGGTATCCCGTACGTGTTCAAGGCCAGCTTCGACAAGGCCAACCGTTCGTCGGTAACCTCCTACCGCGGCCCGGGCATGGAAGAAGGCTTGAAGATCTTCGAAGAGATCAAGCGCACCTTCAACGTGCCGGTCATCACCGACGTGCACGAGCCCTACCAGGCCGAGCCGGTGGCCAAGGTGTGCGACATCATCCAGCTGCCGGCCTTCCTGTCGCGGCAGACCGACCTGGTTGTGGCCATGGCCCGCACCGGCGCGGTCATCAACATCAAGAAGGCGCAGTTCCTCGCACCCCAGGAGATGAAACACATCCTGACCAAGTGCGAAGAAGCCGGTAACGACCAGCTGATCCTCTGCGAGCGTGGTTCGAGCTTCGGCTACAACAACCTGGTGGTGGACATGCTCGGCTTCGGCATCATGAAGCAGTTCGAGTACCCGGTGTTCTTCGATGTGACCCACGCCCTGCAGATGCCCGGTGGTCGTGCCGACTCCGCCGGCGGCCGTCGCGCCCAGGTCACCGACCTGGCCAAGGCCGGCATGAGCCAGGGCCTGGCCGGCCTGTTCCTCGAAGCCCACCCCGATCCGGACAACGCCAAGTGCGATGGTCCTTGCGCCCTGCGCCTGGACAAACTGGAGCCGTTCCTGGCCCAGCTCAAGCAACTGGATGACCTGGTGAAAAGTTTTCCGACGGTAGAAACCGCGTAAAGCTCGATTCTCGGGTAAAGTACCGTCCGATCCACCCCTGACCACTCGGTCAGGGGTTCCCTTCACGGGGCCTGCCCACTGCAAGTCCGCCCGGTGAACGGCAAGATTTCCCAAGCTAAGTTGTTTTCGTCAATTCTGGAGTGCTTACAACAATGGCAAAAATCGTCGACATCAAAGGTCGTGAAGTTCTCGATTCGCGTGGCAACCCCACCGTAGAAGCCGATGTACTGCTCGACAACGGCATCATCGGTAGCGCTTGCGCGCCGTCCGGTGCTTCCACTGGCTCGCGCGAAGCGCTGGAGCTGCGTGATGGCGACAAGAGCCGTTACCTGGGCAAGGGCGTGCTGAAGGCCGTCGCCAACATCAACGGCCCGATCCGTGACCTGCTGCTGGGCAAGGACCCTGCCGACCAGAAGGCCCTGGACCGCGCCATGATCGAACTGGACGGTACCGAGAACAAGGCCAAGCTGGGCGCCAACGCCATCCTGGCCGTTTCCCTGGCTGCCGCCAAGGCTGCTGCCCAGGACCTGGACCTGCCGCTGTACGCGCACATCGCCAACCTGAACGGCACCCCGGGCCAGTACTCGATGCCGGTGCCGATGATGAACATCATCAACGGCGGCGAGCACGCCGACAACAACGTCGACATCCAGGAGTTCATGGTTCAGCCGGTTGGCGCCAAGACCTTCTCCGACGGCCTGCGCATGGGTACCGAAATCTTCCACCACCTCAAAGCCGTGCTGAAGGCCCGTGGCCTGAACACCGCCGTGGGTGACGAAGGTGGTTTCGCCCCTAACCTGGCTTCCAACGAAGACGCCCTGGGCGCCATCGCCGAAGCGGTCGAGAAAGCCGGCTACAAGCTCGGCACCGACGTGACCCTGGCCCTGGACTGCGCGGCTTCGGAATTCTACGAAGACGGCAAGTACAACCTGTCCGGTGAAGGCAAGTCGTTCGACGCCGAAGGCTTCGCCGAGTACCTGAAAGGCCTGACCGAGCGCTTCCCGATCATCTCGATCGAAGACGGCTTGGACGAGTCCGACTGGGCTGGCTGGAAGATCCTCACCGAGAAGATCGGCGCCAAGGTGCAACTGGTGGGCGACGACCTGTTCGTGACCAACACCAAGATCCTCAAGGAAGGCATCGAGAAGGGCATCGGTAACTCGATCCTGATCAAGTTCAACCAGATCGGCTCGCTGACCGAAACCCTGGAAGCCATCCAGATGGCCAAGGCTGCTGGCTACACCGCGGTGATTTCGCACCGTTCCGGTGAAACCGAAGACTCGACCATCGCCGACCTGGCGGTAGGTACTGCTGCTGGCCAGATCAAGACCGGCTCGCTGTGCCGTTCCGACCGCGTTTCCAAGTACAACCAACTGCTGCGTATCGAAGAGCAACTGGGTGCCAAGGCGGTTTACCGTGGTCGTGCCGAGTTTCGCGGCTAAGCAAGAGATGGTAAAAAGACAGCAGCCGGAGTTGTAGGGGCTTTCATAGTGAAATTCCTACGTTCCAACGGGTTTCTGTCGACGAAGCCTGGCCTCGGCCAGGCTTCGTGCTATTCGAGACCCCGAGTTGAACATTCTGCGACGGTCTTTTTTAACCTGGATACCTAGATGCGCAGTCCTTATTGGTTGTTTCTTGTCCTGCTCCTGCTGCTGGGTGGCCTGCAGTACCGCCTGTGGGTGGGTAATGGCAGCCTGGCGCAAGTGACCGAGCTGAAGCAGCAGATCGCCGAGCAGCATGCCGAGAACGAGCGCCTGCTTGAGCGAAACCGCGTGCTCGACGCCGAAGTGCTGGAGCTGAAAAAAGGCATGGAGACCGTTGAAGAACGGGCTCGCCACGAATTGGGAATGGTCAAAGAGGGCGAAACTCTCTTCCAGTTGCCACAGAAATGATCGATACGTTACCGGCCTTCTGGGCCGTTATTCCTGCTGCGGGCGTCGGTGCCCGCATGGCTGCCGACCGCCCCAAGCAGTATCTGGAGCTGGCTGGGCAGACCATCCTCGAGCACAGCCTCGACTGTTTTCTTGGCCACCCTACGCTCACCGGCGTGGTGGTCAGTATTGCCGAACACGACCCCTACTGGCCGACCCTGCGCTGCGCCAGCGACCCGCGTATCCGTCGCGCGGCGGGTGGCCGTGAGCGTGCCGACTCGGTACTCAATGCCTTGCTGATGCTGCATGCCGAGGGGGCTGCGGACAGCGACTGGGTGCTGGTGCACGATGCCGCTCGGCCAAACCTGGCGCGCAGCGACCTGGACAAACTGTTGTCGGAGCTGGCGGACGACCCGGTAGGCGGCCTGCTGGCGGTGCCAGCGCGCGATACCCTCAAGCGGGCCGATGCCAACGGGCGGGTCAGTGCCACTGTTGACCGCAGTACCATCTGGCAGGCCTACACGCCACAGATGTTCCGCCTGGGCGCGCTGCACCGGGCGCTGGCCGAGTGCCTGGTGTCGGATGTGCTGGTGACCGACGAGGCCTCGGCCATCGAATGGTCCGGCCAGGCGCCAAGGCTGGTGGAAGGGCGCAGTGACAACATCAAGGTGACCCGCCCGGAAGACCTCGAGTGGTTGCGCCAGCGCTGGGCCGGGCGGCGCTGAAGCTTTAATCCAGCACCGGCCTCTTCGCGGGCTTGCCCGCTCCCACAGGTACAGCGCCAGCCTGAAGGTATGCGCAGTACCTGTGGGAGCGGGCAAGCCCGCGAAGCGGCCAGTACAGGCAGCGCATTCCTTCAGCCGAGACGATACTCCGGCAACCCCGCCAACCCTTCCTTCAGGTAGTCCACCAACCGCCGCACTTTCGGCGACAGGTGCCGCTGCTGCGGATACAGCGCCCACACTGCCGTGTTCGGCGGCTGGTGCGCTTCCAGCAATGACACCAGGGCACCACTGTTCAGGTGCTCCAGCACGTAGTAATCCGGCAACTGGCACAAGCCCATGCCCTGCAACGCCGCATCCAGCACGGCCTGCCCGCTGTTGCAGCGCCAGTTGCCCTGCACCCGCTGGCTGATTTCGCGGCCATCCTGCTGCAGCGCCCACAGGTCCGAACTGCCCACCAGGCAGTTGTGCCGTGCCAGCTCCGACAGGCTGTGAGGCCGCCCATAACGTTCCAGGTAGGCCGGCGAGGCGCACAGGTACATGCGCCGTGGCGCCAGGCGGGTGGCCACCAGCCGTGAGTCGGCCAGCCGGCCCAGGCGGATGGCCAGGTCCATGCCTTCGTGGACCAGGTCGAGGGTGTGGTTGCTCAGTTCCACGTCCACCCGCAATTGCGGGTACTGCGCCATGAACCGGGTCACCAGCGGCACGATGAAGCGCTCGCCATAGGCCACCGCGCAGGTCATGCGCAACAAGCCCTTGGGCTCGCTGGCCAGGTCACCCATGGCGCGCAGGGCTTCCTCGCGGCCATCCTGCAGGCGCTGGCAGTGCTGCAGAAAGGTCTGCCCGGCCTCGCTCAGGGTCACCCGCCGGGTACTGCGGTACAGCAAGCGCGTCTGCAGGCGTTCTTCCAGCCGGGCAATCTGCCGGCTGACATGCGACGAAGAAACCCCCAGGCGTTCGGCGGCCGCCGTGAACTGGCCGGTTTCTGCCACGGCGACGAATTCGTCGATGCCTTCCCAGCGGCTGCTCATGGATTATCCCTGTACGGCAATAATGTTTTGTCTTGGCCCGGATTATTCCTCAAATGGCGGTGAATTACACTGCCAGACTGAATCGACCCTCTGTCTGGAGACCTTTGATGATCAAGTCCCGTGCTGCCGTAGCCTTCGAAGCCAAGAAACCCCTGGAAATCGTCGAAGTCGACGTGGCCATGCCCAAGGCCGGCGAAGTGCTGCTGCGGGTAGTCGCCAGCGGTGTCTGCCACACCGATGCCTACACCCTGTCCGGCGCTGACCCAGAAGGTATCTTCCCGTCGATCCTGGGCCACGAAGGTGGCGCGATCGTCGAGGCGGTAGGCGAAGGCGTGACGTCGGTCGCCGTCGGTGACCACGTCATCCCGCTGTACACCCCGGAATGCGGCAAGTGCAAATTCTGTCTCTCGGGCAAGACCAACCTGTGCCAGGCCATTCGCGCCACCCAGGGCAAGGGCCTGATGCCGGATGGCACCACGCGTTTCTCCTACAAAGGCCAGCAGCTGTTCCACTATATGGGCACCTCGACCTTCTCCGAGTACACCGTGCTGCCGGAAATTTCCGTGGCCAAGATCCAGAAAGAAGCGCCACTGGAAAAGGTCTGCCTGCTCGGTTGCGGCGTCACCACCGGTATCGGCGCGGTGCTCAATACCGCCAAGGTCAAGCCGGGTGACACCGTGGCCATCTTCGGCCTGGGCGGTATCGGCCTGTCGGCCGTGATCGGCGCGGTGAAGGCGAAGGCCTCGCGGATCATCGCCATCGACATCAACCCGGCCAAGTTCGAGATCGCCCGCCAGCTGGGGGCCACCGACTGCATCAACCCGAAAGACTACGACCGCCCGATCCAGGAAGTGATTGTCGACCTCACCGACGGCGGCGTGGACTTCTCCTTCGAGTGCATCGGCAACGTGCAGCTCATGCGTGCGGCGCTGGAATGCTGCCACAAGGGTTGGGGCGAGTCGGTGATCATCGGTGTGGCCGGTGCCGGCCAGGAAATCGCCACCCGTCCGTTCCAGCTGGTCACCGGTCGCGTCTGGCGCGGTTCGGCGTTCGGTGGCGTACGTGGCCGCAGCGAACTGCCAAGCTACGTGGAGATGTCCGAGAAGGGCGAGATCCCGCTGGACACCTTCATCACCCACACCATGGGCCTGGAAGACATCAACAAGGCCTTCGACCTGATGCACGAAGGCAAGAGCATCCGTAGCGTGATCCACTTCTGAGGTGCGCCATGAGCCTGGATAACATCTCCTGCCAGAAGAGCTTCGGCGGCTGGCACAAGCGTTACCGGCATCACTCCAGGGTGCTGGGCTGTGACATGGTGTTCGCCGTGTACCTGCCACCGCAGGCCGAGCAGGGCGAGAAGCTGCCGGTGCTGTACTGGCTCAGCGGCCTCACCTGCACCGACGAGAACTTCATGCAGAAGGCCGGCGCCCAGCGCCTGGCCGCCGAGCTGGGGTTGATCATCGTCGCGCCGGATACCAGCCCGCGTGGCGAGCAGGTGCCGGGCGATCCTGACGGTGCCTGGGATTTCGGCCTGGGGGCCGGCTTCTACCTCAACGCCACCCAGCAACCCTGGGCGCAGCACTACCGCATGCACGACTACGTAGTAGAGGAACTGCCGGCACTGATCGAGGCGCACTTCCCGGCATCGGCCGAGCGCAGCATCAGCGGCCATTCCATGGGCGGGCATGGCGCGCTGGTGTGCGCCTTGCGCAACCCGGGGCGGTACCGCTCGGTGTCGGCGTTCTCGCCAATCAGCAACCCGATGGATTGCCCATGGGGCGAGAAAGCCTTCAGCCGTTACCTGGGTGAAGACCGCGCGCGCTGGCGCGAATGGGACGCCAGCGTGCTGCTGGCCGAGACCCCGGCGGGCGAGTGCCCGCCGCTGCTGGTCGACCAGGGGGACCGGGACGACTTCCTCGACAAGCAGCTCAAGCCCGAGGCACTGGAGCAGGCGGCACGCAAAGGCGGGCATGAACTGACCCTGCGCCTGCAGCCGGGTTATGACCATAGCTACTACTTCATTGCCAGCTTCATCGAGGAGCACCTGCGTCATCATGCGGTGGCCTTGGGGCGGGTATAGGGACTGACGTAGCTTTTTCAGCGCCTGTGAAATCGAGCGCCGCCCGCGCGGCGCTCGATCTCATCGGCGCAGACCATGCTGTGCCGATCACCCCAGCCCCAATCCCTCAAAAGCAGGTAGAATCACGCCCTGACTCATTCAGGGCGTTTTTCTATGCGTATTGGCCACGGCTTCGATGTGCACCGTTTCTGCGACGGTGATTTCATTACCCTGGGCGGGGTGCGTATCCCCCACAAATACGGCCTCCTGGCCCACTCCGATGGCGACGTGCTGCTGCACGCCCTGAGCGATGCCTTGCTGGGCGCGGCAGCGCTGGGTGACATCGGCAAACACTTCCCCGACACCGACCCGCAGTACAAGGGCGCCGATAGCCGCGCGCTGCTGCGCCATGTGGTCGGCATTGTCCTGGGCAAAGGCTGGAAGGTCGGCAATATCGACGCCACCATCGTCGCCCAGGCGCCAAAGATGGCCCCACACATCGAGACCATGCGCCAGCGCATCGCCGAAGACCTGCAGGTCGAACTCGACCAGGTCAACGTCAAGGCCACCACCACGGAAAAACTGGGCTTCACCGGCCGCGAGGAGGGTATCGCCGTGCATGCGGTTGCCCTGCTGCTGCCAGCATGACCGAACAGGAACTGCTGGGCCCGCGTGCATCGGGCGAACCCTTGGGCAGCGCTGTACTCAAGGCGGTGGCCGAAGATTTCCAGGTCGACGAAGTGCTGGACATTCCGTTGTCGGGGCAGGGCGAGCACTTGTGGTTGTGGGTCGAAAAGCGTGACCTGAACACCGAAGAAGCCGCCCGCCGCCTGGCGCGCGCTGCCGGCGTGCCGGTGCGCAGCATCAGCTATGCCGGGCTCAAGGACCGCCAGGCGCTGACCCGCCAGTGGTTCAGCCTGCACCTGCCAGGCAAGGCCGACCCGGACCTGTCGCGTGCCGAGGATGCCAGCCTGCGTGTGCTCAAGCAGGTGCGCCACCAGCGCAAGCTGCAGCGTGGCGCGCATTCGGCCAACGGCTTCACCCTGCGCCTGACCGCTCTTGCTGCCGACCACCAGGCGGTGAACGCGCGCCTGGAACAGCTCAAGCAGCACGGCGTACCCAACTATTTCGGCACCCAGCGCTTCGGCCATGCTGGCGGCAATGTCCACGACGCCCTCGACTGGGCCGCGCGCAAGGCCTTGCCCGAACAGCGCAACGTGCGCTCGCGGCTGCTGTCGGCCGGGCGCAGCTACCTGTTCAACCAGCTGTTGGCCGCCCGTGTCGCCGATGGCACCTGGGCACGGGCGCAGGTGGGCGACCTGCTGGCGTTCACCGACAGCCGCAGTTTCTTCCCGGCGGGGGAGGCCGAATGTGCCGACCCGCGCCTGGCGATCCTGGACCTGCACCCGACCGGCCCGCTGTGGGGCGCGGGCGATTCGCCAGCCGGCGCAGCCACCGGGCAGCTGGAAAACGCCATCGGCGCGCGCCAGCCGGCACTGTGCCAGTGGTTGGCCCAGGCGGGCATGGATCACGAACGGCGCATTCTGCGGCTCCCTATTGGCGGCCTGACGTGGCATTATCCCGAGCCTGATATCCTGCAACTGGAATTCGTCCTTCCGGCCGGATGCTTCGCCACCGTGGTGGTGCGCGAAGTCGTGGATCTGGTGTCGGCAGGGCAGACGGACAGCCCATGCGTATTCTGATTTCGAACGACGACGGTGTTACCGCACCCGGCATCGCCGCGCTGCACGCTGCGCTGGCGGATTACGCCGAGTGCACGGTGATCGCCCCGGATCAAGACAAGAGCGGCGCCAGCAGTTCGCTGACGCTGGACCGGCCACTGCACCCGCAGACCTTGGCCAATGGCTTCATCAGCCTCAACGGCACGCCGACCGACTGCGTGCACCTGGGGCTCAATGGGCTGTTGCCGCAGGCGCCGGACATGGTCGTGTCGGGGATCAACCTGGGTGCCAACCTGGGTGACGACGTGCTCTATTCGGGCACGGTTGCCGCCGCCCTGGAAGGCCGCTTCCTCGGTGGGACCTCGCTGGCATTCTCGCTGCTGTCGCGCCAGCCGGACAACCTGCCGACCGCCGCCCATATCGCCCGCCGCCTGGTCGAGGCGCAGTCGCGCCTGGCCTTGCCGCCGCGCACCGTGCTCAACGTCAACATCCCCAACCTGCCGCTGGAACACATTCGTGGCATCCAGCTCACCCGCCTCGGTCACCGGGCGCGGGCGGCGGCGCCGACCAAGGTGGTCAACCCGCGCGGCAAGGAAGGCTACTGGATCGCCGTGGCCGGGGATGCCGAGGACGGTGGCCCGGGCACCGATTTCCACGCCGTGATGCAAGGCTACGTGTCGATCACCCCGCTGCAGCTCGACCGCACCTTCAGTGATGCCTTCGAGCAGCTCGATGGTTGGCTGGAGGGCCTGCTCTGATGCGCGAGGACGATATGCTGCGGCGTGGCATCGGCATGACTTCCCAGCGGACCCGGGAGCGCTTGATCCAGCGCCTGTGCGAAGAGGGCGTCTCCAACAGCAAGGTGCTCGACGTGATCCGTCGCACCCCGCGCCACCTGTTCGTCGACGAGGCACTGGCGCATCGGGCCTACGAAGACACCGCACTGCCGATCGGCCATAACCAGACCATTTCCCAGCCGTTCATGGTCGCCCACATGAGTGAGCTGCTGCTCGAGGCCGGGCCACTGGACAAGGTGCTGGAGATCGGCACTGGCTCGGGCTACCAGACGGCGATCCTGGCCCAGCTGGTCGAGCGGGTGTTCTCGGTGGAGCGCATCAAGGTCTTGCAGGACCGGGCCAAGGAGCGCCTGGTGGAACTGAACCTGCGCAACGTGGTTTTTCGCTGGGGCGACGGTTGCGAGGGCTGGCCGGCGCTGGCGCCGTACAACGGCATCATCGTCACTGCCGTGGCGCCAGAAGTCCCGCAGGCACTGCTCGACCAGCTGGCGCCGGGCGGGCGCATGGTCATCCCGGTGGGGCTGGCCGGCGAAACGCAGCAACTGATGCTGATCGTGCGCGAGGAGCATGGCTTCTCCCGCCGCGTGCTGGGGGCCGTGCGCTTCGTGCCGCTGCTCAACGGCCCGCTGGCCTGAGCGCTGCGGGCACGCGCCAGCGGTATTTTTGCGCTGCTGGCGAATTCCTGTTGCTTCGCCCTGTCTATCTGGCGGGGTGAAGCGCTGGCGCACAGTTTGCGCCGTAGCGTTGCAGCAGTCATACAACCTGCCTGCCAAGAGCGGCCGGCTTGGTTATAATTGCAACATTATTGCATTTCTTGTCTTCATATCGTTTTCGGCACCATGAGGGGAGCGCGGGTGGGTCACACAGTCATTCGGCAGCGCAAGGACGGGTCGGGTTTCACGCTTCTGGTGATTGCACTGGCCATGAGTACGCTACTGGTGGGTTGTTCGAGCACCAGCAGCAACAGCGCGCGGGTGGTCGACCGCAACAACACCGTACCCAAGCGCCCAGCGGTTACTTCCGGGCAGTACATCGTCAAGCCGGGCGATACGCTGTTCTCCATCGCCTTCCGCTATGGCTGGGACTACAAGGAGCTGGCCGCACGTAACGGCATCGCGGCGCCTTACACCATTCGCCCGGGGCAAGCGATTCGTTTCAGCAGCGGTGCGTCCGGCAGTACCACGGTGGTATCCAGCCCCTCGTCGTCAAGCAAGACCACGGTCATCCGGCGGCCTGCCGGCAGCACCGCCACGGCACCTGCCAGCCCTGGCAAACCGGCCGCGCCGGCAGCCTCCAGCAGCGCCCCGGTGGTTGCCAGCGTGCCCGCCGCGGAGCGCGCGGTGGGCGGTTGGACCTGGCCAGCCAATGGCGTGCTGATTGGAAAATTCGCTTCAAACGGTAGTTTGAATAAAGGCATTGATATCGCCGGTGATTTGGGACAGCCTGTTTTTGCTGCGTCTGATGGTGCAGTGGTCTACGCCGGGAGTGGGCTGCGGGGCTACGGCGAGCTGATCATCATCAAGCACAGCGACACCTACGTCAGTGCCTACGGTCATAACCGCAGGCTGTTGGTTCGGGAGGGGCAGCAGGTCAAGGCAGGGCAGTCGATTGCTGAAATGGGGTCCACGGGCACAGATCGGGTGAAGCTGCATTTCGAGATTCGCCGCCAGGGCAAACCCGTCGATCCGCTCCAGTTCCTGCCACGTCGTTGACTGTTGTACCTGGCCTGTTCCGCTGATGTAGAGGGGACAGGCTCCAGCGCTGCCAGGGAGAAAGGTGCCGCTCGAGTCTGAGTTCGAACTCAGCAAAGGACTATAACAATGGCTCTCAGTAAAGAAGTGCCGGAGTTTGACATCGACGATGACGTCCTCCTGATGGAGACGGGTATCGTTTTGGAAACGGATGTGGTGTCAGACGAACCTGCTGTATCTTCGGTTCGGACGAGGGCCAAATCGGGCTCTTCGCTCAAGCAACACAAGTACATCGATTACAGTCGGGCGCTCGATGCCACCCAGCTGTATCTCAACGAGATCGGATTCTCACCTCTGCTTTCGCCGGAAGAGGAAGTGCACTTTGCGCGCCTGTCGCAAAAGGGCGACCCTGCCGGCCGCAAGCGCATGATCGAAAGCAACCTGCGCCTGGTTGTCAAAATCGCCCGTCGTTACGTGAACCGTGGCCTGTCGCTGCTCGACCTGATCGAGGAGGGCAACCTTGGTCTGATTCGTGCGGTCGAGAAGTTCGACCCGGAACGCGGTTTCCGTTTCTCGACCTATGCGACCTGGTGGATTCGCCAGACCATCGAACGGGCGATCATGAACCAGACCCGCACCATTCGCCTGCCGATCCACGTGGTCAAGGAACTGAACGTTTACCTGCGCGCTGCCCGCGAACTGACGCAGAAGCTTGACCACGAGCCGTCGCCGGAAGAAATCGCCACGCTGCTGGAAAAGCCGGTCGGCGAGGTCAAGCGCATGCTGGGCCTGAACGAGCGGGTGTCTTCGGTGGATGTGTCGCTTGGCCCGGACTCGGACAAGACCCTGCTCGATACCCTGACCGACGACCGCCCGACCGACCCGTGCGAGCTGTTGCAGGATGACGACCTGTCGCAGAGCATCGACCAGTGGCTGGGCGAGCTGACTGACAAGCAGCGTGAGGTGGTCGTGCGGCGCTTTGGCCTGCGTGGGCATGAAAGCAGCACGCTCGAGGATGTCGGCCTGGAAATCGGCCTGACCCGTGAACGGGTGCGGCAGATCCAGGTAGAAGGGCTCAAGCGCCTGCGCGAGATCCTTGAGAAGAACGGGCTGTCCAGTGAGTCGCTATTCCAATAGTAGCGAATGCCTGCAGCATGAAACGCCTCGATGACCTCGGGGCGTTTTTGTTTGTTTGCGCCGTGGCGCCAGGCGTCGACAGGCCGCACGGGTTCGAGGCCCGTAACATTATGTACAGCGCTACCCTGTTAACAGTGCGTGTAAGCCTTTGCTTACTTCTTTTGTAAGCCTTCTACGTAGCTGTAGGTAAATCATTGTCGCACCCAAAAAACGTAAATTCCCAACTCATTGAAATAGCTGGTTTATTTAGGCGTTAGGAATTGTGTCACTGGCAACACTCTGTGAGATTTCGCAGTTGCCGGCCCGGCTCAAGCCGCTAGTATTCGAACTGTGCACAGGGACATGCACAGGTTTTCAGGATGAAGGCCAAGGACATCGCAAGAAGCGATTTCATCAGGATGATGTCAGGGACAAGCAGGGACTACGGAAAAAAATGTGGGCGGGTCAAACCGCCCCTTTTTTTGCCTGCGGAAAAGCAAAAAAGGCCCCGAGGGGCCTTTTTCGTGTCGGCGCTATCCGCGCTCGAGGTGTTCGATCTTGCCGGTCTTGCCATCCCACTCTTCAGCGTCTGGCAGAGCGTCCTTACGCTCGGTGATGTTCGGCCAGATGTCCGCCAGTTCGGCGTTCAGCTCGATGAAGTTTTCCATGCCCGCTGGCACTTCGTCTTCCGAGAAAATGGCTTGTGCCGGGCATTCCGGTTCGCACAGGGCGCAGTCGATGCACTCGTCCGGGTGAATGACCAGGAAGTTCGGGCCTTCGTAGAAGCAGTCCACCGGACAGACTTCCACGCAGTCGGTGTATTTGCATTTGATGCAGTTGTCGGTGACGACGAAGGTCATTTCTAGTTCTCTCCTCAGGCGACGGCGGCGGCCCTTCCTCTCAGGGCCGCGCGGTTTACAGGCATATGGCTGCAGGCCAGGCTAATAACCTGCAGCACCAGCAAACCGCGGCGGATTCTACCAGCTTGTAGTGGGCGCCGTTATAACAGGTTCTTTAGTTGATATAGCGTTTCGATAGCTTGACGCGGGGTCATGTCGTCCAGTTGCAGCTTGCCCAGCTTCTCGATGGCCGGGTGTGGCAGGCTGGCGAACAGGTCGCTCTGGTGCGGTACCTGTGGCACATCCTTGGCCTTGTGGGCCGGCGGTTGTTCATGCGGCAGGCTGGTGGTTTCCAGGCGTGCCAGGTGTTCGCGGGCACGCTGGATGACCGCCGTCGGTACGCCTGCCAGCTGGGCCACGGCCAGGCCGTAGCTTTGGCTGGCCGGGCCGGGCAGCACATGGTGCAGGAACACGATGCGTTCATTGTGCTCGGTGGCGTTCAGGTGCACGTTGGCCACCAGCGGCTCGCTTTCGGGCAGCACGGTGAGCTCGAAGTAGTGCGTGGCGAACAGCGTGTAGGCACGCAGCTGGGCCAGCCGCTCGGCGGCAGCCCAGGCCAGCGACAGGCCGTCGAAGGTACTGGTGCCGCGGCCCACTTCGTCCATCAGCACCAGGCTGCGGTCGGTCGCGTTGTGCAGGATGTTGGCGGTTTCGCTCATTTCGACCATGAAGGTCGAGCGCCCGCCGGCCAGGTCGTCGCTGGAACCGATACGGGTGAAGATGCGGTCGACCAGCGACAGTTCGCAACTGGCCGCTGGCACGAAGCTGCCGATATGCGCCAGCAGCACGATCAGGGCGGTCTGGCGCATGTAGGTGGACTTACCGCCCATGTTCGGGCCGGTAATGATCAGCATGCGCGTGTTGTCGTCCAGGCCCAGGTCGTTGGCCACGAACGGCGTGGTCAGTACCTGTTCCACCACCGGGTGGCGGCCTTGCTCGATGCGCAGGCACGGCTCGTCGACGAAGCGCGGGCAGTTCAGGTCCAGGTTCAGCGCACGTTCGGCCAGGTTGCTGAGCACGTCCAGTTCAGCCAGTGCGGCGGCGCTGTCCTGCAGCGGCGCCAGGTGGCTGATCAGGGTTTCCAGCAAGCCGTCGTAGAGCATCTTCTCGCGGGCCAGCGCGCGGCTTTTGGCCGACAGCGCCTTGTCCTCGAACGCCTTCAGCTCCGGGGTGATGAAGCGCTCGGCACCCTTGAGGGTCTGGCGGCGGATATAGTCGCCTGGCGCCTGCTCCGCCTGTTTGGTCGGCAGCTCGATGAAATAGCCGTGCACGCGGTTGTAGCCGACCTTGAGGTTGGCCAGGCCGGTGCGGGCCTTTTCCCGGGCTTCCAGGTCGATCAGGAACTGGCCGGCGTTCTCGCTGATCGCCAGCAACTCGTCCAGCTCGTTGTCATAGCCGGGCTTGAGCACGCCGCCATCGCGGATTACCGCCGGTGGGTTGTCGATGATCGCCCGCTCCAGCAGGCTGGCCAGCTCCGGGTAGGTACCGGTAATGGCGGCCAGGCGCGCCAGGTGCGGCGCCTCCAGCTCGGCCATGGCGTTCTGCAGCTCGGGCAGCGCACCCAGCGCATCGCGCAGGCGTGCCAGGTCGCGTGGGCGGGCGTTGCGCAGGCCGATACGGGCGAGGATCCGCTCGATATCGCCAATTTCCTTGAGTTGCGGCTGCAGCTTCTCGAAGCGGTAGCCGTCGAGCAGGCAACGGATCGAGTCCTGGCGGGCCTGCAGCACCTTGAGGTCGCGCAACGGGCGGTTCAGCCAGCGGCTCAGCAGGCGGCTGGCCATGGCGGTCTGGCAGCGGTCGATGACCGACTGCAGGGTGTTGTCACGCCCGCCAGCGAGGTTGATGTCCAGCTCCAGGTTGCGGCGGCTGGCGCCGTCGAGGATGACCGTGTCGTCCAGCCGTTCGTGGCGCAGGCTGCGCAGGTGCGGCAGGGCAGTGCGCTGGGTTTCCTTGGCGTAGATCAACAGGCAGCCGGCGGCGCCGATGGCCAGGGTCAGCTTGTCGCAGCCAAAGCCCTTGAGGTCCTTGGTCGCGAATTGTTGGCACAGGGCTTTGCGCGCCGAGTCGCGGTCGAAGTCCCACGGCGCGCGGCGACGGGCGCCTGGGCGCTTTTCGGCCGGCAGGTCGCGTGGCCAGTCGTCGGGGATCAGCAGCTCGACCGGGTTGAGGCGCTCGAGCTCGGCCAGCAGGTTTTCCCAGCCCTTGATCTCCTGCACGCTGAAGTTGCCGCTGGTGATGTCCAGCACGGCCAGGCCGAACAGGCGTTCGTCACCCAGCAGCGCGGCAATCAGGTTGTCGCGGCGTTCGTCGAGCAGGGCCTCGTCACTGACCGTGCCGGGGGTGATGATGCGCACCACCTGGCGTTCCACCGGGCCCTTGCTGGTGGCCGGGTCGCCAATCTGCTCGCAGATCACCACCGATTCGCCGAGCTTGACCAGCTTGGCCAGGTAGCCCTCCAGCGAATGGAACGGAATCCCGCACATGGGGATCGACTGGCCGGCCGACTGACCGCGCGCGGTCAGGGTGATGTCCAGCAGTTTCGCAGCCTTTTTCGCGTCTTCGTAGAAGATTTCGTAGAAGTCGCCCATGCGGTAGAACATCAGCTGGTCCGGGTGCTGGTTCTTCAGCTTCCAGTACTGCTGCATCATCGGGGTGTGTGCGGAAAGATCGGACATTCAGGGCCTTACAGCGGGTGATCTGGTTGGCGTTGGTGAAACCGGCAATGGTACAGGCTTTTTCGAGCAGATGCAGGCGCGCCGCTGCATGCATCATCGCGCCGCGGCGCGCATTGCATTTCCTGGCGCATGCCTGCATTATGCATGCTATGCAAAAACGCAACGTAGCCTCCGTACTCAGAGAACTCCTCGACCGCCACGGCCTGTCCCCGACGGAGCTGTACCGGCGCACGGGGGTTCCTCAATCCACCTTGTCGCGGATTCTCGGCGGCAAGATCGTCGACCCCTCCGACAAACATGTGTCGAAGATCGCCGAGTACTTCGGCGTGAGCACCGAGCAATTGCGTGGCCGCGCCGCGCTTGGCGAGTCTCGCGAGGCCGCGCTGCCGGCCCACGGCCATGTCGACCTCAGCGACATCAGCCTGTGGGACGATGAAACCCCCGTCGAGGATGACGAGGTGTCGGTACCTTTCCTTCGCGAGGTCGAATTGGCAGCAGGATCAGGAAGATTCGTCATTGAAGAAAGCGAGCACGCGCGCCTGCGCTTCGGCAAGCGCAGCCTGCGCCACAACGGCGTGCAGTTCGACCAGGCCAAGTGCGTGACCGTGCGCGGCAACAGCATGTTGCCGGTGCTGCGTGACGGCGCGACGGTCGGGGTGAATACCGGCAAGTGCTCGATTGGCGACATCATCGATGGCGACCTCTATGCCATCAATCACAACGGCCAGTTGCGGGTGAAGCAGGTCTATCGCCTGCCTACCGGTATCCGCCTGCGCAGTTTCAACCGCGACGAACACCCCGACGAGGACTACAGCTTCCAGCAGATGCAGGACGAGCAGATCAGCTTGCTCGGGCATGTATTCTGGTGGGGCATGTACGCTCGCTGACAACCCCGCGTTGGCAAAACCCGCTTCGGCGGGTTTTTTTTCGCCTTTGGAAAAGTCCTACAAGCCAGGAGGTGCACGGCCTGCATGCATTTCAGCAAAACTTACGCATAGAAATTTTCAGAAATGCATTGACTGCATATGCGCAAATGCATAGCCTGTGTCTCAAGCCGGATGTAAACCGGTTGTTACACAGGCAGCGATGGACAGGCCTCAACTGTCCAGAGGGTTGGCAACTGGCCCGGGTGTGCAGCGTAAAGCACCACGATCAGTTATCCGGCGGGCAGGTGGCCGCGGTCGGAGTCATCAATCAGCAGCGGAACCGCGCGGCGTCACCAGTCGTGGCCGGCGGTTCGCCAACGCATTACTGAAAAGCCTGGCGAGCCGGGCTTTTTGGAATGCCGAGGTGTTCAAGGCAAAGCATCCATAACCGACCTGTTGGCCTGCGCCAACAGGCATTACACAGGAGACAGGACAGTGACGAACGAGCAACAGGCGTTACTCGAGATGCCGCTCTGGCTGGTAATCGTCCTGGCATTGCTGGGCGGTCTGAGCGGCGAAATGTGGCGGGCCGACAAGGCCGGCGCCACGGGTTGGTCGCTGCTGCGACGGCTGCTGTTGCGCTCCGGGGCCTGCATGGCCTGCGGTGTGTCGACGGTGATGCTGTTGTATGCCGGCGGCCTGTCGATCTGGGCGGCCAGTGCATTGGGCTGCATGACAGCGGTAGGCGGCGCCGATGTTGCCATGCGCCTTTATGAACGCTGGGCGACCCGGCGTCTGGGCCTGCGCGACAGCACACAGCGCGACGAGCGTTAAGGAGGAATACGCATGAGCGAACTGGCCACTTTACATGGCGCAGTGACGGCAACCATCCGTGAGGCAATGCCGGAGTTGGCATCGGTAGATGCCTATACCGCCGTAGGAAATGTCCCCGAACGGCCTTCTCTGCGTCACGGCATCGTCCGCATGACGGCGGATGCCGCCCCGCGGGACGGCCGCTCGGTGTTGATTGCCACCTTCGAGGCGGATATCACCGCCGACAGCGCCAACCCAGAAGCGCGGCTGCAGGGCAGCCTGCTGGCCGCGCAACTGATGGACCTGCTGCGCCAGCAGCATTGGGCGCTGGATTTCGTCGAAGCCAGCCGCAACCTGCAGGCGCAGTTCCAGGGCAACGCCTGGACCGTGCGCTGGGACCAGCCGGTGCTGCTCGGCGAGCCGCGCTGGAACTGGCCGGACCAGCCGCCCGGGAGCCTGGCATTGGGCTTCGCACCCGATATCGGCCTGGGTAACGAAGCGCACTATGTGGCCCCGGAGGATCTGTCATGAGCTACGTCAGCGCCATGCATGACCGCATGCTGGCGTGCATGGTGATTCCCTGCCGGGTGGTCGCCCTGGACCTTGCCGCGGCGCGGGTGCGGGTGTCCGACGGCAGCGGCTGGACCAGCGCCTGGCTGCGCTGGCACGCCCAGGCGGCCGGCCAGGCCAGGCACTGGCGGGCACCCAGCCTGGGCGAGCAGGGCGTGCTGCTCAGCCCCAGTGGCGAGCCGGCCCAGGGCACCTTCCTGCCCGGCCTGTATGGCAATGCCGGTGGCGCAGCGGACAACCGCGGGCACACCGAGGTCTGGCGTTTCGCCGACGGCGGTTCGCTCAGCTACGACTGGCAGGCCAGCCACTACGACATCCAGCTACCGGCAGGCAGCGCGACCATCAAGGTTGGCGCCGCCACGCTGCAGGTCAGTGACGGTGCGATCAGCCTGCAAGCCGCCGCGATCAACCTTTCCGGCAACGTCACGGTCGATGGCCCGCTGCAGGTCAGCGGCGATATCAACGGCGGCGGGCGGATCATCGACACCGCCGGCAACACGGCCAACCACAAACACTGAATCAAGCCCGCCGATGCGGGCTTTTTCATACCAGGAGAATGCCATGCATACCCATGAACAGGGCGGCGCACCATGATCGGCATGGACCGCCGCACCGGCCAGCCACTGGCCGGCATCGATCATCTGCGCCAGTCCATCGAAGACATCCTCGGCACACCGCTGGGCAGCCGGCGCATGCGCCCGGAATACGGCAGCCAGCTGCGGCGTTTCGTCGACTTGCCGGTCAACGAGGGCTGGAAGAGCGCCGTGCAGGCCGAAGTGGCGCGCGCGCTGGGCCGCTGGGAGCCGCGCCTGCAGCTGCAGCGGGTCCGGGTGGTCGCGGTGCTCGACGGTCAGGTCAGCCTGGCGCTCAGCGGCCGCTACCTGGGCGACGAAGCGCTGCTGGAGGTGAACGTATGAGCCAAGTCGATCTGTCGAAACTGCCCACCCCGCAGCTGCTGGAGGACCTGGACTACGAAGCGCTCTACCAGGCCGATCTGGACACCTTCCGGGATTACCTGGGCGACGCCTGGACCGCCAACCTGGAAAGCGACCCGGTCACCAAGCTGCTCGAGGTCGGCGCCTACCGCAAGCTGCTCAACCGGGCGCGCATCAACGATGCCGCCAAGGCGTTGCTGCTGGCCTATGCCCAGGGCAGCGACCTTGACCAGCTGGCGGCCAATGTCGGCCTGCAGCGCCTGGTGATCCAGGCCGAGGACCTGGCCAGCGTCCCGCCGGTCGAGGCGCTGCTGGAGGCGGACGATGCCCTGCGTGAGCGGGTGCAACTGGTTTATGAAGGCCTGACCACGGCCGGCCCGCGCAACAGTTACATCCTGCATGCCCGCAACGCTTCGGGCCAGGTGGCTGACGCCACCGCCGAAAGCCCGTCGCCGGCCGTGGTGGATGTCACCGTGCTGAGCCTGGAAGGTAACGGCGAAGCCAGTGCCGAGCTGCTGGCGCAGGTAGCGGCTTACCTCAATGACGACGATGTCCGGCCGGTGGCCGACCGGGTCAACGTACGTAGCGCCGAGGTGCTGCCATACCGCATCGATGCCGTGCTGTATCTGGCCGACAACGGCCCCGAGTACGAAGCGATTCTCGCCGAGTGCCAACGCCGCCTGCAGGCCTGGATCAACCCGCGCCGACGCCTGGGGGTGGAAGTGGCACGCTCTGGCATCGATGCGCAACTGCACATCGATGGGGTCAGCCGGGTCGAGTTGCATGGCTGGGCCGACATCCGCCCGAGCAAGGCGCAGGCGGCCTGGTGCAGCGGCTTCACCCTGAAGCGGGGGAACTGACATGCACAGCCTGTTGCCGCTCAACCGCACTGCGCTGGAGCGGGCCATCGAAGTGGCTGCCGACGAGGACCTCAAGGTCAGCCTGCGCCAACTCTACAACCCCGCTACCTGCCCGGCGCACCTTCTGTACCAACTGGCCTGGGCCTGGTCGGTGGACCGTTGGGAGGACAGCTGGAGCGATGAAATCAAACGCTCGGTGATCCGCTCGGCGTTCTTCGTCCATGCCCACAAAGGCACCTTGGGTGCACTGCGGCGGGTAGTGGAGCCGTTCGGCTACCTGATCGAGGTAGAGGAATGGTGGCAAACCACACCGCCGGCCCCGGCGGGCACCTTTGCGCTGAAGATCGGCGTTTCCGATGCCGGCATCAGCGAAGGCACCTACCAGGAGCTGTCTGCGCTGATCGACGACGCCCGCCCGGTCAGCCGCCACCTGACCGGCCTGGTGATCAGCCTCGAAAGCCGTGGCGCCCTTCATTTCGGCTGCGCGATCCAGGACGGCGACGAACTGGACATCTACCCGCTGGCGCCCCGTGACATCGAAGTCAGCGGCGTGGTGGGGCGTGGCGGCCGTGAACACACAATCGATACCTTGGACATTGCACATGGTTGACCAGACTTCTCAGTTCTACGCCATCCTCACCAACGTGGGCGCGGCGAAACAGGCCAATGCCGATGCCTTGGGCATTGCCTGGAAAATCACCCAGATGGGTGTCGGCGATGCCAACGGCAGCGACCCTACCCCGAATGCCACCCAGACCAGCCTGATCAACGAATGGCGCCGCGCGCCGTTGAACCAGCTGAAGGTGGATGACAAGAACAGCGCGATCATCATTGCCGAACAGGTCATCCCGGCTGACGTCGGCGGCAAGTGGATTCGCGAGATCGCGCTTTACGATGCCGATGGCGACATGGTTGCCGTGGCCAACTGCGCGCCCACCTACAAGCCGCTGTTGAGCCAGGGCTCGGGACGGACCCAGGTAGTGCGGATGAACCTGGTGGTCAGCAGCGCCAGCAATGTGCAGCTGAAGATCGATCCGGCGGTGGTGCTGGCGACTCGGGAGTGGGTTACCGAGGAACTGGCCAGGCAGGATTTCAAGCATTCGGTGGTGGCGGCGACTACGGCAAACATTGCCTTGACCGGGTTGCAGACGGTTGATGGCGTGGCGCTGACTGCCGGGGCGCGGGTGTTGGTGAAGAACCAGACCGCAGCCAAGGATAATGGCCTGTATCTGGTGGCCGGCGGCGCTTGGACCCGCTGTTCCGATGCGGACAGTAGCGCCAAGGTAACCCCTGGCATGCTGGTGCTGGTCGAACGCGGCACGGTCAACGCGGAAAGCGTCTGGCAGCTGGTGACCGATGCGCCGATTACCCTGGGGGTTACTGCCCTGGCGTATGAAATGGTGTTTGGACGCACCGGTGTGGCTAGCGGCACTTACCGCAGCGTCACGGTGGATACTTACGGCCGCGTCATCGCTGCGACCAACCCGACTACGGTGGCGGGGTATGGCTTGACCGATGTCTACACAAAGACGCAGGTCGACCAGGCACTTGCGCTTAAAGCGCCCTTGGCCAGCCCCGCGCTGACGGGCGTGCCGACGGCGCCCACAGCGGTGGCAGGGACCAATACGGCTCAGCTAGCGAACACCGCGTTTGTGCAGGCTGCAATTGCAGCGTTGGTGGCATCGTCGCCGGGCGCTCTGGACACTCTCAACGAGTTGGCGGCGGCGTTGGGCAACGATCCGAACTTCGCCACGACAGTGACCAACGCCCTGGCGCTCAAGGCGCCTTTGGCCAGTCCGGTGTTTACCGGCGCCCCAAGAGGTCCGACACCAGCCCAGTTCTATGCTGACACATCCTTGGCCACGACCGAGTTTGTGCAGCGCGCCCTCGGGAACTACCGTTTCTCTGTATTCAACATCAGCGCTAACCGCGTGCTGACGGCTGACGATCTCGGGAGCACCCTGGCGACGAACACTGCGTCAAATATTACCTTGACGCTGCCTAACGTGGCCGATATTGCTGGTGGCGGGGCTTTTCACATTTACAATCAAGGGGCCGGTACGACGACCATTGCGCCAGCAACTGGGGGCGGCTCGATTCGTGCGGGTAACGGCAACCTAGCCACGCTGGAGGTGCTGCCCGGCGATACCGTGACGCTTGTGCGCATCCCTGGTGATGGTGTGTGGTACGCGCTGCACGGTAGTGCGGCGATTCGTTATTCTGGCGCGCTAAAGGCCGCAGTTTGGACAACTCAATTACAGTTTGATAGCTCTAAGGCGCTGGCTACCACTGAGTTCGTACAACGAGCATTGGGTAACCTGAGGGGCGTCATAAATATCACAGACAGTCTCTCCCTGACGGCTGCTCATATGGGGGCACAGCTTGTGGGAGCCGCCGAACTGGCGGGTAAAACTATCACGCTTCCACCGATTGCGAGCGTTGGCGTTGGTGCCTTGATTCACTTCTCTTCTGGCGCCAATCCTTCGCCCTTAACTATCAAAGCGTACGGAGCTGAACTGATCGCCCCGGGAGCAGGTGCAGGTTATACCGTCAATTCCTTTGAAATGGCATCGCTGGATTCGGTAGTGCTGGTTAACGTAGGGACTGGGTGGCGTATGGTCGGCGGCTCTCAGATGAACAAGCACAGCGGGCAGTTCCTGGCAAACCTGGGGGTAAACGGCTACCAGAAGTTGCCGAGCGGCTTAATCAGGCAGTGGGGCTGCATTCTAGCGCCCACCGGTGGCTCAAGTGCAGCTATCGATATTGTTTTCCCGGTCCAGTTTCCCAACGCATGCCTTAATGTCGTGGGGTCAATCGGAATATGGACCTCGGATTATGACGCTGTGGCGATTCATCGATCCTGTCGACAGGCGCTTAGCATAGGCATGCCATTGAAGAACGGGGTTGACGCACAGGTGTTTATTGATAACAACGTACAGAGCATGCGGGTTGTGTACTGGGAAGCCACGGGCAATTAGGGAGCGTGATGACTCTTATGCAAGTTGCAGTCAGTGGAATTCTTAATTAAAGGGTATTGATTGCTTATGGCCATTTTCACTAGTAAATCGAGCAAGACTTTCTTTGATAGTGCGATTCATAACGCTATTCCCGAAGACGCGCTTGAGATAACCCGGGAGCAACACGCTGAGTTATTCGCCGGCAAAAGCGCCGGCAAGGTTATCTGTTGGGGGGCCGACGGCATGCCATATCTGGCGTATCCGCCCAAGCCAACCAAGGCTGAGCTGGAGGAACAGGCGCGCGTATGGCGTGACGGACAATTGCTGGTTACTGACCCGCTTGTTGCTCGCCATCGTGATGAGCAAGAGGCTGACGGCGAAACCACGCTGACCAGTGAGCAATATTCTCAACTCCAGCAGTATCGCAAGTGGCTTCGCGAGTGGCCCCAGGTTGAGTCGTTCCCCAGTGACGGTCAGCGCCCTGTGGCGCCGTCCTGGCTCGCTGAATTAGTCGAATAACGCCCCGCACCGACGGGGCGTTTTCTTTTCCGCTGTCCCACTTGGCCCTGCTTTGCGGGGCCTTTTCATATCTGGAGTAAACATGGCTGGATTCTTCCACGGCGTCACCGTAACAAACATCGACACCGGTGCCCGCAGCATCGCGCTGCCTTCTTCCTCGATCATCGGCCTGGTCGACACCTTCACCGAGGGCGCCGGCGCCACGGCCAAGGCCAACGACCTGGTGCTGATCACCAGCGAGCGTGAAGCGGTCGCCGCCTTCGGCGAAAACGCGGCCATCACCAAAGCCTGCCGCGCCATCTACACCCGCGCCAAGGCGGTCATCGTCGCCTGCGGCGTGGCCAAGCTGGACGATGCAGCGGAGCAGACCGCCGCGATCATCGGCGCGGTGCAGGCCGACGGCAAACGCACCGGCCTGCAGGCGCTGCTGGACGGCAAGAGCCGTTTCAACGCCCAGCCACGCCTGCTGGCAGCGCCGCGCCACAGCGCCACCCAGGCGGTGGGCACGGCACTGGTGGCCCTGGCCGACAAGCTGCGCGGCATCGCCATCATCGACGGCCCCAACAGCACCGACCAGGCGGCCATCGACTACGCGAAGAACTTCGGCGCCAAACGCGCCTTCCTGGTCGACCCGGGCGTGCAGTACTGGGATAACGGCGAGCAAGCCACCCTCGATGCGCCCGGTTCGGCCTGGGTCGCCGGCCTGTTCGCCTGGACCGACCGCGAATACGGTTTCTGGGCCTCGCCCTCGAACAAGGAGTTCGTCGGCATCACCGGTACCACCCGCCCGGTGGAGTTCCTCGATGGTGATGACAGCTGCCGCGCCAACCTGCTGAACAACGCCAACATCGCCACCATCATCCGCGACGACGGCTTCCGCCTGTGGGGCAACCGTACCCTGTCGAGCGACCCGAAATGGGCGTTCGTCACCCGCGTACGGACCCTGGACATCGTCATGGACGCGATCCTCTACGGCCACAAGTGGGCTGTCGACCGCGCCATCACCGCCACCTACGTCAAGGACGTCACCGAGGGCCTGCAGGCCTTCATGCGCGACCTGAAGAACCAGGGCGCGATCATCAACTTCGAGGTCTTCGCCGACCCGGAGCTGAACACCGCCAGCCAGCTCGAGCAGGGCAAGGTGTACTGGAACATCCGCTTCACCGATGTGCCACCTGCCGAAAACCCCAATTTCCGCGTCGAAGTCACCAACCAGTGGCTGACCGAAGTCCTCGATTCCGCCGCTTAAGGAGCGCATCCACATGGCAATGATTCCCGAAACCCTGGCCAACCTGAACCTGTTCGTCGATGGCGTCAGCTTCCAGGGCGATGTACCCAGCCTGACCCTGCCCAAACTCACCCTGAAGATGGAAGAGCACCGCCCTGGCGGCATGGACATGCCGGTCGAGATGGACCTGGGCATGGAGAAGCAGGAGGCGGCCTTCACCACCACCGGCGTGCGCCGCGAAGCGCTGAAGTTCTTCGGCCTGGCCGACGGCAGCGGCTTCAACGGCACGTTCCGCGGCGCCTTCAAGGGCCTCAAGGGCAAGATCAACCCGGTAGTGGTCACCCTGCGTGGCACGCTCAAGGAAATCGACATGGGCGACTGGAAGTCCGGTGACAAGGCCGAGATCAAGCACAGCGTCGGCCTGACCTACTACAAGCTCGAAGTCGATGGCCGCCTGGTCTACGAGATCGACGCGCTGGGCATGAAGCGTGTGATCGATGGCGTTGACCAACTGGCCGCCCAGCGCGCCGCGCTTGGCTTGTAAGGAGATGACCATGGCTCACGTGAACAAGCAGCCCCAATGGCTGACCCTGAGCGCCGACCGCGTCACCGTGCGCCTGTCACGCCCCAGCGAAGCCAATGGCGTCCAGGTCGACAGCCTGTCGCTGCGGGCGCCGACCGTGCGCGATATCCGCAATGCCCAGGCCGGCGGCGTGGACGATGACGAGCAGCGTGAACTGAACCTGTTCGCGTCGCTGGCCGAGGTCGGCATCAAGGACCTCGAAGGCCTCACACTGAAGGACTATAGCCGCCTGCAGAGCGGTTATTTTCGCCTGGTGCAGGACGACGAACTTTGACCCGGCCCGGCAAAAGGCCGCCGCCCGACGGCTGGCCAAGGAGCTGAATTTTTCCGCGAGCGAAATCATGACCATGTCGTACAGCGACATGGTCTGGTGGCTCGCCCCGTGACAAGGAGGAACCTATGGCGAACACACAGCTGTTCTCGCTCGGGCTCGGCGTCACCGCCATCAACCCCTTGGGCCAGGCCATCGAGCTGCTGCGCCGGGATGTCGAACGCCTGCGCAGGCAGGCTGACGGCACCCGGCTGGGCCGGCTCGTCGGCGAAGTGATCCGGCTGGGGGTGGAGCTCGGCAAGCTACGCCAGGTCGAGCGCCAGCTGGCGCTGGACCAGGCACAGCAAGACCAACAGGCGATCGCCGGGCTGCTGGATGAAGCCGATGCCGTTGAGCGTTTGCGCCGGCATTACCTGATGCTGGACCGGGTGATTGCCGGGCTGGCGCAGCTCAAGCCGCTGCCGGGGCAGATGACGGTCAATGTCTTTCAACAATGGCACTCGGTGGTGCAGGGGCAAGGCGCAGCCGCACCAGGCAAGGTGCAAGCGCCTGCGCAAGGTCCCGCGAAGGCTTCCAGGCAGGCTCCCGGCGTGCATGCCGATGACGGCACGAGCAACCTCGCCGCGGGCCTGGCGTTGGTCGCTGGCGGTAGCGGGGCTGCTATCGCTGGCGTCGTGCGCAAACTGCCCCCGGAAAGACGGCGCGCGATACGCCAGCGTGTTGCCAAGGAGTGGCAGGACAACCGTGTCGAAACCTTCGGCAAGGTCGCCAAGGCGGTCATCACCGCCGAGGATGGCGAAGAAAGGGCACGTGGCGTCGGCGCTGCCGTCGGTGAAATCGGCGGTCGCATGCTGGGCGCCATGGCACCGCTGCTGTTCAAAGGTAAAGGCAAAGCGCTGGGCAAAGCCTCGAGCAGCAGCATGAGCAGGGGGAGTCGCCAGCGCAGGCGTCAGAGCAAGCGCAAAGCTGAACTCAAGGCGCAAAAAGACCCGGCCCGCAAGCAGGCGGCTGGAAACGCAGCAGAGAAAACGCAGGAGGAGGCCGCGCAGGAGCAATGGGCCAAATTCGGCGGCCAGGTGGGCGAGGCTGCGGGAGGGGAGGCCGGCGGTGCGCTGTTCAACTGGATCACGCAGGAGGAAAAGCCAGCGCCGCAAAGCAGCGAGGCGCCTTTGCTGGAGGAGGCGCAAGCCATTGCCCAGGGCGTCTCTTCCCTACCTTCGCTCGGCACAGGCAAACAGCTGCCATTGGCAGGAACACTGTTCAAGCGCGTGCCACTGACGGCAGTGCTGGATACCTCGCTGCAGGTGGCCGACATCTACCAGAGTGACGGCACTGCCGCGGAAAAGCTGCAAGGCTATGGCGAGGTTTTCGGCGGCTTGGGTGGCAACCTGGCCGGCACCTCGGCCGGGTGGCTCGGTGGCGCGGCAGCAGGTGCCATGCTTGGCTCGGTGGTACCGGGTGTAGGAACCGTGATCGGCGGCGCGGTCGGTGGCCTGCTGGGCAGCCTGGGTGGCGGTTATCTGGGCGGCATCGGCGGTGAATGGGTCGGGGGCGCGTTGGGCAAGGCCGTGGCAGCCGTCGTCGGCTCCGATGAGCCAGCGGCGAGCCAGGATATTGCCGCTTCCCCGGAACAACCAAGCCGCTTGCAGAAAGGCGTCAGCACACCTGCACCGTTGCCTGCCACTGCGACAGCGCAGTTGGTTGGCAGCCTGGCCGGTTCATCGGCCGGTGGGCTCGGTGGTGCGGCAGCCGGCGCGATGATCGGCTCGGTGGTACCGGGTATCGGAACCGTGATCGGCGCCGCGGTCGGTGGCCTGCTGGGCAGCCTGGGTGGCAGTTACCTGGGCGGCATGGGCGCCAAGCTCATTGGCGACGCGTCGGGCAAGGCCGGGCAAGCTGTCGCCGGCTCGGCTATGCCGCAGGCGAACCAGGAGGTTGCCGGTTTCCCCGAGCAGGCGACCCGATTGCCGAAAAACGTCGGCCCGCCCACGCCGTCGCCTGCTGTTTCGATACCGCCGTCCCCGGCTATGGCTCCACCCGCCATCAACCAGCAATTCACCTTCACCGCCAATATGCCGGTGACCTTGCACAACAGCTTCGATGACCCGACCACCCTGCAACAACTGGAAACCATCGCTCGCCGCGTGCTCGACGACCTGATGCGTCAGGCGCGCGCGGTGCAGATGGTCGATCAACCACAGCCATGAGGAGCACCCATGACCTACCTGGAACAGTTGCAAGGCGGCTTGCATGCACTGGTCAAGGCGGGCGAGGCGGGGCGTCGGCGTGCCGACGCCATGCTCGACCCGATGAACCAGGCGGTCGTCCATGCCAGGGAGGCGGCCGCCGAGCTCGAAGCCCTGCCATGGATCGGCCCGCAAATCGGCAAACGCCTGCAGCGCACCCTGCGCGCCATCGACTCGGCCAGGCAGCGCGTCGACAAGGTGATTGCCAAGTACGACCAGGCCCTCGATGTGGTGCGCAAGGTGCGCGCCCGCGTCGAGGCCTTCACCGAGCACCTGGGCAAGGCCGGCGCGGCTGTGCGGCGGGTGATCGGGGATGTGCGCTCGGTCGCCAACGGTGTGTTGTCGACCTTCGGCTTCGCCCCGGACGCAACGCCGACGGCGCAGGCGATCAAGCCGTTCCCGCACCTGCTGGTACTGCAGCCGCTGCAGGCCAACAGCGCGCCGTATTACTTCAACCTCGACACCGCCGCCTTCGATCAACTGCGCCGGCAAACGCGCTTTCGCTGGGCCGGGCAGGAGCGCCTGGGCCGCGAGCATGCCCAGCAGGCGGTGAGCCAGGGTGAAGAGAGCATCACCATCCGTGGCGCGATCTACCCGGGCTTCAAGGGCGGGCTGGGCCAGCTGCAGGCCCTGCGTGGCATCGGCCGCCAGCTGCTGCCGCTGTCGTTGACCACCGGCTATGGCGAAGTGCTCGGCACCTGGTGCCTGACCCGCATCGAGGAAGAGCAGGGCACCTTGCTGGCTGGCGGCATTCCACGCAAACAAGGTTTCTCACTGGAGTTCGTCAGTTATGGACAAGACCTGCAAAACGTCTGAGGGCGACCTGCTCGATACCCTCTGCCAGCAGTATTACGGGCATCTCGATGGCAGCGTCGAAGCGGTGTTGCAAGCCAACCAGGGCTTGGCCGATGAGGCGCAGCCATTTCGCAGCGGCGTGACGTTCCGCTTGCCGGCACTGGCGCTGGCAGCGGCTGACGTCGTGCAGCTGTGGAGCTGATGCCATGCAGCCACAATTTCGCATCCAGGCCGATGGCAAGGACATTACCGCACTGATCAACGATCGCCTGTTGCTGCTGCGGACCACCGACAAACCGGGCATGGAAGCGGATGACTTCGAGCTGCGCATCGATGCCCGGGACGGGACCGTGGCCGTACCGGCTCGCGGTGCACTGATCGAGCTGCATCTGGGTTACGCCGGCCAGCCGCTGACCCGGCTGGGGCGTTACACCGTCGATGAAATCGAGTTGTCCGGCCCGCCCGATACCTTGGTGATTCGCGGCAAGGCCAGCGACCTGCGCGGCAGTGGCCGGACCGTCCGCAGCGGCAGCTGGGAAGCCGTGCCGTTGCAGCGCATCGTCGCCGACATCGGTGCGCGCAATGGCTGGCAGGCAATCTGCCCAGTGCTCACGCAGGTACCTCGGGTCGACCAGGTCAACGAATCGGACTTCAACTTCATCACCCGCCTGGCTCGCCAATACGACAGCACCGCCAAACTTGCCAATGGCCAACTGCTGGTATTGCCGCGCCAGGGCGGGCAGAGCGCCAGCGGCACGCCCCTGGGCGTGGTCGGCATTACCCGTGGCGAGGTCAGCCAGTGGCACTTTCGCCTTGACGACAAGGCCGCGCGCAAGGCCGTGCGCACCCGCCATTTCGACGCAGCCAGTGGCGAGGCCAGGACCATCGAGCTGGGCAACGATGACGCCGCCGGGGGGCAGCGGCCGGTGCATACCGACCGCCATCTCTACCCCAACCGCGCTGCCGCCGAGGAGGCAGCCAGGGCCCGCCTGGCCAGCTTCAACCGCGCTACCGCCCAGGTGCGCCTGGACATGCCGGGGCGTACCGACCTGTTCGCCGAACGCAGCATCGACCTGCATGGTTTTGTCGATGGCCTCGACGGGCAATACCAGATCGACTCGGTGGAGCAGGTGTTCACCAGCTCGGGCTGGCGCACCACCGTGCAGGGCAATGCTGGCAAGGCGGGCAAAGTACAGGCCAAGGGCGCGGCACCGCGTCGTCAGGCCGCGATCAAGGCTTGAGCAGCGATACAGGGAGAAAAGTCATCCATGCTCACTGAAACACAATTGCTACAGATCTTGCCGAACGCCCGCCCGGTAGCGGGCGTTTTTCTTTCGGCACTGAACCTCAGCCTGCCGCGCTGGGAAATCGACAACCCCAAGCGCGTGGCGGCGTTCATCGCCCAGGTTGGCCATGAGTCCGGGCAGTTCCGGTATGTGAAGGAACTCGGCAACGACCAATACCTGGCGCGCTACGACACTGGCAGCCTGGCCTTGCGCCTGGGCAATACGCCACAGGCCGATGGCGATGGCCAGCGGTACTGTGGGCGCGGCCTGATCCAGGTGACCGGGCGCAACAATTACCAGGCCTGCAGCCGCGCGTTGTTCGGCGACGAGCGCTTGCTGGCGCAGCCGCAACTGCTCGAACAGCCACGCTGGGCCTGTGAGTCGGCGGCGTGGTTCTGGCATTCGCGTGGGCTCAATGCCCTGGCAGACCGCGGCGAGTTCAACCGCATCACGCGTCATATCAATGGTGGGCTCAATGGCCTGGAGGACCGGCTCAAGCTCTGGGCGCGGGCGCGCGAGGTGTTGTGTTGAGCCGGTGGCAGCTGGCGCTCGCTGGCTGCCTGCTGATGCTGTCCATGGCCCTGGCCTGGCAGGTTCAGGGCTGGCGCTATGGCCGGCAGCTGGCGCAACTGGCGCAAGCCCAGGCGCAAGCCGAGGCTGTCCGGCTGCTGGCCGAACGTGAACGGCGTCAGCTGCTCGAACGACGCCTGGAAGAAAGTGAAACCCGTCATTTCAAGGAACTTGCCGATGTCCAGCAGTCTCAGGCTCGCCTGCGTGATCGTCTTGCTACTGCCGATCTGCGCCTGTCGGTCCTGGTCGAACGCGACACCCTCCCTGGCGCAGTGCCCGCCACCACCACCAGCGCCACCCGCCTGGATCATGCAACCGTACGTGCCGGACTTGAGCCGGCGCATGCTCGACGAATTGTCGCCATCACCGATGAAGGCGACCGGGGGTTGATTGCGCTACGGGCTTGCCAGGCTTACGTGCGGGAGGTGCGCGGCGGGCCTTGAGGCAGGCCCGGACGCATCTGGCGCCTGCGAGCCATGCACGCGACAGGCGCAAAAATGTTACGTTGTCTGCATGCCCTTCAAGGAACCCGACATGGACCCGATCACCGTCCTCGCCAGCCGTCTCGGCGAACATCTGCGCCGCTTCAACGCCCAGGTCAGCACTGCTGAATCGTGCACCGGCGGTGGTATCGCCGAAGCCATCACCCGTGTTCCAGGCAGCTCTGCCTGGTTCGAGGCCGGCTACGTGACCTATTCCAATGCCCAGAAAACCCGCCAGTTGAACGTGCCGGCGGCGTTGTTCGCCGAGGTTGGCGCAGTCAGCCAGGAGGTGGTCGAGGCCATGGCCCGTGGAGCCCAGGCCGCCAGTGGTGCGCGCTTCGCCGTGGCAGTCAGTGGCGTGGCCGGGCCCGACGGCGGGTCGCCGGCCAAACCGGTGGGCACCGTGTGGCTGGCCTGGGCCGATGGCAACCATGTAACCAGCGAACGCCGGCACTTCGAGGGCGACCGCGAAGCCGTGCGCCGACAGACGGTGATCGCCGCGTTAGACGGCTTGTTACAGCTTGGTGCCGAGTAAATCGACAACAGGGGTTTGCTCGCGCGCTTGCCTGTGGAATAATACTGGCTACTTATACAGGTATTCCGGCCGTCAGGGCCAAGTCGAACACGTGAGGATTTCAATGGACGACAACAAGAAGCGCGCCTTGGCTGCGGCCCTGGGTCAAATCGAACGCCAATTCGGCAAGGGTGCGGTCATGCGCATGGGCGACCATGAGCGCCAGGCGATCCCTGCCATCTCCACCGGCTCCCTGGGCCTGGACATCGCCCTCGGCATCGGCGGCCTGCCGAAAGGCCGTATCGTCGAAATCTACGGCCCGGAGTCGTCGGGTAAGACCACGCTGACCCTGTCGGTCATCGCCGAAGCCCAGAAGAACGGCGCCACCTGTGCCTTCGTCGACGCCGAACACGCGCTCGACCCGGAATATGCCGGCAAGCTGGGTGTCAATGTCGATGACCTGCTGGTTTCCCAGCCGGACACCGGCGAACAGGCGCTGGAAATCACCGACATGCTGGTGCGCTCCAATGCCGTTGACGTGATCATCGTCGACTCCGTGGCCGCCCTGGTACCCAAGGCCGAGATCGAAGGCGAGATGGGTGACATGCACGTGGGCCTGCAGGCTCGCCTGATGTCCCAGGCGCTGCGCAAGATCACCGGTAACATCAAGAACGCCAACTGCCTGGTCATCTTCATCAACCAGATCCGTATGAAGATCGGCGTGATGTTCGGCAGCCCGGAAACCACCACCGGTGGTAACGCCCTGAAGTTCTACGCCTCGGTGCGTCTGGACATCCGTCGTACCGGTGCAGTCAAGGAAGGCGACGAGGTGGTCGGCAGCGAAACCCGCGTCAAGATCGTCAAGAACAAGGTGTCGCCACCGTTCCGTCAGGCCGAGTTCCAGATCCTCTACGGCAAGGGCATCTACCGGAATGGCGAGATCATCGACCTGGGTGTGGCCCAAGGGCTCGTCGAGAAGTCCGGTGCCTGGTATGCCTACCAGGGCAACAAAATCGGTCAAGGTAAGGCAAACGCTGCCAAGTACCTGGCTGAGAACCCGGCCATCGGCGCCGAGATCGAGAAGCAGATCCGCGAGAAGCTGCTGACCGCTGGTGCTGTTGCGGCTGCCGGCAAGGCTGCTGCGGCCGAAGCTGATGCCGATGACATGGCCGACGCTGACGCCGGTTATTGATTGCACGGATAGCCGAACATGTCCGCCGAACTCGACACCCCCGTCGCTATCCGGCGGACAGCCATGGACTTGCTCGCGCGACGTGAGCACGGTCGCGTCGAGCTGACGCGCAAATTGCGTCAGCGCGGCGCTTCGGATGAGCTGATCGAGCCCGAGCTTGATCGGCTTGCCGCAGAAGGGCTGCTCAGCGAAGCCCGCTACCTCGAAAGCTTCATCCGTTATCGTTCCGGCTCCGGCTATGGCCCTGCGCGAATTCGCGAGGAGCTGAGCCAGCGCGGTTTGGCGCGGGCGGACATCGAGCAGGGGCTGCGCGACAGCGGGGTAGAGTGGAGCGAGCGCATGCGTGAGGTGTGGCAGCGCAAGTTTGCCGGCCAGCGCCCCCACGACCCGCGTAGCCGTGCCCAGCAGACCCGGTTTCTGGCTTACCGGGGTTTCCCGATGGACATGATCGGCCGCCTGCTCAGTGGGCGTGATCTCGACGACTACTAAATGCAACAGCAGGCCGCTCCTGCAGGAATGGCGCCAGCCATAGGGCTTGCGCCGTTCCTGTAGGAGCGGCCTTGTGTCGCGACAGGGGGGCAGGGCGCCCCCAAGGCTAGCAACACGGTATCAACTGGCTTTCAACGCCTCCCGGGCCCGCTGTGTGGTATGCATGGGTTGCGGCTTGGCCCAGTTCTCCGGCAGGTTGATAAAGTCCACCAGTTCGCGCAGGCGACCCTGATCGCGGCCATTGAAGGCAAATGACAAACGGGTCAGGTGGCTGAAGTTGCCCACTTCGTGCTCGGCACTGCTGTCAGGCTGCTGGTGGTATTTGCCGCTCAGGCGCAAGTCGGCGAAGCCTTCCTGGATGTCATACAGCGCGGCTTCGCTGAGCGGGTGGTGCATGCGGATCACGAACTGGCTCTTCAACCAGCGGCTGGAGTGGTAGTTGCTGTAGAACTGGTTGATTTCCTCCACCGCCTCGTCGGCGCTGTGCACCAGGCGTAACAGCTTCAGGTCGCTGGGCAGGATGTAGCGGTTTTCTTCCAGCTGGCGGCTGACGAAGTCCAGGCAGTCGCGCCAGAAGCTGCCACCCGGTGAGTCCAGCAGTACCACTGGCACCAGCGGGCTTTTGCCGGTCTGGATCAGGGTCAGCACTTCCAGCGCTTCATCCAGGGTGCCGAAACCGCCTGGGCACAGCACCAGGGCATCGGCTTCCTTGACGAAGAACAGTTTGCGGATGAAGAAAAAGTGGAACGGCAGCAACTTGTCGGTGCCGTCCACCGTGGGGTTGGCGTGTTGCTCGAAGGGCAGGGTGATATTGAAGCCAAGGCTGTGATCGCTGCCAGCGCCTTCGTGGGCTGCCGCCATGATGCCGCCGCCGGCGCCAGTGATGACCATCAGGTCGGAGCGCGCCAACGTCGCGCCCAGTTCGCGGGCCAGGGCGTACATCGGGTGTTCCAGTGGGGTGCGTGCCGAGCCGAACACGGTTACCTTGCGCCGGTCCTTGTAGCGTTCCAGGGCGCGAAACGAGTGGTCCAGTTCCCGCAGGGCCTGCAGGGTGATCTTGGCACTCCAGCGGTCGGTGTCGTCATGGGCCATGCGCAGGATGGTCAGCATCATGTCGCGGTACAGCGGTAGGTTGGGGCTGTCCGGTGCCACCAGTTGCAATTGTGCGTCGATATTGCTCAGGTCGATGTTGTTGTCGCGGAAGTGACTGAACAGCAGTTCATTCGATTGGTAAGGCATGCAACGTCTCCTTCTGCACCAATACCTCTGACCTCAATCTAGACCCTTGCGATCGATCGTGCCGGGGTGTTTGATGCGCCCGCCCGTCGGCACGCAGCCACTGGCGATGCGGGTTTGGTTAACTGGTAAAGCGAAACGTGTCGATGCAGGAGGTGGCGGTATGCATCGCTTGATCATCGAGGTGGACCGGCAGCTGTATCAGCGGCTGGAAAAGGCGGCCCAGGTACACCACCTGAGCCTGGAGGCCGAGTGCCGACGCAGGCTGTCGGGGCTGGAGTGCCAGTCGCAGTATTTGCAGGCGCTGCTGGCAGAAATGCGCGCCGACGCCGCTGAAGGCCATTGGCGCGCCCGTGAAGACGAAAAGGCGTAGCGATTGCAGCTAATCGCTACTTCTTCTTGTTGCCAGCCACACAGCTGGCATTGTCGAAGGCCTGGTCCATGATCGGCTGGTTGGTCTTGTAGACCGTGAAGCGGTAGACCATGACCGCGCCTTTGGACATCAAATTGCGGAAACCGGTGTTGCGGCACACGCTGTCACCCAGCTGGCTACGAACCTGTTCCGGGTTGGCCTGCATGCGCTCGGCGTGGCTCTGGCGCACGCTCAGGTGGTTGATCAGCGCCTTGCCTTCCACGGTGTAACCCTGGTCGAGGATATCCTCGTTGATGGCCCGCGGGGTACCGACACTGCTCTCCTTGGCCACCTTCTGCAGCATGTTGTTCAAGTCGTAATCCTGCTTGGAGGCAGCGTGGGCGGCCAGGGGCAGGGCGAGCATCAGGCTCAGGACGGGGGCAATACGGCGCAGCATGAATCTCTCCTGGTTCGATGACTGGCGCTTTGACATGCGCGGGTCGACGGCGTTCCGTGAATATCGCGAAGGTGCGAGGTCAGGGCACGGTAAAACGCCGATTATAAGGACCGCCTTGCCAGCTGCACAGCAATTGCCCCCTGTTCTGGTAGACTGGCGGCCTTGTTTTCACCGAGCAACCCTTGTGTCCATTCCCAACCTGTCCAGAGGCCTGCCGGCATGAGCCATGCGGTAGCGCGTCTGCGCGCCGAACGCCTGGCGCGCAGCAACAAGCCCTTCATCGCCCGTGGCTCGCGTGCCGAACGTTGCCCGGATTGCCGGGTCATCGCCAGCCATTGCCTGTGCGCCTGGAAGCCACGGGTGCAGGCCGAATCCGGCGTGTGCCTGCTGATGCATGACACCGAACCGCTGAAACCCACCAATACCGGATGGCTGATCGCCGACCTGATCGAAGACACCTCCGCCTTCGGCTGGCTGCGCACTTCGGTCGACGAACGCTTGCTGGCCCTGTTGGACGACCCGCGCTGGCAACCCTATATCGTCTTTCCTGGCGAATTCGTTGCCCAGGAGCGGGTAGTCAGCGAGGTAGTGCGTGAGCCGGGCAAGCGCCCGTTGTTCATCCTGCTGGATGCCACCTGGACCGAAGCCCGCAAGATGTTCCGCAAAAGCCCGTATCTTGATCGCTTCCCGGTGTTGAGCCTGGCCGCCGAGCAGATGTCCCGCTACCGCCTGCGCCGCTCGCGGCGCGATGATCACTTCTGCACGGCGGAAGTGGCTGCCATGTGCCTCGACCTGGCCGGCGATAGCCAGGCCTCGCAGGCGCTGGACGCCTACCTGGACGTGTTCAGCCTGCATTACCTCAGTGGCAAGCGGCGCCTGCCGCTGGACGAGCAGGACGACACCCATCAGCGTTTGCATACCTTCCTATAGTCCAAGGGGCACAACCCCTGCTTTGGTTCATAATGAGCCTACCCGAGTGCCCGACACAGAACAGGATCCCTAGATCGATGGCCACTTATGAAATCCTGATTGCCGATGACCACCCGCTGTTCCGTGGTGCCCTGCGCCAGGCCGTTACCCTCGGCCTGGGCCCGGATGTGCGCCTGGTGGAGGTTGCCAGCATCGCCGAACTGGAAACCCGCCTGAGCGAAAAAGCCGACTGGGACCTGGTGCTGCTGGACCTGAACATGCCGGGTGCCTACGGTTTTTCCGGGCTGGTGCTGCTGCGTGGGCAATACCCGCAGATCCCGGTGGTGATGGTTTCGGCGCAGGAAGAGGCCGCCGTGGTGGTCAAGTCCCGCGAGTTCGGTGCCAGCGGCTTCATCCCCAAGTCGAGCACCCTGGAAGTGATCCAGGATGCGGTACGCAAGGTGCTCGACGGCGAAGTCTGGTGGCCGCCGCAGGCGTTCGAAAAGGTCGACGTCTCGGCCGAGGCCAAGGCCGCCAGCGAAGGCCTGGCCAGCCTCACGCCGCAGCAGTTCCGCGTGCTGACCATGGTCTGCGAAGGCTTGCTGAACAAGCAGATCGCCTATGAGCTGAATGTGTCGGAAGCAACCATCAAGGCCCACGTGACCGCAATCTTCCGTAAGCTTGGCGTGCGCACCCGCACCCAGGCCGCGTTGTTGCTGCAACAACTTGAATCGGTTGCCAGCAACTGACTGCGCATCGATTCACGCTTTTTTGACCCTTGCCGCTCTAGGCTGCTGGCCTTTCGGTTGTGAAGTGACTCACATGACATCGCCATTCAAGGGCCAGACCGGCCTCAAACGCATCTTCAACGCCGCTGGCTACTCGCTGGACGGCCTGCGCGCCGCCTTCAAGGGCGAGGCCGCGTTCCGTCAGCTGGTGCTGCTCAACGTGCTGCTGGTGCCGATTGCCTTCTGGCTGCCGGTCAGCCGTGCGGAGCGGGCGATCATGATTGCCGTATGCCTGTTGGGCTTGATCGTCGAGTTGTTCAACTCGGCAGTCGAGGCGGCCATCGACCGCATTTCGCTGGAGCGCCACCCGCTGTCGAAAAACGCCAAGGACATGGGCAGCGCCGCACAACTGGTGGCACTGACCATGGTGGCGCTGGTGTGGGGCGTGATCCTGCTTTAAGCGATCGGCGGCAGCACGATCTCGTCACTGCGGGTAAAGCCCGCGGTGAAGTTGCGGCACAGTTGGAGAAATTCGCGCATGGCCGAAGTCTGGTACTTCTGTTTGTGCCAGATGAAGTAGAACTGGCGGCTCAGGTCCAGCTCTGGGGTCTCCACCGCAACCAGGCTGCCGCGGCGGAAGGCGTCACGCAGGGCCAGGCGGGAAATGCAGCCGATACCCAGGCCTGACTCCACCGCGCGCTTGATGGCTTCGGTGTGCTCCAGTTCCAGGCGGATGTTGAGGCTGGTGCGCTGGTGGCGCATCGCCTGGTCGAAGGTCAGGCGCGTGCCGGAGCCTTGTTCGCGAAGGATCCAGGCCTCCTGGGACAATGTCTGCACATCGGCGCGGCCCAGTTTGGCCAGAGGATGCTGTGGCGCGCAGAACACCACCAGTTCGTCCTCGACCCAGGGTTGAACCTCCAGGTCGGGGTGGTTGCAGTCGCCTTCGATCAGACCTAGATCAATTTCGTAGTGCGCAACCTGTTGCACGATATGTGCGGTGTTCTGCACATGCAGCTTTACCTGGCTTTCCGGGTGTACCTGCATGAAGCTGCCGATCAGCAGGGTGGCCAGGTAGTTGCCGATGGTCAGCGTGGCGCCGACCGCCAGCGAGCCGAAACCGGACTTGCCATTGAGCAGGTCTTCGATTTCCTTGGCCTGGTCGAGCAGGGCGACGGCCTGCGGCAATAGTTGCTGGCCCAGGGCATTGAGGCTCAGGCGCTTGCCGGCGCGGTCGAACAGCTGGCAGCTGGACTGGCGCTCAAGTTCGGTGATCGAGGTGCTCGCGGCCGATTGCGACAACGCCAGCACGCTGGCGGCCCGGGAGACGCTCTGGTGCTGCGCCACGGCAACGAAGACCTGCAGTTGACGAAGTGTGAATCGCATATCGATATAACCGATAACACATATCTTGATAATCCAGTTAACAGATATTGTCGCTGCCCCTAAACTATCGCGCAACTGCGCGTATGCGCGCGCCGCGTCTTTCTTCAGGAGCCCCATTCGATGAGCAACATGAACCACGAACGTGTCCTCAGTGTGCACCACTGGAACGACACCCTGTTCAGCTTCAAGTGCACCCGCGACCCGGGCCTGCGCTTCGAGAACGGTCAGTTCGTGATGATTGGCCTGCAGCAGGACAACGGTCGTCCGCTCATGCGCGCCTATTCCATCGCTTCGCCGAACTGGGAAGAGCACCTGGAGTTCTTCAGCATCAAGGTGCCGGATGGCCCGCTGACCTCGCAGCTGCAGCACCTGAAGGAAGGCGACGAGATCATCATCAGCAAGAAGCCCACCGGCACCCTGGTCCTCGACGACCTGAACCCCGGCAAGCACCTGTACCTGCTGAGCACCGGCACTGGCCTGGCGCCGTTCATGAGCGTCATCCAGGACCCGGAAACCTACGAGCGCTTCGAGAAAGTGATCCTGGTGCACGGCGTGCGCTACGTGAACGAAGTGGCCTACCGCGAATTCATCACCGAGCACCTGCCGCAGAACGAGTTCTTCGGTGAGGCGGTACGCGACAAGCTGATCTACTACCCGACCGTGACCCGTGAGCCGTTCGAGAACCAGGGGCGCCTGACCGACCTGATGCGCAGCGGCAAGCTGTTCAGCGACATCGGCCTGCCTCCGATCAACCCGCAGGACGACCGCGCGATGATCTGCGGCAGCCCGAGCATGCTCGACGAGACCAGCGAAGTGCTGGACAGCTTCGGCCTGAAGATCTCCCCGCGCATGCGCGAGCCGGGTGATTACCTGATCGAGCGTGCCTTCGTCGAGAAGTAAGGCGTAGCCAGGTATAAAGAAGGCGACCGATGGGTCGCCTTTCTTATGCCTGGAATTCCTGTGCGTGCTGCTCCGGCGCTATCCACCCTATTCGACGCGCGTCTCGCCGCTGTACACCAGTATTCCCCGACACTGCTTGCACAGGTAGCGTCGCCCCTGGCGCACCAGCTTGTGCCGCTGCGCGGTGAACGGGAAATCGCTTTGCGGGCACGGGCAGCGGTAGATATAGCGGGTAGCCACGCGGCGCTGCACTTCATAGTTGTGGCAACGGTTGGGCGGCAATTCATACACGCCACGCATGATCAGCTGCCACTCCTCGCCATGGGCCTGGATGCGGTCACCGAACAGCTGGTGGGCCACCAGGTGTGCCACTTCATGGGCCACGGTCTGGCGCAGGAAGTCTTCCTGGTTCTCCCGATACAGTTGCAGGTTGAAGCGCAGCAGGTTTTCGTGCAGGTGGGCGACCCCGGCTTTTTGCCCGCGCAGCTTGAAGCTGACTTCCGGGCGCGGGAAGGTACGTTTGAAGAAGGTTTCGGCTTGCTGGTAACAGGTTTCGACGCGTTGTTTGAGCAGCTCGGGCATGGCGGGATGGTTCTCCTGGCCGAGCATTATGCCGCAACCCCGGGCCGCCTGCCGAGCCACCGGTCAGCGCACAGCCAGAGGCCGCCTTGCGGCGGCCCCTGGCGATGCCCCAGTGTTGGTCAAGTTCTAGTTGGTGTACACGGGCCCCACGCCCAGGCCCCAGATGATGACCGTGGCCGCCATGATGGCCACCAGCACCACAAGGCCCACCGCCAGCACCGAACTGGAGAACAGGAAGCCCTCGTCGGACGGTATGTTCATGAACGTGGGCAAACCCACATACAACAGATATACCGTGTAGCAGATGGCTGCGGTGCCGATCAGCATGCCCAGCCACAGGTGCGGATACAGCGCCGCCAGGCCACCGATGAACAACGGCGTGGCGGTGTAGGTGGCAAAGGCGATGCACTGTGCCATGGATGGGTTGGCATCGTAGGTGCGGGCCATCCAGTGGATGAATGCACCCATTACCGCCACCCCGGCGAGCATTGCCAGGTACGACATGATGCTCATCCAGATGGCGCTTTCCATGGTCAGCATCACCGCCGGTCGGTCACCGATCACCCAGCCGACCTGGGTGGTACCGATGAACGCCGAAACGGCGGGGATCGCAGCCAGGATCAGGGTGTGCGTCAGGTACATGTGGCTGATGGTTTCTTCTTCGCCACGAATCTCCCGCCATTCTTGGTCGGGATGGGTAAACAGCCCCACAACGTGATGAATCATGCCGATCACTCCTCTCAATGTTGCCAGACGCCCCCCAGATGGAGCGCAGCGGCCCCAGGCCCGAACACCGAAGCAAGCGGTAATGTGGCCCTATTTCGCAGTATAGGAAGCCGTTACCCACATAAATCGTGCTTTTTAGAGCAAATCGCGCTGTAGCGGTGGCTGCTGATTACCTTGAAGTCTTTATCGGGAATGCCTACAGCCCGGTCGCGTTTGTGCGTAAAATAGCCGGCTTTTGTCACACCTCGCGGATCCAAGCGCTATGGGCACCCTCTCGGTCAACCAGAACAAACTGCAAAAACGCCTGCGTCGTCTCGCCGGCGAAGCCATCACCGACTACAACATGATCGAGGATGGCGACAAGGTCATGGTCTGCCTGTCCGGCGGCAAGGACAGCTACACCATGCTCGACGTTCTGTTGCACCTGCAGAAGGTGGCACCGATCAAGTTCGAGATCGTCGCGGTGAACATGGACCAGAAGCAGCCGGGCTTCCCCGAGCATGTGCTGCCGGCCTACCTCAAGGCGCTGGGCGTCGAGTACCACATCGTCGAGAAGGACACCTACTCGGTGGTCAAGGAGCTGGTACCCGAGGGCAAGACCACCTGTTCGCTGTGCTCGCGCCTGCGCCGTGGCACCCTGTACACCTTCGCCGACGAAATCGGCGCGACCAAGATGGCGCTGGGGCACCATCGCGACGACATCGTCGAAACCTTCTTCCTCAACATGTTCTTCAACGGCGCGCTCAAGGGCATGCCGCCGAAGCTGCGTGCCGACGATGGCCGCAACGTGGTGATCCGCCCGCTGGCCTACTGCAGCGAGAAGGACATCCAGGCCTATTCGGACATGAAGGAATTCCCGATCATCCCGTGCAACCTGTGCGGCTCGCAGGAAAACCTGCAACGCCAGGTGGTCAAGGACATGCTGGTGGAGTGGGAGCGCAAGCACCCGGGCCGTACCGAGAGCATCTTCCGCGCCCTGCAGAACGTGGCACCGTCGCAGCTGGCCGACCGCAACCTGTTCGACTTCACCAGCCTGAAGATCGACGAAAACGCCACGCCGCGTTTCCTTGACGTGCTGAACATCTGAGCCCATGCGCGATTACCAGTGGCTGCACGCGTACTGCCTGAACCGCTTCGGCTCGGCCCAGGCCCTGGAGGCCTTCCTGCCGCAGCCGCGCACGCCGGCGCAACTGCGCGACATCAGCGATGACCGCTACCTGTCGACCCTGGCCCTGCGCGTGTTCCGCGCCGGGCTCAAGCACAGCCTGGTGGATGCCAAGTGGCCGGCATTCGAACAGGTGTTCTTCGGCTTCGACCCGGAGAAGGTGGTGCTGATGGGCGCCGAACACCTGGAGCGGCTGATGCAGGACGAGCGCATCATTCGCCACCTGGGCAAGCTCAAGAGTGTGCCGCGCAATGCACAGCTGGTGCTGGATATCGCCAAGGCGCACGGCAGCTTTGGCGCGTTCATCGCCGACTGGCCGGTGACCGATATCGTCGGGCTGTGGAAGTACCTGGCCAAGCACGGCAACCAGCTGGGCGGGTTATCGGCGCCGCGCTTCCTGCGCATGGTCGGCAAGGATACCTTCATCCCTACCGATGACATGGCGGCGGCGTTGATTGCGCAGAAGGTGATCGACAAGCCGCCGACCAGCCAGCGTGACCTGGCCCTGGTGCAGCAGGCGTTCAACCAGTGGCATGCCGAGAGTGGCCGGCCGCTGTGTCAGTTGTCGGTGATGCTGGCGCATACCGTCAATCATTGAGATCCCGGGGCTGCTTTGCAGCCCTTCGCGACACACGGCCGCTGCTACAGGAACAGGCGATCCCCTGTAGGGGCGGCATTGTGTCGCCAAAGGGCCGCAAAGCAGCCCTGAAATCAGCCGCCTTCGCCCGCCAGGCGCCGCTCATGCTGGAACTTCCAGCGCACATACAGCAACGCGGCGATGAACAGCCCCAGGCTCACCAGCACCTCGAGCCAGCCAAACACCGCCCGCGCCGGGTCGAACGCCGCCAGCACGCCCTTGATGAAGTAGATGTTCACCACGAAGCAGGTCCAGGCATGCGCCCGGGCTCTGCCTGCCAGCATGCCCGGCAGCAACAGCAGCAGCGGCACCAGTTCAATCGCCAGAATGACCTCGACCCGGGCCCCATGCAGGTTGGCGAACCCCAGGTTGTTCACCAGCAGCAGGGCGATCAGGCCGAAGAAGAACGCCAGGCTCAATGCCCGCGTCAGGCGCAGGCGCGGGGCCAGCCACTCCAGCGCTGGCAATACCTTGGGCTTTCTAGCCACGTGTGGCCTCCAGGGCCTTGGCGGTGCTCGCCAGGCGTTGGCCAAGGGCGCGGCACAGGGCGATCTCGTGGGCGTCCAGTTCGCGCTTGCCATCGGCCCCGGCATGGTGGCTGGCGCCATACGGCGTGCCGCCACCGCGGGTCTCGAGCAATGCCGACTCGCTGTATGGCAGGCCCATGACAAGCATGCCGTGGTGCATCAGCGGCAGCATCATCGACAGCAGGGTGGTTTCCTGGCCACCATGCAGGCTGGCGGTGGAAGTGAACACGCCCGCCGGCTTGCCGACCAGCTCACCGCCCAGCCACAGGCTGCTGGTGCCATCCAGGAAGTACTTGAGCGGCGCCGCCATGTTGCCGAAGCGGGTCGGGCTACCCAGTACCAGCCCGGCGCAGTGGCGCAGGTCGTCCAGGGTGGCGTACAGCGCGCCACTGGGCGGGATGTCCGGGGCTACCGCTTCGCATTCGGTGGAAATCGCCGGCACCGTGCGCAGGCGAGCCTCCAGGCCGGCCAGCTCGATGCCGCGGGCGATGTGCCTGGCCATCTCGCTGGTCGAGCCGTGGCGGCTGTAATACAGCACCAGGATATAGGGCGTGGTCACGGCAGGATCTCCAGCACTTTCTCCGGCGGGCGGCCGACCACGGCCTTGTCACCGGCGACCAGGATCGGCCGCTCGATCAGCTTGGGATGGCGGGCCATGGCCTCGATCAGTTGCGCATCGGTCAGCCCCGGGTCGGCCAGGTTCAGCTCCTTGTATTCGTCTTCGCCGGTACGCAGCAACTGGCGCGGGCCGATGCCCAGCTTGCCGAGCAAGGCCGCGAGGGTGGCCGCGTCAGGCGGGGTCTCGAGGTAGCGCACGATGGTCGGTGCCAGGCCGCGGGCTTCGAGCAGTTCCAGCGCGCCGCGGGATTTCGAGCAGCGCGGGTTATGATAGAGCGTCAGGTCGGTCATGTCGGGTCGCATCCAGCAGGGTGTGACGGCTATTCTAACCGCAGCGACTGACACATTTGCTTGAAAACTCGAGAAGGATTGACCCATGGCAAGGCGTCTGGCAGCAGTACTGGCCATCACCGCGAGCCTGTTGCTCGGTGGTTGCGGTGCCGATTATGGCGTGGACCAACACGGTAATACGGTTAAGGCCGAACAGCTCGACGGGCACTGGCTGGTGCTCAACTACTGGGCCGAGTGGTGCGGGCCGTGCCGTACCGAGATCCCTCAACTGAATGCGGCAGCCAAGCAATGGGCGGGCGACGGCATCAAGGTGGTGGGGGTGAATTTCGATGGCTTGCAGGGGCAGGACCTGAAGCAGGCGAGCGAAACCCTGGGCATCGATTTCACCGTGTTGGCCCAGGACCCGGCCGAGCGCTATGACCTGCCGCGCAGCGAGGCACTGCCGGTGACCTACATCATCGATGACAAGGGCAAGGTGCGTGAGCAGTTGATGGGCGAGCAGACCCTTGAAGGGCTGCAGGCCAGGATCAAGGCCCTGAAGGGCGCCTGATGCATTTTGCGGCTGCGTTGCAGCCCATCGCGACACAAGGCCGCTCCTACAGGAGATTGAGCTGCGTCCCAAGATGTTGGACATCTACCACCATTAGGGCGCAGCTCAGATCGCATCCCCCTGTAGGAGCGGCCTTGTGTCGCGATGGGCCGCAAAGCGGCCCCAGCAATTCTCAGCCTTCCTCAGGCCAGAAGCGCAATGGCTTGCCCTCGGCCGGCCAGAAGCGTATCTGCTCGATCGGCGACACGTCCCAGCGTTGCACGGTTTCCAGCGCCTGCAAGTAGCGTTTTTCCTGCTCCATCAAGGCCGGCGCGCACAGCTTGCGGGTCTTGCCGACCTTGCCGAAGCTCAGCTGCTGGCCTTCCAGCGTGTACGGCGCAAACCAATGGTTGCAACCGCCATTGCCGTAGGCCCGGCCATCGCTGGCCAGGGTCAGGGTCAAGTGGCTGTAATCGATCAGCGGCCGTTCGCCAATCCACTCCAGTACGTAGCTGCGCTCCTGCTGCAGCCTGGCAGGTTCAGCGGCGCAGCCCAGCAGGCCGGAGGCAATCAGCACGCCGGTCAGCAGATTCTTCACTCGGCGCTCTCCTGGCAACGCGGGCACAGGTGTTTCTCGCCACGGCTGGCCCAACCCAGCTCGGCGATACGTGCACTGGCGGCAGGTTGGCGGGCTTTCTTGCCCAGCTTGGCATCCACTGCAAACTCGAAGTCGAGCACGGCGTCGCAGCTGTCGCAGGCGACCTGCCAGGTGAGGATTTCCAGCTCGTTGAATACCGGGCCACTGGCGACGGCAACCCACTGACCGCGAGGGTTGATCAGGTGGCGCACGCTCTCCACGGTCAGGCGCATCGACAGGTCCTTGCTGCCCTTGAGGGTGACCAGCAGGGTATCGCCTTTGTGCATCGAGCCGCCGTTGCCGGTGACCTGATAACGGCCCGGCACCAGCGCGCGGCACTCGATCAAGGTGTGTTGCGGGTTGAAAAGGGTGTAGCGGAAATCGTGCTCGACCATGGGTCCTCCAGAAATGCCGCGTATCCTAGCACTAACCCATGACCAGATTCTGGGGTTTGCCTGCCGCCCAGCGGTTGATGTTGTCCAGCGTGGTGGCAGCGATGGCGTCCAGTGCCTCACGGGTAAGGAAGGCCTGGTGGGCGGTGACGATCACGTTGGGGAAGGTCAGCAGGCGGGCCAGCACGTCGTCCTGCAGCGGCAGGTCGGAACGGTCTTCGAAGAACAGCTGGGCCTCTTCTTCATAAACATCCAGGCCCAGGTAGCCGAGCTGGCCGCTCTTGAGCGCGTCGATCAGCGCCGGGGTGTCGACCAGCGCGCCGCGGCCGGTGTTGATCAGCATGGCACCGGGTTGCAGCTGGGCCAGGCTACGCGCATTGATCAGGTGCCGGGTGTGCTCGTTCAGCGGGCAGTGCAGGCTGATGATACGGGCTTCGCGCAGCAACTCGGGCAACGGCAGGTAGCGGGCGCCCAGGGCCAGCAGCTCCGGGTTGGGGTGGGGATCGTAGGCCAGCAGCTGGCAGCCGAAACCGGCCATGATGCGGGCGAACGCAGCGCCGATCTGGCCGGTACCGACCACGCCGACGGTCTTGCCGTGCAGGTCGAAGCCGGTCAGCCCGTGCAAGGTGAAATCACCTTCGCGGGTGCGGTTGTAGGCCCGGTGCAGGCGCCGGTTGAGCGCCAGGATCAGCGCGACGGCGTGTTCCGCCACGGCATGCGGCGAATAGGCCGGCACCCGCACCACGGTCAGGCCCAGGCGCTGGGCGCTGGCCAGGTCGACATGGTTGTAGCCGGCCGAGCGCAGGGCGATCAGGCGCGTGCCGCCGGTGACCAGGCGCTGCAGCACCGGGGCGTCGAGTTCGTCGTTGATGAAGGCGCAGACCACCTCGTAGCCATCGGCCAGCGCAGCAGTGTCGAGGGTCAGGCGGGCGGGCTGGAAATGCAGGTCCAGGGTGGTGCCGTTGGCGGCCCGGGTGAAGCTTTCCTGGTCGTAGTGCTGGCTGCTGAACAACAGGGCGCGCATGGTGGGCTTCCTTTGTGGTGAATGTCTTGGGCTAGCGGCTGCATTTGAGATCGAGCGCCGCCCGCGCGGCGCATCGCGAGCTGCGCTCGCTCCTACGTTTGCTTCGGGCCAGTAACGCCTGTGACAGGCGCGCGCGACCGCCTGGTTCATGCGACACGACATCTCGTCATGCGCCAAAGCGTTCGCGCGCCAATCCCACAGGCATGATTGGCCCGAAACAAACGTAGGAGCGAGCGCAGCTCGCGATGCGCCGCGCGGGCGGCGCTCGATCTCACCCACATCGCCTATCTCAACCCAGCCCGGAGGCGCTCAGGCGCTCAGGCGCTCAACCGGGCTTGAGCGGCCAGACGGTTGATGGCCGCATCCAGCTCGTCCAGTGCCTGCTGCGCCTGCGGGTGCTCCTGCTTGAGCAGGGTCTCGCTGCGCTGGCAGGCGGCACGCAGCTGCGGTACACCGCAATAGCGTGAGGCGCCGTTCAAGCGGTGCACCTGCTCTATCAGCGTGGTGCGGTCGTCGGCCTCGCGGGCGGCACGTATGGCTTCGCGGTCGGTGTCCAGCGAGGCCAGCAGCATGCTCAGCATGTCCGCCGCCAGGTCTGCCTTGCCGGCCGCCAGGCGCAGGCCTTCCTCGGGGTCGAGCACTTGCAGTTCGTCACCGCCGGCCAGTTGTTCGACCAGGCGCTCCTGCTGAGGCACGCCCAGGCTCAGCCCGGTCCATTTCATCACCACCTGGGCCAGCTGTCGTTCGCTGATCGGTTTGGTCAGGTAGTCGTCCATCCCACCGTGCAGCAGCGCGCGTTTCTCGTTGGCCATGGCGTGGGCGGTGAGGGCGACGATCGGTAGCGGGTTGCCACTCTGGGTGTTTTCCCACAGGCGGATCTGTTCGGTGCAGGCGCGGCCGTCCATGCCGGGCATCTGCACGTCCATCAGCACCAGGTCGAAGGGCTCGCTCTGCACTGCCTGCAGCGCGGCATAGCCGTTGTCGACGGCCAGCACCTCGGCTCCCAGGTCTTCGAGCAGGGTCTGCACCAGAAGCAGGTTGGCCGGATTGTCGTCGACACACAGGATCTTCGGCTGGCGCTGGCCGTTGACGCTGGTTGCCTCGCCGTGCGTGCGGCGCGGTTGCACCAGCTCCAGCAACAGGCGCCGCAGCTTGCGGGTGCAGGTCGGCTTGGACAGCAGCTGGCCATGACCATTGGGCAGGTAGGGATGATACAGCGCCTGCTCGGTAGTCGGGCACAGCACCACGCACTGGCAATGGTAACGTTCCAGCTGCTGGTGGTAATGGCCCAGTTGTTCGGGCGACAGGTTGCCCAGGTTGGCCCCGAGCACGGCGAACTCGAACGGCTGGCCGGCCTGGCTGGCGGCCTGCACAGCCTGCAGCAACTGGTCGTAGGAGGTGAACAGGCTGACGCTGAGGCCGCAGTCTTCCAGCTGATGCTCCAGCGCCTGGCGGGCCAGTTCGTGGCCATCGACAATCGCCGCGCGGCGGCCCAGCAGTGGTTGCAGTGGCTGCTCCTGGAGGTCGTCGTGGGCCTTGGGCAGGTTGAGGCTGATCCAGAATTGCGAACCCTCGCCCGGGGTACTGTCAACGCCGATTTCGCCGCCCATCTGCTCGATCAGGCGCTTGGAAATCACCAGGCCCAGGCCGGTGCCGCCGGGCTGGCGCGCCAGCGAGTTGTCGGCCTGGCTGAACGCCTGGAACAGCGTGCGCACATCCTGCGGCGACAGGCCGATACCGGTGTCCTGCACACTGATGCGCAACTGCGCGCTGTCTTCATGCTCGTCATCGAGCATGGCGCGCACGACGATGGTGCCTTCGCGGGTGAACTTGATGGCGTTGCTGACCAGGTTGGTGAGGATCTGCTTGAGCCGCAGCGGGTCGCCGATCAGCGACGACGGCGTGTCGCGGTAGATCAGGCTGAGCAGCTCCAGCTGCTTGGCGTGGGCGGCCGGGGCGAGGATGGTCAGGGTATCCTGGATCAGGTCCCGCAGGTTGAACGGGATGCTGTCGAGCACCAGCTTGCCCGCCTCGATCTTCGAGAAGTCGAGGATCTCGTTGATGATCCCCAGCAGGTTGTCGGCGGACTTCTCGATGGTGCTGAGGTAGTCCAGCTGGCGCGGCGTCATTTCGCTTTTCTGCAGCAGGTGGGTAAAACCAAGGATGCCGTTGAGCGGGGTGCGGATTTCATGGCTCATGTTGGCCAGGAATTCCGACTTGATGCGGCTGGCCTCCAGGGCCTCCTTGCGCGCCATGTCCAGCTCGATGTTCTGGATCTCGATGGTTTCCAGGTTCTGGCGCACGTCCTCGGTCGCCTGGTCGATGCTGTGCTGCAGTTCTTCGTGGGCGTTGTGCAGGGTTTCGGCCATGCGGTTGATACCGCGCGCCAGTTCGTCCAGCTCATGGCTGCCGAGGGCCGGCAGGCGCTCTTCCAGGTGGCCGTCCTTGAGCTGGTTGACCGCGTGCTTGATCCGTTCGATGGGGTCGTTGATGGTGCGGCTCATGCGCAAGGCCAGCAAGCCGCTGAGCACCAGGCAGGCGAGGATCAGCAACAGGCTGGTGAACAGGTTGCGGTAGCCGCGCAGTAGCGTGCCGTCGTGGGACAGCTCGATCTCGACCCAGCCCAGCAGGCGTTCGGCTTCGGCCGGCACGGCTTCGGTGGCCAGGTCGCGGTGGTGGCCAAACACCGGCATCAGGTAGCGCGTGGCGTCATTGCCGCTGCGCTGCAGCAGCTGCATGCCGGTACCGCCGCTTGGCGGCTGGTTGAGCATGCTCGGGCCAGCGTGAGCCAGGCGTGTGCGGTCCGGGGCGAGGAAGGTGACGGCGCGCACATCGGCCTGCTCCAGGGTTTGCGCGGCAATGCGCTCCAGTTGCGCCGGTGCCAGCTTGGCCATGGCGGGCGCGGCCAGTGGCGCCAGCTGCTCGGCAATCATCTTGCCGCGTTGCAGCAACTGGGTGCGCAGGTCATTTTGCTGCAGCCAGGTGAAATAACTGCCCAGCACCAGGGCCATCAGGCCGGCCGGCAACAACGCCAGCAGCAGGACCCGGCTGCGAATTCCCAAGCGATCGAGCACACTCGCCTCCTGTCATGTGCCTGGACGCCGTCAAGCGAGGACGGCCAAGGCGGGAAGTTACTCCGCCCGCCGTGCTATTGCACCTGTTTAGTACGTGTTTTGCACCCGTGGCGGCGTATTGCGGGCGGGGCGGTTGCCCGGCAGGCGCAGGATGCCCAATAATTGCGCAATTGAGAATGCATGACAGTTGCCAATGAATCCTGAAGTTGTTCACAACTCCAATATCCTCGCCATCGAGGATGACCCGGTCCTGGGTGCCTATCTGCACGAACAGCTGCAGCGCGGCGGCTACCAGGTGACCTGGTGCCGCAATGGCCTGGAGGGCCTGGAAACAGCAGGGCGCCGCGCCTTCGATGTGGTGCTGATGGACATCCTGCTACCCGGGCTCAACGGCCTGGATGCCCTGGCGCAGTTGCGCCAACGCAGCACCACGCCGGTGATCCTGATGTCGGCACTGGGTGCCGAGGCCGACCGCATCAACGGTTTCCAGCGTGGTGCCGATGATTACCTGCCCAAGCCGTTCAGCATCGCCGAACTGCGCGTGCGCATCGAGGCGATCCTGCGCCGGGTCGCCCTCGAACGTCGCCACCGCGCCCCGCAGGCGCAGCCCGTCAGCGGTGGATTGCACTACGACGAGGGCCTGTGCGATGTACGCCTGGACGGCCGCCTGGCCGGCCTCACCCCCAGCGAATATCGTCTGCTCGATATCCTCAACCGCAACCCGGACGAGGTGCTGAGCAAGCCGTTCCTGTACCAGCAGGTATTGCAACGGGGCTATTCACGGCATGATCGCAGCCTGGACATGCATGTCAGCCAGATCCGTCGCAAGCTCAAGGCCATCGGTTATCACGCCCGGCAGGTGCGTACCGTGTGGGGCAAGGGCTACGTGCTCAGCGCCAGAGAGCTGGAGTGACCCATGCTCGACCGTCACTCGTTGTTCTGGAAGCTGGCCATCCTGCTGGTGGGCTTCTGCCTGCTGATGATCGGCCTCAGCTACACCTGGGGCCGGCACATGGAAACCCAGGACGCCTTTCTTTCGGTGCCGGCGCGGCAGGTGTTGCAGGGCTATGCCAGCGAGGCCGAGCAGGCCTGGCGCAGCGGCGGGCGGGCAGGGCTGGACCGCTGGCTGGCGGCGATGCGCCAGCGCGAACACGGTTGGGTTGGCGTGTTCGACCTCAACCTGCGGCCACTCGACAGCGCCAGCCTCGACCCGCAGACCATGCAACGCTTGACCCGCCTGCGCGGTGTCGACTGGCCGATGAGTCAGCGCACCGTGGGGCAGCCGTGGCTGCGCATACCGTTTCCGGGGGCAGCGGAGCAGGGCCTGCTGGTGATCGAACTGCCGCAGCGCTTCAACCCCGGCCAGCACCGGCTGTTATGGCGGGTCGTCACCAACGGCATCATCCCTGGCCTGTTCACCCTGCTGCTGTGCGTGGGGCTTTACCGCATGCTGATCGTGCCGTTGAACCAGTTGCGCGAGCAGGCCAACGCCTGGCGCGCCGACCAGCTGTCGGCGCGCCTCGACTCACGTACCATCGCCCGCCACGACGAACTGGGCGAGCTGGCCCGCGCCTTCGACCAGATGGCCGAGCGCTTGCAGGGGACGGTGGCGATGCAACAGCAGTTGCTACGCGACCTGTCCCACGAAATGCGTACGCCGCTCAGCCGGCTGCGCGTGGCCTGCGAGAGCGAAACCGACCTGCCACGCCTGCGTGAACGCTTGTCACGGGAGCTGGGCTGCATGCAGCAGCTGGTCGAAGATACCCTGCAACTGGCCTGGCAGGATGCCGAGCGCGCGCCGATGAACCTGGAGCCGATCGAGGTCCATGCCCTGTGGGAGTTGCTGGCCGAGAACGCCAGTTACGAGAGCGGCTGGTCGCTCGCGCGGTTGCGCTGCGAGGTGCCGGCCGGCTGCTGGGTGCTGGGCAACCTCAATCATCTGGCCCAGGCGCTGGAGAACCTGTTGCGCAATGCCATTCGGCATTCACCGGCCGAGGGTGTGGTGCGCTTGGGCGGGCAGCGTGACGGCAGCTATTGGCGGCTGTGGCTGGAGGATGAAGGTGGCGGCGTAGGTGAAGACGACCTGGAGCGAATCTTTGCGCCGTTCTCTCGGCTGGACGGCTCACGGCCTGGGGATGGGGGCTTCGGCCTGGGGTTGAGCATCGCCCGCAGTGCAATTCAGCGCCAGGGCGGGACCTTGTGGGCGGAGAATGGCAAACGCGGGCTGCGGTTGTGTATGCGCTTGCCGTTACATGCAGCGGTGACCCAACAGCCAGCGCCTTCCCTGTAGCAGCGGCCTTGTGTCGCGATGGGGCGCGCAGCGGCCCCGGCAATTCAAGCGGCGAAGCGGCAACCTTGGGCCACTGCGCGCCCCATCGCGACACAAGGCCGCTGCTGCAGGCGGCACAACAGGCGCATATAGCCTGTAGCTATATTCATCACAGATTGCGTGATATGGCCGCGAAGGGTTTGCCGGTATGATAGTCGCCCCTGCCGTCCGGATTGTGAAATACGCCATGACCTTGCAGTACCCAACCATCGCCGATTGCGTCGGCAATACGCCTCTGGTTCGCCTGCAGCGCATCGCTGGCGAAACCAGCAATACCCTCCTGCTCAAGCTCGAAGGTAACAATCCTGCCGGCTCGGTGAAGGACCGCCCGGCACTGTCGATGATCACCCGCGCCGAACTGCGCGGCCAGATCAAGCCCGGCGACACCCTGATCGAAGCCACCTCCGGCAACACCGGCATCGCCCTGGCGATGGCGGCGGCGATCAAGGGCTACAAGATGATCCTGATCATGCCTGACAACTCCACCGCCGAGCGCAAGGCCGCCATGACCGCCTACGGCGCCGAGCTGATCCTGGTGACCAAGGAAGAGGGCATGGAAGGCGCCCGTGACCTGGCCGAGAAGCTGCAGGCCGAAGGCCGTGGCCTGGTGCTGGACCAGTTCGCCAACGGCGACAACCCGATCGCCCACTACACCAGCACCGGCCCGGAGATCTGGCAGCAGACCCAGGGCAGCATCACCCATTTCATCAGCTCCATGGGCACCACCGGGACCATCATGGGCTGCTCGCAGTACCTCAAGGAACAGAACCCGGCGGTGCAGATCATCGGCCTGCAGCCGATGGAAGGTTCGGCCATCCCGGGTATCCGCCGCTGGCCCGAGGAGTACCTGCCGAAGATCTTCGACGCCACCCGCGTCGACCGTGTGGTCGACATGTCGCAGCAGGAAGCCGAAGACACCACCCGCCGCCTTGCCCGTGAAGAGGGCATTTTCTGCGGCGTGTCTTCCGGTGGTGCGGTCGCGGCCATGCTGCGCCTGTCCCGCGAGGTGGAAAACGCCACGATGGTCGCGATCATCTGCGACCGTGGCGACCGTTACCTGTCCACCGGCCTGTTCGACCTGAGCTAAATGTCCAAGAAAAAAAGCAACAGCGGCCTGCGCTTCCAGCCGGCCGGTGGTAACCGTACCGCCCAGGTACCCGTGGGCAAGAAGCAGCGGCTGGACATCGAGCGCCTGGCCGGTGACGGCCGGGGTATCGCCTTCTTCGAGGGGCGCACCTGGTTCGTCAGCGGCGCCCTGGCCGGCGAAGCCGTGGAGGCGCGGGTGCTCAATGCCCGCGGCAAAGTGGTCGAGGCCCGCCTGGAGCGGCTGCTGCAGGCCAGCCCGGAGCGCCGTGAGGCGCCTTGCCGGTATTACGATCGTTGTGGTGGCTGCAACCTGCAGCACCTGCCGCACGAGGCGCAACTGGCGCTCAAGCAGCGCACCCTGGCCGAGCAACTGCAGCGGGTCGCCGGCGTGCAACCCGAAGAGTGGGCGCCGCCGCTGAGCGGGCCGGAATTCGGCTACCGTCGCCGCGCCCGCGTGGCGGTGCGCTGGGATGCCAAGGCACGCCAACTGCAGGTGGGCTTTCGCGCCGAAGCCAGCCAGGACATCATTGCCATCGACGATTGCGCGGTGCTGGTACAGCCCTTGCAGTCGATTCTGCGCCATTTGCCGACTGTGCTGCGTTCCTTGAGCAAGCCGCAGGCGCTGGGCCATGTCGAATTGTTCAGCGGCACTGCCGAGGCGCTGCTGGTGCGCCATGTCGCGCCGTTGCCAGCAGAAGACCTGGCCAGGCTGCAAGCGTTCTGCGAGCAGGCCAAGGCGCAACTGTGGCTGCAAGGCGAAGGTGAGCCGGCACCGCTGCAGCCGGCTGCGCAACTGGGCTTCGCCCTGGCACCATGGCAGCTGGAACTGGCCTGGCGCCCGGGTGACTTCGTGCAGGTGAATGCCCAGGTCAACACGGCAATGATCGAGCAGGCCCTGGCCTGGCTTGCACCGCAGGCCGACGAGCGTGTGCTGGACCTGTTCTGCGGCCTGGGCAACTTCGCCTTGCCGCTGGCGCGCCAGGCGCGCGAGGTGGTGGCAGTGGAAGGCGTGCAGGCCATGGTCGATCGGGCCGCAGCCAATGCCCGGAACAACAATGTGCATAACGCACGGTTTTTTCAGGCCGATTTATCGCAGCCTTTGGCAGGCACCGGATGGGCCGCCGAGGGCTTTTCTGCGGTACTCTTGGATCCACCGCGCGACGGTGCTTTCGAAGTGGTGCAAGGCATCGCCCGCCTCAAGGCCAGAAGGCTGGTCTACGTATCGTGCAATCCGGCCACGCTGGCGCGAGACGCCCAGGTGCTGGTCGGCCAGGGGTACCGGTTAAAAAGGGCCGGGATTCTCGACATGTTTCCTCAAACGGCGCATGTCGAGGCCATGGCGTTATTCGAAGCGGGCTAGCTGACTGGCCCCTTGGTGCGGCTTTCAGGGAATGGCAGCCGCACGGTGATCGCCAGCGCGCCCGCGTGGTGCGCTGTATGGAAAGGTAAAACAAAGATGGTACAGGTGAGAGTGCACCAGCCGGTCAACACTGACGGCAGTATCAATCTCGAAGCATGGTTGGACCATGTGGTGAGCGTCGATTCGGCACTGGATCGCGCAGCGCTGAAAGAGGCCTGCGAGTTCGCCCATGAAGTCGAGAAAAAAGGCAATCCGGCCAAGCATTCCTGGGCGGACGGGACGTCCAGCTTCCAGGCAGGCCTGGAAATCGCCGAAATCCTCGCCGACCTCAAGCTCGACCAGGATTCCCTGGTAGCGGCGGTCATCTACCGCTCGGTGCGCGAGGGCAAGGTGACCCTGGCCGAGGTCAGCCAGCGTTTCGGCCCGGTAGTGTCCAAGCTGATCGACGGCGTGCTGCGCATGGCGGCCATCAGCGCCAGCCTCAGCCCGCGGCAGTCGCTGGTGCTGGGTTCGCAGGCGCAGGTCGAGAACCTGCGCAAGATGCTCGTGGCCATGGTCGATGATGTGCGCGTGGCGCTGATCAAGCTGGCCGAGCGCACCTGCGCGATCCGTGCGGTCAAGGCCGCCGACGACGAGAAACGCCTGCGTGTTGCTCGCGAGGTGTTCGACATTTATGCACCGCTGGCGCACCGCCTGGGCATCGGCCACATCAAGTGGGAGCTGGAAGACCTGTCCTTCCGCTACCTCGAGCCCGACCAGTACAAGCAGATTGCCAAGCTGCTGCACGAGCGGCGGCTGGACCGCGAGCGTTTCATCGCCGACGTGATGAACCAGCTGCAGAACGAACTGTTGGCCACCGGCGTGAAGGCCGACATCAGCGGCCGGGCGAAACATATCTACTCGATCTGGCGCAAGATGCAGCGCAAGGGCCTGGAGTTCAGCCAGATCTACGACGTGCGCGCAGTGCGCGTGCTGGTGCCGGAAATCCGCGACTGCTACACCGCACTGGGTATCGTGCACACGCTGTGGCGGCACATTCCCAAGGAGTTCGACGACTACATCGCCAACCCCAAGGAAAACGGCTACCGCTCGCTGCACACCGCGGTGATCGGCCCCGAGGGCAAGGTGCTGGAAGTGCAGATCCGTACCCACGGCATGCACGAGGAAGCCGAGCTCGGGGTTTGCGCCCACTGGCGCTACAAGGGTACCGACGTCAAGTCCAGCTCCAACCATTACGAAGAGAAGATCTCCTGGCTGCGCCAGGTGCTGGAATGGCACGAAGAACTGGGCGACATCGGTGGCCTGGCCGAGCAGTTGCGGGTCGATATCGAGCCGGACCGGGTCTACGTGTTCACCCCTGACGGCCATGCCATCGACCTGCCCAAGGGCGCCACCCCGCTGGACTTCGCCTACCGCGTGCACACCGAAATCGGTCACAACTGCCGCGGCGCCAAGATCAACGGGCGCATCGTGCCGCTCAACTACAGCTTGCAGACCGGCGAACAGGTCGAGATCATCACCAGCAAGCACGGCAACCCCAGCCGTGACTGGTTGAACTCCAACCTGGGCTACGTCACCACCTCGCGTGCGCGGGCCAAGATCGTGCACTGGTTCAAGCTGCAGGCACGCGACCAGAACGTTGCTGCCGGCAAGACCCTGCTCGAGCGTGAACTCAGCCGCCTGGGCCTGCCGCAAGTGGACTTCGAGCGCCTGGCCGAGAAGACCAACGTCAAGACCGCCGAAGACATGTTCGCCTCGCTCGGCGCCGGCGACCTGCGCCTGGCCCACCTGGTCAACGCGGCCCAGCAGTTGCTTGAGCCTGAGCGCATCGAGCAGATCGAACTGGTGCCGCGCAAGCCTACCGGGCCGCGCACCGGCAAGCGTGGCGACATCCAGATCCAGGGGGTCGGCAACCTGTTGACGCAGATGGCCGGCTGCTGCCAGCCGCTGCCGGGCGACGCCATCGTCGGCTACATTACCCAGGGCCGTGGCGTGAGCATCCACCGCCAGGACTGCGCCTCGGTGCTGCAGCTGGCGGGCAAGGAGCCCGAGCGCATGATCCAGGTCAGCTGGGGGCCGATCCCGGTGCAGACCTACCCGGTGGATATCGTGATACGAGCCTACGACCGCCCGGGCCTGCTGCGCGACGTGTCGCAAGTGCTGCTGAACGAGAAGATCAACGTGCTGGCGGTGAATACCCGCTCGAACAAGGAAGACAACACCGCATTGATGTCGCTGACCATCGAGATTCCCGGCCTGGACGCGCTGGGGCGCCTGTTGGGGCGGATCTCGCAGTTGCCGAACATCATCGAGACGCGGCGTAATCGTACGCCTTGAGACTGCGGCGCCTGCTTCGCGGGGCGGGTTGATCCGCGAAGCAGCCACCACCGAAGGACCTGCTTAGATGACCTACACCCTTGACGACCTGCTGCACCTCATGGCCCGCCTGCGCGACCCGCAGTACGGCTGCCCATGGGACCTGCAGCAGAACTACGCGAGTATCGTCGCGCACACCATCGAAGAGGCCTACGAGGTCGCCGACACCATCGAGCGCGGCGATTTCGAGCACCTGCAAGGTGAACTGGGTGACCTGCTGTTCCAGGTGGTGTACTACAGCCAGCTGGCCCGCGAAGAAGGGCGCTTCGAGTTCGCTGGCGTGGTCGACAGCATCACCCGCAAGCTCATCCGCCGCCACCCGCATGTGTTCCCCACCGGTGAGCTGTATGCGCCGGTGGACACCCCCAGCTTGAGCGAGGCCCAGGTCAAGTCACGCTGGGAAGAAATCAAGGCCGAAGAGCGTGCGGAAAAGAGCCAGCCCGAACAGTTGTCGCTGCTCGACGATGTACCCGCGGCATTGCCGGCGTTGTCGCGTGCCGCCAAACTGCAAAAGCGCGCGGCCACCGTCGGTTTCGACTGGCCTGAGGCATTGCCGGTGCTGGACAAGGTCCGCGAGGAACTGGACGAAGTGCTGCAGGCCATGGCCGACGGCGACGCCGATGCGCTCGAAGATGAAATCGGCGACCTGCTGTTCGCCAGCGTCAACCTGGCCCGCCACCTCAAGCACGACCCTGAACATGCCCTGCGCCGCGCCAACCGCAAGTTCGAACGGCGTTTTCGCTTCATCGAACAGGTGTTGCGCGACAGTGGGCGCCCCATCGAAGATTGTAGCCTTGACGAGCTGGACACCCTCTGGGGTGAAGCCAAGCGTCAGGAAAAGAACCTGCCCAGCTGCGGCTGAGCTGTTGCATAAGTGAGTGAACATTCATGAGCCTTTCCCTTCGCGACCAATTGCTCAAAGCCGGTCTGGTCAACCAGAAACAGGTTTCCCAGGCCAACAAGGCCGAGAAGAAACAGAAACGCCTGGAGCATAAAGGCCAGGTCGAGGTGGACGACAGCCAGCAGCGCTTGGCCAAGGAAGCCATGGCCGAGAAGGCCAAGCGGGACCAGGAGCTGAACCGCCAGCAGCAGGAAAAAGCCGAGCAGAAGGCCCGGGCGGCGCAGATCAAGCAACTGATCGAAGCCACCCGCCTGCCCAAACTGAACACCGAGGACTACTACAACTTCGTCGACGACAAGAAGGTCAAGCGTATTGCCGTCAACGCCCTGATGCGCACCAAGCTGAGCAACGGTGCGCTGGCCGTGGTGTCGTTTGGCGGTGGTTACGAGGTCATTCCCCGCGAAGCGGCGGTGAAGATCCAGGAGCGTGACCCCAGCCGTATCCTGCTGCTCAACACCCATGTCGAGGAAGCGGACGAGGACGACCCGTATGCGGCCTACAAGATCCCGGACGACCTGATGTGGTAAACAGCAAAAACCCCGCCTTGGCGGGGTTTTTCATGGGTAGCGGGGTCACTGCGTGGTGCGCTGGTTTTCCAGGTTTTCCAGCTCGGCCCGGTACTGGTGCGCTTCGTGCTCGTTGTGGAACATGCCCACCAGTTGGCCTTGTTGGTGCACATCCCAGATCCGCACACCAGCGGCCAGGCCTTCGTGGGACATTTTCGATTCGTCGCGTTCGGTTACTTGGACTGTCATCGGTAAACTCCACTGCTTGAGTTGGCTGCGACAAGCTGTCGCACGTCCTCTTTATAGAGTTTGTTAGCAGGCTAAGTAAATAAAACAGTCATGAAACAAGTTTCATCAACAGCCCCTGGGCCTGTTGGTGCGCTTTTGTAGGAGCGGCCTTGTGTCGCGATGGGGCGCGCAGCGGCCCCAGGATCTTTGCCTTGACGCAAGATTGCCGGGGCCGCTCTGCGGCCCATCGCGGCACAAGGCCGTCGGTGCAAGGCAGGCAGAAAAAAGCCCCGCTCAAGGCGGGGCTTCGGGTGCTTCAGGCAGTGCGGCTCAGTTGCCCTTGACCGGCTTGCCATCGACCGTGCCATCCTGCAGCACGATCACGTACTCCTTGCCATCGGTTTCGACCTGGCGCAGTTGCACCAGCAGGTAATCCCAGTTCTTGGCGAACCACAGCTCGGTGATGCGCTTGCTCTGGCTCGGGTCACGTACACGCTCGACCTTGACCGCATCGACCTGGCCGGTCTTGGTGGTGACCTTTTCGGTGCCCAGGACGCGGAAGTCGTAGGTGTCGATCTCGTCACCGTCAACCACCTGGTAGGTCATGCTTTTCTTGCCAGCGGCCACGTCATGCTGCAGGGCCAGCTGGTAGGACGACTTGTCCAGCACACCACGGTTCAGCGGCAGGTTGATGGCATCGCCACGATCGCTGCCGGTGACCTTCTTGGCGTTCCAGTCGAAGTTCAGGTCGACCTTCTTGGCCTTGCCCAGGCCGCCGCGCTCGAAGTGATACTGCTGCGGCAGCAGGGTATCGTTGTCCATGCGCAGGGTGCTTTGCTCGGTCAGGCTGGCGATCATCATGGAGGCCTTGAAGTTAAGGTCCCAGGTACCGTTGGCATTCTTGACCAGGCTGCGTTCGGCGGTGCCGCTCATGGGCAGCTGCTTCCAGTCGGCGGTGTAGCTGGCCGAGAAAGGCTTCAGATCAGCTGCCTGGAGGGGCAGGGCGAGCACGGCGAGAGCCAAGAGCAGGGCGCGACGCATAAATTCTCCTAGGATCGAATCAGGTGACCGCTGGCCGCCAGGGGTTGGCCATCCAGTAATGCGCCGTGTTCGCCAAGACGCAAGCGCCCTTCAGCGTACCAGCGCACTGCCAGCGGGTAGATCAGATGTTCCTGGCGGTGTACCCGCTGGGCCAGGCTTTCGACGGTGTCGTCAGACGCCACCGGCACTACAGCCTGTACGACCAATGGGCCGCCATCGAGTTCCTCAGTCACGAAGTGTACGCTGCAGCCGTGTTCGGCGTCGCCTGCCTCCAGCGCCCGCCGATGGGTATGCAGGCCCTTGTACTTGGGCAGCAACGACGGGTGGATATTGAGCAGGCGGCCTTGGTAGTGACGCACGAAGTCACCACTGAGGATGCGCATGAAACCGGCCAGCACCACCAGGTCCGGGGCAAAACCGTCGATGCGCGCCATCAGCGCGGCATCGAAGGCTTCACGGCTGTCGAACTGGGTGTGCTCGAGCACGACACTGTCGATGCCGGCTGCCGCGGCGCGTTGCAGGCCGTAGGCGTCGGCGCGGTTGGAAACCACCGCGCGGATGCATACCGGGCTGTCCTGGCCTTGGCAGCTGTCGATCAACGCTTGCAGGTTGCTGCCGGAGCCCGACAGCAGTACCACTACATTGCAGGTCTTGCTTGGCATCAGTGTGCCTTGAGGTTCTGCAGCTCGACCTGGGCAGCGCCCTCGGCGGCTTCGGCGATGTGGCCGATCACCCATGGCTGCTCACCGGCGGCGCGCAGTTCGTTCAGTGCAGCTTCTACCTGGTCCTGGGCGACACAGATGACCATGCCGACGCCGCAGTTCAGCACGCGGTGCATTTCATGCTCGTCGACGTTGCCTTTTTCCTGCAGGAAGTCGAACACCGCCGGGCGCTGCCAGCTGGCCACGTCGATGACCGCCTGGGCGTTGGCCGGCAGTACGCGCGGGATGTTGTCCAGCAGGCCACCACCGGTGATGTGGGCCATGGCCTTGACCGCGCCGGTGTTCTTGATCAGCTGCAGCAGCGGCTTGACGTAGATGCGGGTCGGCGCCATCAGCAGGTCGGCCAGCGGCTTGCCGTCCAGCTGGGTGTTCTCGATGTCGGTGGCGGACACTTCAAGGATCTTGCGGATCAGCGAATAGCCGTTGGAGTGCGGGCCCGAGGAGGGCAGGGCGATCAGCGCGTCGCCGGTGGCGACCTTGGAACCGTCGATGATCTCGGCCTTTTCCACCACGCCGACGCAGAAGCCGGCCAGGTCGTAGTCTTCGCCTTCGTACATGCCCGGCATCTCGGCGGTTTCACCGCCGACCAGCGAGCAGCCAGCCAGTTCGCAACCGGCGCCAATGCCGGTGACCACGGTGGCGGCCACATCGACGTTGAGCTTGCCGGTGGCATAGTAGTCGAGGAAGAACAGCGGCTCGGCACCGCACACCACCAGGTCGTTGACGCACATGGCGACCAGGTCCTGGCCGATGCTGTCGTGCTTGTTCAGGTTCAGCGCCAGGCGCAGCTTGGTGCCGACACCATCGGTGCCGGAGACCAGCACCGGTTGCTTGTAGCCGGCCGGGATCTCGCAGAGGGCGCCGAAGCCGCCCAGGCCACCCATGACTTCAGGGCGTGCGGTGCGTTTTGCCACGCCCTTGATGCGTTCGACCAGTGCTTCGCCGGCGTCGATGTCTACACCGGCGTCCTTGTAGCTCAGGGAGGGTTGCTTGCTCATTGATCCAGGCCTTTAGGAGGGAGGGATTCTAAAAAAACGACCATGACGGCCAAGGCCGGCTGGTAGGCGGCGGCTGCCTGAAACGTCAGTGGTCTGTGAAGGCGCGCGATTTTATCAGGGTTGCCGGGCAGCGGCCATCCTCAGGCCGACGGGCAGGGCGGTAATTGTTGAAAAAAGCCTGAGGGTGGTTGATGCGGTTGCATATGTATAAGCTGCAAGCAACGGGCTTCACGCTGCGCGACACGCCAGCCTGGCGCTCGGCCTGCTTTTTCTTGCAGCGTCAGGCTTGCGGCCTGATGCTCGACTGGACAGGAATCCTCCATGCGTTTGTTCAATATTCTGGCAGCCGGTTGCCTGGCCCTGATCTCGGCCACCGTCCAGGCTGAAAATGTCGCTGGCCTTTACCAGGTACGCGAACCGGTCACCGGGCCGGGCGCCGAAGCCCGCGCAGCGGCTACCGCCAAGGCGCTCGACACCCTGGTGCTGCGCCTGACCGGCGACCCCAAGGCGGCACAGAACCCGGCACTGGCCGAGCTGCGCAAGGACCCGCAGCAAATCATCAACCAGGTCGCCAGCGAAGCCGGGCCACCCGAGTCGGTGCTGGTCGAGTTCGACCCCGGCAGTACCGAGCGGGCCCTGCGCAAGGCCGGCCTGGCCTTGTGGGGCAGCAACCGGCCATCGATCCTTGGCTGGTGGCTGAACGACAGTGCCGAAGGCAGCAGCCTGGTTGGCGACGGCCAGGCCAGCGCCGAACCGCTGCGCCGCGCCGCCCAGCACCGTGGCTTGCCGCTGCGCCTGCCGCTGGCCGACCTGCAGGAGCAACTGGTGGCCAACGCCGAGCATATCGAGGGCGGCGACCCGGCACCGCTGCGCGAAGCATCCGAGCGCTACGGCGCCGATGCCCTGCTGGCGGTGCATGCTCGCGAAGCCGACGGCAAGTGGCAAGGCAAATGGCAGTTATGGTTGGGCGACCAACGCGAGCAAGGCACCGCCGAGGGCGCCGACCCGGCAGCCTTGGCCGACGCCGTGATGCAGGCGGTCAGCGTCCGCCTGGCGCCGCGCTACGTCACGCGCCCCGGCGCCAGCAGCCAGTTGCAGGTGCAGGTGCAGGGGATGAATTTGCAGCGCTACGCCGAGCTGGCACGTGTGCTCGAACCTTACGGCCCACGCCTGCAGATGGCCGAGGGCAGCACCCTGA